>NZ_QULA01000035.1:7258-33353 GCF_003481595.1 Blautia sp. OM07-19
ACCAAAAACAGAAAGTATTTATCAAAATAAAAATATCCTGAACAAGTTGCAGAGCCAGAAAGCTCTGTAACTGTCAGGATATTTTTGTTTGGTGCTGTCAGCTCTAAAAAACGTTATTTACCGACAGCTCCGTTTTCGACTATAAATCTTTGTGGTAAAATGTACCTGATAACTGAAGACGGAGAAGTAGAGAAAGAACTTGCGATTGCCTGTCGGGAAAAACAGAAGTAAAAAATGGCTGGCAGAAAGGATAGGGAAAATGTCTAAGATTAAAATCGCGGCAGTGCAGATGCCGACTGTTTCAAATAAAATGGAAAATGTCAGAAAGGTCAGAGAATATCTCGAAAAATTAAAAGACCAGAATCTGGATTTTGTGGTTCTTCCAGAAATGTTCTGCTGCCCTTATAAGACAGAAAATTTTCCGGCCTATGCGGAAGAAGAAGGCGGAGAAGTATGGAAGCAGCTTTCGGAATATGCAAAGCACTATGGTATTTATCTCGTAGGAGGTTCAATACCGGAAAAGGATGCCAAAGGCAGAGTATACAATACCACCTATGTGTTTGACCGCCAGGGAAAACAGATCGGCAAACACCGCAAAGCACATCTGTTTGATATCGATGTGACGGGAGGCCAGTACTTCCGGGAATCTGATACGTTGACCGCAGGAGACAGTGATACAGTTTTTGATACAGCGTTTGGAAAAATGGGAGTGATCATCTGCTTTGATATCCGTTTTCCGGAGATGGTTCGCATGACGGTGAATGATGGTGCAAAGGTTATTTTTGTCCCGGCGGCTTTCAATATGACGACAGGACCGGCACACTGGGAACTTTCATTCCGTGCCCGTGCACTCGATAATCAGATATATATGGTTGGCTGTGCCCCGATGAGAGATGTAGCGGCGGATTATAAGTCCTGGGGGCACTCGATTATTACAGATCCATGGGGAACTGTGATTGGTATGTTGGATGAGAAGGAGGGAGTTCTCACCGCAGAGCTGGATCTGGATTATGAAGCACAGGTACGAGAAGAACTCCCATTATTAAAAAGCAGACGAAATGACATGTACAGGTTGGAAAAAATTATCTGATAAAATAGTTCCAGTGAATATAACCGAAACAACACGATCCAGAACTTGCACTGCTTACAGCGTCATGTTAAACTGAATATACAAAAAAGTTGATTTCGGGAGGTGTATAAACAGGTGAGTTATAAAAAGAAACTGCCGGTAGGAGTTGATTCTTTCAGTAAGTTGATCAGGCAGAACTTTTACTATATAGATAAAACAGATCTGTTAATGAATCTTCTGAATAATTGGGCCGAAGTTAATCTGTTTACCAGGCCGAGACGATTTGGAAAAAGTCTGAATATGTCCATGATGCAGACGTTTTTTGAAATTGGCTGTGATAAGACGTTGTTTGATGGATTAAAAATCTCAGAAGAAAAAGAACTGTGTCAGGAATACATGGGTCAGTTTCCTGTGATTTCTGTTAGTCTCAAAGGAGTAGAGGGACAGAATTTTCAGGAAGCACTGGCGGCAATGAAATGGATCATAGGGCAGGAAGCCTTACGTTTCCGTTTCCTTCTTGACAGCAGCAGGTTGTCTGCTGAGGATAAAGAGATATACCGCCAGCTTATAGAAGTAGGGAAGGGCGAAAGTGGCCTTTTTATCATGTCGAATGATACATTAGGTGCAAGCCTGAAGATTCTGTCCGATCTGCTTTGCCGGCATTATGGTAAAGGTGTGATTCTTCTTATTGATGAATATGATGTTCCACTGGATAAAGCCTTTCAATATGGATACTATGACCAGATGGTATCTCTTCTTCGTATAGTATTTGGAAATGTTTTAAAAACAAATTCAAGTCTGTACTTTGCGGTGCTGACAGGATGTCTCAGAATTTCAAAAGAGAGTATTTTTACAGGATTGAATAATCTGAAAACCCTTACGATTACAAATGCACAGTTTGATGAGTACTTTGGTTTCACAGACAAAGAAGTCAGGGAAATGCTGTCATATTATGAGCTGGAAGAACACTATGAAACGATGAAAGAATGGTATGATGGATATCGATTTGGAAAGACAGATGTCTATTGCCCCTGGGATGCAATTAATTTCTGTGATGATCTTCGGGCAGATGATGAGGCATATCCGCAAAATTACTGGTCAAATACCAGTGGTAATGCAATTGTGCATCGTCTGCTTAACAAAGCAGACAGCGTTACAAAGAATGAGATTGAAAATCTGATTGCAGGAAATGAAATCATAAAAGAAATACATCAGGAACTGACCTACAGTGAACTGGATCAGTCGGTGGAAAACTTATGGAGTGTACTGTTTACTACAGGTTATCTGACTCAGAGAGGCCGTGTAGACGGAAGAAAATATCGTTTGGCGATTCCTAACAGGGAAATTCGGGAATTATTTATAACTCAGATCCGGGAATGGTTTCGGCAGACTTCCAGAAATGATACAGGAACCCTGGAAACTTTCTGTCAGGCATTTCCTCAGAAAAATGCTGCAAAAATCGAAGAACTTCTGAATGAATATCTCTGGCATACAATCAGTATTCGTGATATATCCGGCAGAGAGAAAAAGGAGAATTTTTATCACGGGATACTTCAGGGGCTTCTCAGATATAAAGAAAACTGGCTGATAAAATCCAATGCAGAATCTGGAGAAGGCTACAGTGACATCCTTATTGAGATTCCGGAAAGCCGGACAGGAATTATTATAGAGATAAAATATGCAGAAGGTGCAGCATTTGATTTATCCTGCCACAAGGCGGTTGAGCAGATCAGAGAAAAACATTATGATGCCATACTTCTTGAGGATGGTATGGAAAATATCATAAAATATGGAATTGCCTTTTATAAAAAGAGATGTAAAGTGTTATTAGTGTGATAATTAATAAGGTGCCTGTCTTTGGGAAAACCAGATATTTCTGCTGCCGGAACGGCGAGCCAGACACCTGTGATTCCCAGAAAATAAGGAAATGACACAAGACAGATGACCAGGAAAAAGAGTGACCGCAAAAATACGAAAACCGGTTGATGCGAGCTGAAAGGTTTCCGGATCTTTGGTGAATACGGATACAATGGGTCCGGAACCAAGGACAGATAAGATCACCATAACAATGGATGAAAGGAAGGTAAATCTCATAATAATATTATATGTATTTCTGAGACGATCTCTCTGCTGTACACCGTACTGGAAACCAATTACAGGACTGACCCTGATAGAAAGTCCCATATAAAAAGCGTTGAACAGAAACTGCCCGTACAAAAGGATTGTGATGGCGGCGACTCCGGATGCACCGGCCAGCCGGATCAGGATAATGTTGAAGTTAAAACGGTAATGTTTTTCTTGTGCATAGGGGAGCGCTAGAGTATAATAAAATCAGTTTTTGCGGCATAAGTTAACAAACTATAATTTAAATAAGGAAATCGGCAAACCAGATGAAAGTCTGGGACGCAAAGCTACAGGGCCTGTAAAATGGCAGCCAGTTGCATAAAATGAGGTGCACTGTCTGTTTGACAGTGCTTTTTTACGGAGTTATTTCACAGACGTAACAATAATGATTTTATCAGGAAAGAATGAGGAAAATAAAAGTATGAAAAAGGCAAAACGTTGTCTGACAGCAGTGGTGTCAGGTGTGCTTGTAGCAACTGCTGTCTTGTCTGGATGTGGACAGTCAAAGAAAGAAGTATCTAAAAACGATGATCATCTTACCGTTTATCTGTGGGAAAATCGTTTGATGAAAAATATTGCACCCTATGTCCATGAACAGTTCCCAGATCAGGATATTGAATTTATTATTGGTAACAATGATACCGATTTATACAGTTATTTTAAAGAACATGATGAATTACCGGATATCATAACAGTACGTCGATTTTCTGGAACAGATGCACAGGACTTACAGCCTTATCTTATGGATTTTGCTTCTTATGATGTTGTTTCCAAGTATTATTCCTATGCGGTGCAATATTATAAGAATGCGGAGGATGAAATCCAGTGGCTGCCAATCTGTGGTATTCCGCAGACGATCATTGCCAACAAAACACTGTTTGATCAGTATGGAATTAAGATTCCAAAAAATTATGAGGAATATGTACAGGCTTGTCAGCAGTTTTATGATAATGGCATAAAACCGTATTCCATGGATCTTGGGGAAGACTGGTCTAATAATGAAATCATCCAGGCGGCGGCAATCGGTGAGTTTACAAGCCTGGATGGTATTGAATGGCGAAACGGTGCAGAGACTGCAGCTGATGAAGTGAAGTTTGATGATACATTATGGAAACGTATTTTTTCAGAAACCAGTCAGTTTCTTAAGGATTCGCACTTTGGTAAAGAAGATATCAATATTGACGTCGATACAGGAATCCAGATGTTTGTCGAGGGAAAATCAGCAATGTTTCATGGACATCCGACGGTTATGCAGCAGCTACAGAAACAGATGGATGCGGAGCTGATCCGTATTCCTTACTTTTCACAGACATCGGATGAATCCTATGTGTACATGACTCCGTCCTTAAACATTGCATTTAACAAAAACCTGGAAAAAGACCGGGAGAAACTGGATACTGCGCTGGATGTGCTGGATTGTATGATTTCAGAAGAGGGGCAAAAGCTGATTGCGGATGGAAGCGGTGTTATTTCATTGAATACAGATGTTCCAACCATGATGCAGGATGTGCCTGGACTGGAAGATGAAATTAATAATAATGCTGTTTATATCCGATATTCCGCCCAAAAATCATTTGATGCAAGTCTTGAGGCTGTTCACGGATTACTGTCAGGGGAAATGGATGAAACACAGGCTTATGCTACTTTTCGCAGTGTAATGAATCGTAAAGATCCAGAAGAAAAAGCAATCGTGAATTTTGAAAATGAATATTCCATTTCACTGAACGATAGAAATGGCCGTGATGCAGCATCTTCCATTTTAACTATGATCAGAGAAGAAAATGATGCACAGCTGGCTCTGGCACCATATTATTATTTCACTTCTTCTATGTACAAAGGAGAATGCACCAATAGCCGGGTTGGCATGATGACAGCGAAGAGTTCAGATACAGCATTATATTTTACAAAAATTAATGGTAAACAGGTTTGTGAACTCGTAGAAAATTATCTCGCCGAAGCTGATGAGAATTTTTATGTAACCAATAAATACGAATTACCAATTGCATCCGGTATGAAAATGATCGTCAATCAAGCGGAAAGTGGATTTTCGTTAAAGGACTTGACAGTTAATGATAAGAAAATAGACAAAGAAAAGGAATACTCTATTCTTCTTACAGACACCACAATGTCTGTTTTGAAAAAAATAAATCCGAAATGTGAGATTGAGCAGCTTAAAGATACAACATTATCAAGTGCATGGATCGAAGCAATGTCAAAAGGACAGCAGCCGTCAGCACCGGAAGACTATATAGAGGTTGAACAGTAAAAGTGGGGATAGAACAAACGGTAAATAAAAGAAAAAAAATAACAAGGCTGTTGCTTATACTACTTATTATTCTTTTAAGTTTAGCAGGAACAAAGTATCTGGTAAGCGAGTCTAGCAAGTATATCAGCGAAAATGGAAAAAGCAGTATGGGAGCTGTTGTTGAACAGATACAGCAGACCTATGATCTTCAAGTGAGTGGATACTACAACCAGCTGCAGTTGGTTGAGGAATTTTTACTTCATGAGAGGGAGCTGTCTCTTGAAACGGATGTGAACAAAAGTTTCTTTGAAGCATGGGAAAAAGAATCGGAAAGTACACTTATATTCCTTCAGGAAAATGGTCAGGCAATATCAGCAGGTGGAACAAAAATGCGGATTGATATGCCAAGTAAACTTCTGCTGGACTTAAAGAACGGATACAATATTGGAAAACTGGTGCGTCTTGATTATGATCAGAAGAAAAAAGAAGGTTATCTGGTTGCGATTCCATGTCAGGAATACACTATCAATGGAGAAACTTATACGGCAATTGGAACTGTGTATGATCATTCGAAACTGGATTCCATGTTAAAACTGAAAGGTTATCATGGGAAAGCATATTTGTTCATGCTGGATCATGACGGAAATATTACGTATACGAACCAGAGTGGAGATAAATACCTGCGTAATTATTCTTTGTTAAAACATTTAAAAGGGGAACAGGCTATTACAGAAGAAGAGGCTGATTTGTTCAAAAAGAAGTTTGATAACAGAGAATCCGGAGTTGTATTTTTGGGAAAACAGAATCCCTATTATCTGGGGTATTGCCCGATAGAAAGCAACAACACCATTTTGGTATGCATTGTGGCAAGGGGAGTTGTTGACAATGTGCTGACGGATTACCAGAAAACGGTGTTGTTTACAACAATACTCATGGCAGGTTTTATACTTTTGCTTTTTGCCGGATTATTCTACAGTATTTCTAGACTTAGTCTTGCAGATCAAAAAGCAGAATATGAAAAAAGAAATAATGAACTTCATTTACAAACAATGAAGGAAATGGAAGTAGTCAATCAAAAACTGAAAAAGGCAAAGAACGTTGCAACAGAGGCTTTACAGACAGCTGAAAATGCAAATAAGGCGAAAACGGATTTCCTGTCTAATATGTCACATGATATCCGTACACCTATGAATGCAATCATTGGTATTACGTCTTTGATCAGACATGATGCAGGTAATAAAGCAAAAGTTATAGAGTATGCAGATAAAATAGATATTTCATCACAGCATCTGTTAGGAATCATTAATGATGTTTTGGATATGAGTAAGATTGAGGCAGGAAAAACAGTCTTCAAGTATTCTGACTTTTCTATTCTGGATTTTATGCAGGAACTTGACACTATATTTCATTCTCAAATATATGAAAAGCAGCAGACCCTTACAATCATAAAAGAAAATATTCAGCATGAGTGGGTGAATGGGGATCAGATTCACCTGATGCAGATTTTCAGCAACCTGCTTTCCAATGCAGTGAAGTATACCCAGGAAGGTGGGAAAATTCAGTTCTTTGTAGAAGAATGTGAGACAAAGTCATCTGTCTATGCAAAGTACCGCTTTTTAGTCAGTGACAATGGTATGGGAATGTCGGCAGATTTCAAGGATACAATTTTTGATGCGTTTACCCGTGCGGAAAGTTCCCTTACAAACAAAATACAGGGAACCGGACTTGGAATGGCGATTGCTAAGAACCTGGTTGAGGCAATGGGAGGTACCATTGACGTGGACAGTGAATTAGGACAGGGAAGCTGTTTTGAGGTTCTCCTGGATCTGAAAATTGCAGAGGATGGAACGGCTGCTCTGGCGGCACAAGAAGAAACGGATGAGCAGGATGGTAATATCCTTCAAGGAATGAGATTCCTGTGTGCAGAGGATAATGAGCTGAACGCAGAGATCCTGACGGAACTGTTAAAGATTGAAGGTGCGGAATGTACCATCTGTGAAAATGGCGAAGAGATTTTGAGAGCATTTGAACAGTCTGCTCCAGGTGATTATGACATGATTCTAATGGATGTGCAGATGCCTGTTATGAATGGCTATGAGGCAACGAAGGCAATCCGCAGAAGTTCCCATAAACTGGCAAAGACGATTCCGATTATTGCCATGACTGCCAATGCATTTTCAGAAGACATTCAGCATTCCCTTGCGGCTGGCATGAATGCACATGTTTCAAAACCGGTTGAGATGAAGGTGCTGGAAAAGACGATCAGAAGCATAAAATCTGGTGGGGGGGGGTACCGAACCGCAGGTCACTGTACAGTGACAAATGGAAAGTAACCGGACATAGAAGAATCAAAAAGGATAGTTAGGGATAGAAGGAAAATGAAAGGAAAAAGAGTGATTGCAGGCATTCTGCTTGCGGGAATTTTAGCAGTCACCCTGGCAGGGTGTAAAAACACAGATAACACGAAAGAAGAAACCGAAAAGCCAGTCATTACGCTTGGCAGTGACAACTATCCACCATACAATTATCTGAATGAGGATGGTGTACCGACGGGAATCGATGTAGAACTGGCTACAGAAGCTTTCAAAAGAATGGGATATCAGGTGGACGTTGTCCAGATCAACTGGGAGAAGAAAAAAGAATTGGTGGAGAGTGGAGAGATTGACTGTATCATGGGCTGTTTTTCCATGGAAGGGCGTCTTGATGATTACCGTTGGGCAGGACCATACATAGCAAGCCGCCAGGTGGTCGCTGTAAATGAGAACAGTAATATCTATAAACTGAGTGACCTGGAGGGTAAGAACCTGGCTGTTCAGTCCACAACCAAACCGGAAGGCATCTTTCTGAACCGGACGGATGAGAGAATCCCAAAGCTGGGCAATCTGATCAGCCTGGGACACAGGGAGCTGATTTATACATTTCTGGGAAAAGGATATGTAGATGCAGTTGCAGCACATGAGGAATCTATTGTTCAGTATATGAAGGATTATGATGCAAGCTTCCGTATTCTGGAAGAGCCTCTGATGATCACCGGAATAGGTGTCGCTTTTGCAAAAGATGATGACAGAGGAATCTGTGAGCAGATGAGCCAGACATTGGAAGAAATGCGTCAGGATGGCACATCCCTGAAAATTATTGAAAAATATCTGGATGATCCCCAGAAGTATCTGGAGGTGGATGATTTTGGGTATTAAGAGAAAGAAAAGAGAAAAACGAATCCAGCTGTTCGGTGCTCTGATTGGAATCTGTGTGGCTGTAGTATCTCTGTGTTATTTCTTTCACGCAGAAAAAGCGGAAGCAGAGAAAAGAATGGTGGAGATTGTAAACTATGTGAAAGTGCAGTGCTCCACCTACACCCATTTTAATGAATCTTCGGAATCAAAAAGCCTCCTCCGTGCCATTGAAAGTGCCAGACAGATGAGTACAAATATTAAAATGGAAATAGAAAACGGAGGGCAGCTAAGTCGGGATTTCCTGAAAGAAAACCTGCAGACTCTATGGGTGGATGGTATCATTGTACTGGATGCAGAAGGAAAGACGGACTGTGAATACAGCACGGATGAGTCTCTGGCTAATGAGATTACGGAGTATCTGCAAAAAGAAATTATCATGGATTTTGCCGGATATGAAGAAAGAAGCTATTCGGAACGGTTTACCAGGGAAGATGGATCCTTTATTGACATTGCAGCCTGCGCCAGAAAAGATGCACCGGGTATCGTTGCAATCTATTATTACACATCTCCTGAATTTGCCAGAAACTATACGCTGACGATACAGGGGCTTTTAAATGGTTATAGTATCCAGAAAGATGGAACGATTATCGTTGCAGACGACGGAATCGTTGTTGCCAGCAATAATGAGAGCCTGTTGGGGCAGAATACGGCTGGCAACGAGGTTGTTCAGGCAATGAAAAAGCATACAGACAGTCAGCACATTTATCATCTCAAGAATGAAGGAACCGGATGTTATGGAATCATGCTGAAGCAGCGGGATTATTATATCTATGCGTATCTTCCGGATACGGAAGTGTTTCATAACCTTCCATTAAGTGTAGCAGGTGTTATTTTTCTTTATTTTCTGATATTCAGTATATTTTTGTTCTGGGGTCACAGAACCAATCAGGCACATCAGAAACAGGAGCAGGAAAAAGATGAAAAATATAAAGCAGAACTTCTGACAGCAGCAAAAAAGGCAGAAGCCGCCAATGAGGCAAAAACAGAGTTTCTTCAGCGGATGAGCCATGATATCAGGATTCCGATTAATGGAATCTACGGTTTGATCAATATGGCAGACCATTATGCAGATGATATGGAGAAGCAGAAGGAATACAGAACAAAGGTTAAAGCGGCAGCCAATTTGTTGCTGGAACTGGTAAATGATGTTCTGGACATGAGTAAGCTGGAGTCGGGTGAAGTTGTTCTGGAAGAGAGTCCATCTAATCTGAGCAAAATCTCTGAGGAAGTGCTTGTTGTAATTGAACAGATTGCTGCAGAACAGAATATCCGGATTGTATGGGAGAAAAAAGAAATCATACACCGTGATCTTATTGGAAGTCCGGGGTATGTAAAACGTGTGATGATGAATATCCTGTCCAATGCAGTGAAATATAACAGAGAAAATGGACATATTTATCTTAGTTGCATGGAAATCCCATCCGAACAGCCAGGAATGACGACAATGGAATTTATCTGCCGGGATACAGGAATCGGAATGACTGAGGAGTTCCAGAAACATATTTTTGAACCATTTGCACAGGAATATATGGGAAGCCGCACAAAGTTTGCCGGAACCGGACTGGGAATGGCCATTGCAAGGAAGCTGGTCGAGAAAATGGGTGGAACCATTACTTTTGAAAGTGAAAAAGGCGTAGGGACGACATTTGTGATCCGGGTTCCATTTAAAATAGATCCGGATGCGGATAAACGTGAAGAACAGAAGGATGTATCCGAAAAATCTATAAAGGGAGTGCATATTCTTCTGGCGGAAGATAATGAGCTGAATATGGAAATCGCCGAATTTGTGCTTCAGAATGAAGGTGCTGACGTGACAAAAGCCTGGGATGGTCAGGAAGCTGTTGAACTGTTCAGAAATAGTGAACCTGGTGAATTTGATGTCATTCTTATGGACATTATGATGCCGGTAATGAATGGTTATGAAGCTACAAAGATGATCAGGTCTCTAGACAGAGAGGATGCAAAGGAGGTACCGATCATTGCAATGACAGCAAATGCGTTCACGGAGGACAGAATAAGAGCAAAAGCAGCAGGGATGGATGAACATGTTGCTAAGCCAGTTGATGTGGAATTACTGATAAAAGTAATTCATAAATTGGTGAAATAATTGATACGACAGTGTCAAATAAGCGGTGAAATCTAGGCAGGAGGACTAAAATATGACAATGCGAGAGTGCTATGAAGCTATTGGAGGAAACTATGAAGCTGTCTTGGGACGCCTTCACAGCGAAGCACTGATTCGGAGATTTGCATTAAAGTTCCTTGAAGATCAGAGTTATATACAGTTAAAACAGGCATTGGAAAAAGTACCAGAAGCATATGAGATGACGATTGAAGGAATAAAGAAGGGACTATAGCATTAAGTGATGCAACATGACTTTCTGTCTTGGATCAAGTGCTTGGAACATCATAAAAAACGAGTGGATAAAGGTAATAAAAAATATGGATAAAAGACAAAAAATCCTGATTGTAGATGATTCAAAATTAAACAGGGACATATTGAAGGAGATTCTTGGAGATGCTTATAACTATCTGGAAGCCGAAAATGGTAATCAGGCAATCCAGATGATAGGAGAAAATATTGGAATTGATCTGATGCTTTTGGATATCAATATGCCACAGATGAATGGTTTTGAAGTCCTGGAAATAATGAAAAGAAGCCAGTGTATTGCTGAAACTCCTGTAATCATGATATCTTCTGAAGATGCTGTTGATACTATGCGTAAGGCATATGAGCTGGGAATCACAGATTATATCACACGACCGTTTGATTCTGTGATCGTAAAGAAAAGAGTTCAGAATACCTTGGGTCTCTATATGAACCAAAAGCATCTGATAAATGTGGTTTATGATCAGGTTTACGAAAAAGAAGAAAATAATAATATCATGATCCGGATTATGAGTAATATATTGGGATCCCGTAACAGCGAGAGCAGAGAACACATCCTGCATATTAAAACAGCAACGGAGATGATGCTGAGACAACTGGTAAAAGTAACAGATGATTATCCTTTGACAGAGGCAGATATTGCTTTGATCACAACTGCTTCGTCCCTTCATGATATTGGTAAGATCCGTATTCCGGAAGAAATACTGAATAAACCAGGCAGACTTACCGATGAAGAATTTCAAATTATGAAAACACATAGTGAGCTTGGCGCAGCTATAATTAAGGATATGGACTTTCCACAAGATCATCCACTGGTACATACCG
This sequence comes from Blautia sp. OM07-19, assembly GCF_003481595.1. NCBI lineage: Bacteria > Bacillati > Bacillota > Clostridia > Lachnospirales > Lachnospiraceae > Blautia > Blautia sp. OM07-19. The sequence continues at coordinate 19,144 of NZ_QULA01000035.1, forward strand.
CATGGGAAATCTGCAGGTGGCACCATGAAAGATGGGATGGAAAGGGCTATCCGGATGGATTGAAAGGTGAAGAAATACCAATCTGTGCACAGGTGGTATCGATTGCTGATGTTTATGATGCACTTACAAGTGAAAGATGCTATAAGAAAGCATTTGATCATGACACAGCGATTCAAATGATCCTGGATGGACAGTGCGGACAATTTAATCCCCTCCTTCTTAAGTGTCTGAAAGAACTGAGTCTTCAGCTTTCAAAAATGTTTGGTAAAGAGATGGACGATAATAAATATTCTCATGAAGCACAGAGACTTTCGAATGAAATACTCCGTGATAAATCCTTACCGAACCAGATTTATTCACAGAGTCTTGTCAAGGTCATGCAGGAAAAAATCGATTTCTTCAAATCGAACAGTGGCATGAATTCAGTTGATTACAATGCGGTTTCAGGTCAATTAACTATACTAAACGGAAAACAGCAGATATTATGTCAGAGGGATGATCCGAAATTTGATCTGTTCAAAGAATTTGGAGTAATTGAAGAAGATGTTCAATATATTCGGGGTTTGTTACACCAGACATCTGTACAAAATAAAGAAATCTCTGTGCAGATAAAAGCGACGGTGGAAAATAACAGTCAGATGTATAAACTGAAATTGCATACATTGTGGTCGCCTGTGAAGAAAGACGTATATATAGGAATTATCGGGTATTTTGACACTGTAAAACAGAAGAAATGAAAAGGAAACTCAGAGGAGGATTCATAATGAAAAAGAAAAAATGGAACAGAGTTTTGGCTGTGCTTTTGGCGATGGTGACAGCCATAACACTTCTTTCAGGCTGTGGCGGGAAGAGTGCGGAAAAAGAAGATGCAGAAACAATCACGGTGTATTTATGGAGCACAAACCTGTATGAGAAATATGCACCATACATTCAGGAACAGCTCCCGGATATCAATGTTGAATTTGTAGTAGGGAACAATGACCTGGATTTCTACAGGTTTCTTAAGGAAAACGGTGGACTGCCGGATATTATAACCTGCTGTCGTTTTTCACTGCATGATGCAAGTCCGCTGAAAGACAGTCTGATGGATCTTTCCACAACCAATGTGGCAGGAGCTGTCTATGATACATATCTCAGTAGTTTTATGAATGAAGATGGAAGCGTAAACTGGCTTCCGGTGTGTGCAGATGCACATGGTTTTGTAGTGAATAAAGACCTTTTTGAAAAATACGATATCCCGTTGCCAACAGATTATGAAAGCTTTGTCTCTGCCTGCGAGGCATTTGAAGAGGTGGGAATCCGTGGGTTTACTGCAGACTATTATTATGATTATACCTGTATGGAGACACTGCAGGGTCTGTCTGCATCAGAGCTGTCTTCTGTAGACGGACGCAAGTGGCGTACCACCTACAGTGACCCGGATAATACAAAGAGAGAAGGCCTGGACAGTACTGTCTGGCCGAAGGCTTTTGAACGTATGGAGCAGTTCATCCAGGATACAGGGCTTAGCCAGGATGATCTGGATATGAATTATGACGATATAGTTGAGATGTATCAAAGCGGCAAGCTTGCCATGTACTTTGGCAGTTCTGCCGGTGTAAAAATGTTTCAGGATCAGGGCATAAACACGACATTTCTTCCATTCTTTCAGGAGAACGGTGAAAAGTGGATTATGACTACGCCATATTTCCAGGTGGCTTTAAACCGTGATCTGACAAAAGATGAAACACGTAGAAAGAAAGCAATGAAGGTGCTGAACACAATGCTTTCAGCGGATGCGCAGAACAGGATTGTTTATGATGGACAGGATCTGTTAAGCTACAGTCAGGATGTGGATCTTAAGCTTACAGAATATCTGAAGGATGTGAAACCTGTGATCGAAGAAAACCATATGTATATCCGCATTGCGTCAAATGATTTCTTCTCTGTTTCCCAGGATGTGGTTTCCAAAATGATCTCTGGAGAATACGATGCAGAGCAGGCGTATCAGTCATTTAATTCTCAGCTTCTTGAGGAAGAATCTGCTTCTGAGGATATCGTGCTGGATTCGCAGAAATCCTATTCAAACCGCTTTCACAGCAGTGGAGGAAATGCAGCATATTCTGTTATGGCAAACACTCTGCGTGGCATCTATGGGACAGATGTGCTGATCGCGACCGGAAACAGCTTTACGGGAAACGTACTGAAAGCCGGTTACACAGAAAAAATGGCGGGAGACATGATCATGCCAAATGGTCTTTCGGCTTACAGCAGTAAGATGAGCGGTGCTGAACTGAAAGAGACAGTTAAAAATTTTGTAGAAGGCTATGAGGGAGGCTTTATTCCGTTTAACTGTGGTTCTCTGCCTGTATTCAGTGGTATTTCTGTGGAAATTAAGAAAACAGATGATGGTTACACATTGAGCAAAGTTACAAAGGACGGAAAACAAATTCAGGACGATGATACTTTTACAGTAACCTGCCTGGCGACACCACAACACATGGAGGCCTATCCGACAGATGATAATATAGTGTTTGACGGAGGAGATACTTCTGTGAAGGATACCTGGACAGGATATATTTCAAATGGTGATGCCGTTCTTGCAGAGCCAGAAGATTACATTAATGTGAGATGAGAAGAATGAATATTAAGAATCATAATACAAACAGAGAAAAGACTGTTATGAGAAAACAGTTAAGGATTGCGGTCTTCATAGCTGTTTTGGTGGGAATTGTTTTGATGGTTTTCCAGTATTTCAGATTTGTGTCGAAAACTATTTATGAGGAAAGTGTTTCTCATCTGACAGAAGTTTTTCATCAGTCTGATAACATGCTGAGAGAACTGACAGATAAGAATCTGACATATCTTCATATGTGGGGCGAGAATCTGCAGGATATTTCCAACGAAGACGAAATCCGTGATTATATAAAGAAAGCGCAGAAAGATGCCGGCTTTATGGAATTCTATTTTCTGTCTGCTGAGGGGAACTATAAGATGGCAACAGGGGAAACCGGATACCTTGGATTACAGGAAGATATTGGAGAGGATATCCGGCAGGGAAATGATGTGATAGCGAATGCGGCACTTCCCGGAAAATCCCAGCTGCTTGTTTTTGCCACACCTGAGGCTCATGGAATATATCAGGGATTTGAATATGATGCGATTGCCATTGCCTATGAAAATTCTGATATCGTAGAAGTGCTGGATATTTCTGCTTTCAATGGAAATGCCCAGAGTTTAATTGTTCATCCGGATGGTCGTGTTGTGATTGATCATTCTTCTGAGTCATGGGGGAACGTGTATAATTTCTTTGGTCTTCTGAGAGAGCATTCTGATATGTCTGAAAAAGAGCTCAATGAACTTTTGGAGAAGTTTAAAGCGGGACGTACCGATGCGATGCTGCTGAATCTGGATGGAGGAAATTATTATCTGGTCTATGAAAAATCGAATATTCAGGACTGGATGTTCCTGGGACTTGTCCAGGCGGATATTGTCAATGCCAGTATGAACAGTCTGCAGCGTAGTACAATGCTTCTTGTTGGTGTGGTGGTGCTCTGTATTGCTGCTTTTCTTATCAGTCTTATTATTCAAACAAACAGGACCAATCTCAGAAGAAAGGATACGGAGATCCTGTACCGTGATGAGCTATTTCAAAAACTTTCAATGAACGTGGACGACGTCTTTCTGATGCTGGATGCCAAAACATATCAGGCAGATTACGTCAGCCCAAATGCGGAAAAGCTGCTGGGTATTACAGCAGAGCAGATTCGTAAAGATATTCGTGTTCTGGGAAAACTGCATCCGGCAGAACATGAAGATTCGGAGAAGAATTATCTGGAGGAAATCCAGGTTCATGAACAGAGGGAAGGGGATTTTAAATATGTTCATCTGAAGACAGGGGAAAAACGCTGGTTCCATAATATTGCAATGGGCAGTGAGGTAAACGGGAAAAAGAAATATATCCTGGTTATGTCAGATCGTACCTCTGACTGGAAAATGAACCAGGCACTTTCTGAGGCAGTACGTGCGGCAGAGACAGCAAACAAGGCAAAGAGTACTTTCCTTTCCAACATGTCTCACGATATCCGGACACCAATGAATGCGATCATCGGTTTTACCACACTGGCAGTAAGCAATATTGATGATAAAAAAAGGGTTCAGGATTATCTGGGTAAGATACTTTCATCCAGCAACCATCTACTCTCACTGATCAACGATATACTGGATATGAGCCGGATTGAGAGTGGAAAGATCCATCTGGAAGAAACGGAGGTCAGTCTGTCGGAGGTGCTTCATGACCTGAAGACGATCATCAGTGGTCAGATCCATGCAAAGCAGCTGGAACTTTATATGGATGCAATGGATGTTACAAATGAGGATGTCTATTGTGATAAGACGCGGCTGAACCAGGTGCTGTTGAATCTTTTGTCCAATGCAGTTAAGTTTACACCTGCAGGAGGAACCGTTTCTGTTCGGATCAGACAGTGTCATGGAACACAGAAAGGCAGTGAGCTGTACGAAATTCGGGTTAAGGATAATGGAATCGGTATGAGTCAGGAATTTGTACAGAAGATTTTTTCTCCTTTTGAGAGGGAGCGTACTTCCACAGTCAGCAGGACTCAGGGTACAGGACTTGGAATGGCCATTACCAAGAATATTGTGGATATGATGGGCGGTACTATTGAGGTTCAGACAGAGCAGGGCAAAGGCACCGAATTTATAGTCCGTCTGCCATTTCGAACTCAGCCTGAGCATCAACGCACAGAGAAGATCGCAGAACTGGAAGGACTTAAGGCACTGGTTGTAGATGACGATTTTAATACCTGCGACAGTGTGACAAAAATGCTTGTGAGGGTTGGAATGCGTTCAGAATGGACACTTTCCGGTAAGGAGGCTGTTCTCCGTGCACGACAGTCTATGGAACTGGGAGATGCATTCCACGCTTATATCATCGACTGGCGTCTGCCGGATATGAATGGCATTGAGGTAACCCGTCAGATCCGCAGTCTTGGGGATGATACACCGATTATTATCCTGACTGCTTACGACTGGTCTGATATTGAGGCAGAAGCCAGGGCAGCAGGAGTGACTGCATTCTGTGCGAAACCTCTGTTCATGTCGGATATCAGAGAAACTTTGATGACTGCCATCGGCCAGAGTCAGTCTGAACCAGAAGATTCGGTTCTTCCGGCAGCAGGTTCAGATTTCAGAGGCAGATGTATACTGCTTGTGGAAGATAATGAACTGAACAGAGAAATTGCGGTGGAGATCCTTAATGAATATGGATTCCTGGTTGATACCGCAGAAAATGGAGCAGAGGCAGTGGAGAAAGTTAAAAATTCAACATCAGGTAAGTATGATCTGGTGCTGATGGATGTGCAGATGCCGGTAATGAACGGATATGAAGCTACAAAGCAGATCCGTGCGCTGGATGATCCGGCGCTGGCGGGAATCACCATCCTTGCCATGACTGCCAATGCTTTTGATGAGGACAGAAAGAAAGCCCTGAAATGTGGTATGGATGGATTCTTATCCAAGCCAATAGTTATTGAGGAATTGATCAGTACATTACAGAAGAATCTGGATCAGGTGTCAGGAGTATAAGAAAAGCCACATAAATAAAGGAAATAGAAGAATGAATAAAAGTAAAAAAAACTTAGCTGTATTATGCACAGCTATGTTTGTAATCATGGGAATGTGGGTGATGTTATCAGTACACTGCCAGGCTGCTGAGACGAATAATGATGAAAAACAACAGCCGCAGACCATCCGTATCGGGTCGTTTGAGGATACCTTCAATTATGTCGACAAAAATGGTGTCAGACGGGGTTATGGATACGAGCTCATGCAGGCTCTGGCAGGTTATACCGGATGGAAATTCGAGTATGTGAAATGTGACTGGTCCAACTGTTTTGATAAGCTTGAAAATGGTGAGATTGATATCATGGGTGATATCTCTTACACCGATGAACGTGCACAAAAGATGCTTTTCCCGGATGAACCGATGGGTGAGGAAAAATATATCCTTTATGCTGATTTATCGGATATGGATATTGAAACCTCTGATTTTAAGTCGCTGGATGGAAAACGTGTAGGCGTGCTCTTAGGCACAGAACCTGAAATCATGCTGACAGAATGGGAAAATAAGAATGGCATACATACAGAACATGTAAATGTGAATAATAATGATGATGTCGAAAAGAAACTGGCAAATCATGAGATCGACTGTTTTGTATCTCTGGAGGAATCCATCTGGTCTGAACAGGGAATATCATCTGTTACAACTATTGGAAAATCCGGTATATATTTTGCAATAAATAAAGAGCGCAGCGATATCAAGACGAAGCTGGACTATGCTATGCGTCAGCTTGATCAGGACAGCCCTTTTTTTAAAGTAGATCTGTATAAGAAGTATTTTACACTTGATTATATTCAGGTACTTACAGGTAAAGAAAAGATCTGGGTGGAAGAGCATGGAGGTATCCAGATAGGATTTTTGAACAATGATCCGGCAATCTTTTCCATGGATAAAGAGACTGGAAAACTTACCGGTATGCTGGCGGAATATAGCTCCTATGCCAAAGATTGTCTGGGAAATCAGACACTGGAATTTAATATACAGGCATATGATAATTATGATGAAATAATTCAGGCGCTGCAGAATCGTGAGATTGACATGATTTTTTATGCCGGCAGGAATCCATATTTTGCAGAACAAAATGGATATGCACTTACAAACACAGCCTGGACTTACAGTTTGATGGCGGTAACTGATGAGAAAAACTTTGATGAGGATAGGGTGTATACAGTAGCTGTGCCAAAGGAAAAAGAAGCCTTGAAACAGTATATTGCTTTCAGCTATCCACAATGGAAGCTTGTAGATTGTGATTCGCTTGACGATGCTGCAGATATGGTCATACAGGAAAAAGCAGACTGTTTCCTCATGGGAGCAAGCCAGGCGCTGATATATGATAACAGACAAAATTTCAAGAGTTTTCCACTTACAAAAACAATGGAGGCATGCTTTGCAGTAAGAGGCGGAGAAGGAAGCCTTTTATCAATACTGAATAAAACCTTAAAGGCTATGCCATCTGATATGCTTACAAGTGCACTTGCTATCTATGACAGTACTGTAGATAAGGTAACATTTTCTGATTTTTTAAAAGACAACATACTTGCTTTTTTTGTCACGGCAGGATTTTTCGTATTCAGCATCATTAGTATTATCCTCGTACTTTTACGGAAGGCAAGAAAAGCAGAAGCTGCCGCAAAGCTTGCTGCAAATGATACACAAAAGCTTAATGACAAATTGGAAATCGCTCTGAAAAAAGCAGAAGATGCCAGTCTTGCAAAGACCCGTTTCCTTAACAATATGTCCCATGACATCCGTACTCCTATGAATGCGATTCTGGGATATGCACAGCTTATGGAGGATGAACTGAAAGAAAAGGATTTGCCTGAAACTTCAGAATACTTAAAAAAACTGCAGCAGTCAGGAAATCTTCTTCTGTCAATCATAAATAATGTACTTGATATGGTTCGGATTGAAAGTGGAAGAATGGAGATTGATGAGAACTATGGCATGATTGAAGATATCTGGCAGACCTTATTTGAAATATTCGATGATGAAGCAAAGAAAAAGAATATTGCACTTCATTATACGATAAATGTAGAACATGAGCACATACTGACAGATGTAACAAAGGTAAAAGAAATATTTGTTAATATTCTGAGCAATGCCATGAAGTATACTCCATCCGGTGGTTCTGTTATGATAAACGTAGATGAATTACCATGCAGTGAGCCTGGATATATGATAGTGAGGACCAGGGTGAGTGATACAGGAATTGGTATGAGTCAGGAGTATCTGACAAATATTTTCGAGGCATTCACGCGTGAGCGGAATACTACAAAGAGCAAAATTGCAGGAACCGGACTGGGAATGTCAATTGTCAAGAAATATGTTGAACTGCTTGGTGGAACAATAGATGTAGAGAGTGAGCTTGGAAAGGGCAGTACTTTTACAGTTACACTGAAACATAAGATAGCGGATGAAAACTATTATGTAAAAAATTATGCTGAAAATCCAGAAACATATAGTGAAATCCTTAAAGACAGGAAAATCCTTCTGGCAGAGGATAATGATCTGAATGCAGAGATTGCTGAGGCAATACTTGAACGTGCCGGTCTTAAGACAGAGCGTGTGGAGGATGGCATTCAGTGTGTAAATAAGATAGAAAAAATGCCGGCAGGCACATATGATATGATCCTGATGGATATTCAGATGCCGAAAATGAACGGTTATAAAGCAACACAGGCAATCAGACGCCTGCCAGATAAGGATAAAGCATACATACCGATCGTTGCAATGACAGCAAATGCATTTGAAGAAGATAAGAGAGATGCTTTTGCAGCCGGAATGAATGGTCATATCGCGAAGCCAATCCAGGTTGATAAACTGCTCTCGACATTGGCGGAAGTCTGGGGAAAGGAGATGACAGATGAAACGGATTGCCATATGTGATGATAATGAAAGATAATTTTGCTCAGGCGAGAGATATGCCTGAAATTGAATCGAAAATGAGGCAGCGGAAAATCCGTTGCCTCATTTTGCTGAGTGGATGTTTTGCAATGGGGTAAAAGAAAATAGACATAAAGCTTGAGTAATGATGACAATTTCATACGGTTTTGTTATAATATTTTTTATCACATAATGTTTTTTATACAATACAATGGTATAAGTACGCGTCTTTCTTTGCTCTTGCAGAAAGACATTTTCGTATATAACGAACAAAATGTCACCGGGTACTTATGATCTGATACTTATGGATATCCAGATGCCAAATATGGATGGCTATCAGGCAGCCCAGTGTATCCGGCATTTAGATGATAAGATGAAGGCAGAGATCCCGATCATTGCTATGACAGCAAATGCCTTTGCAGAAGACAGGAAAAGAGCATTTGATGCAGGCATGAATGTCCGCTTTAATGGATAATAAAGAGGGAATGAATGAACAGAAAGATAGAAAAACTGACAGGAAAAAAGATAAGAAAAAAAGATTATGTTTGAGCATTTTAGCACTTATCATGTTACTCTTTGTACCGCTTTCTGCTTATGCGTCAGAAATTAAAAGTGACGGGAAAACAACTCAGGGAATAGAGGAAGAGAATAAAACAGTGAGAGTTGGGTATTTCCCATATGCCAATTTTCAGGAAGGCGGCTATGGGGAACACAAGCAGGGAGCAGGCTATGAGTATCTCCAGAAGATTTCTTATATAACCGGCTGGAAGTATGAATATGTCTATGGCTCATTTAAAGAGTGTCTGGAAATGCTGGCAGATGGAGAAATAGATATACTTGGAAGTGTCAGTTATACACCGGAAAGAGCAGAATCTATCGATTTTTCGACATATGCAGAGGGAACAGAACGATATTGGATCTATACCCGGGAAGATCATACGAATCTTACGAATGGTGATCCAAAGCAGATGAATGGCTGTCGTATCGGTGCTGCGGATGGAAGTAATCAGAAAGAACTTCTGGAAAAATGGCTGGACAGCAATCAGATCCAGGCAGAGGTGGTTGTCTGTAAAGGCTATGATGAAATGATAGAAAAACTGGATGCAGATGAACTGGATGCACTTGTGGTCCCGGCACTGTCTGTCAACAGCGATTTTATTGCCATTGCCAATATCGGTGCAAGTGACTGTTATTTCGGTGTATCAAAATCCAGACCGGATCTGTTAAAGGAATTAAATTCTGCCTTGGAAGAAATCAACAATACAGAAACGGACTACAGCAGCAAGCTGTATGCCCGTTATGAAGGAAAAGCGGTCATAAATTATGCACTCAGCAAGGAAGAAAAACAATGGCTGGATGCACATGAAAACACAATCCGTGTGGGATACCTAAAGGATAATCTCCCTTTTTGTGGTGAAGAAAATGGGAAACTGACAGGAATCCTTGGAACCGTTCTGGATACGGTTCAGGAAAAATATAAAATTACGATCAAGGCAGTTCCATGTTCCACGGGAGTAGAGATGAATGAGACATTGCAATCTGGAAAAATAGATATTGCAGGTCCTATCATTCAGGATTTTTATACACAGGAACAATTTCAGGTAGTTTTGACGGATGAAATCTTTGATATTACGCCGGTTGTTATTTACAAAGGGAATGAATATAGCAGCAGTCTCACCACAATCGCAGCGACAGAGACTTCACTGTATTCTGAATTGATGGTGTCCCTTCTTTTTCCAGACGCAGAGATCAAACTGTATGACACACAGGAAGAATGCCTGGAAGCAGTGGCAAATGGAAAAGTGGGAGCAACTGTTATTCCATCTTCAAAGATCAATCTTCTTAATGAAAGTTCACTGACCAGAAGTCTGTCATTTGCAGAGATGGCAAAACGGCAGGAATTAGCGATGTTCACGACGAGAGAAAACAGAAGAGCAGCTGCCATTATCAATAAAGCAATTGAGCAGTCCTCCAATATTTTGAATGGTGTTGTCCTTGCGCAGAACTCTGTTTCGGAAAAGAAAATGACCTTGCAGGATGTCCTTGCAGAGTATGCAGGTGTAGGAATTGTGGTTTCATTAGTGATTATTTTTGTACTACTTCTTCTGGTTTATTCCCTTTCAGTAAGCAGAAAAAAACAGATGGAAGCCCTGAAAGAAGCACAGAATGCAAATGCGGCGAATATTGCAAAAACGACGTTTCTGAACCATATGTCCCATGATATCAGGACACCAATGAATGCAATTATTGGATTCACGGATATTGCCATGAAGAGGAAACCGGACAAAGAAGTGGAGAATTGCCTGAAAAAGATCAGGCAGAGCTCAGAATATCTGATGACACTGATTAACGATGTGTTGGATATCAGCCGCATTGAAAGCGGTAAACTGGAATATAAACCAGTACGGGTAGATCTCAGGGATATGATAAATACTGTTTTGTCGATTGCAAGGGGATATACGGAAAGCCGTGATCTTAATTTTTATGTTTCAAGAGAAGAACTAAAAACTCCTTATGTGATGGCAGATGAACTCAGAATCAGGGAAGTATTGCTCAACATTATCAGCAATGCAGTCAAATTTACAAAAGACGGAGGTACTATTTCATTTGTTGCAAAAAACTGTCCGGGTAATGATGAGCATCATATAATCGTACGCTATCGTATATCGGATACCGGAATTGGTATGAGTGAGGAGTTCCAGACCAGAATATTTGATGAGTTCAGTCAGGAAAATGATGGAGCAAGAACCAGTTATAAGGGAACCGGACTGGGAATGGCGATTGCTAAGAAATATGTAGATCTTATGGGTGGAAAAATTGAGGTCAGCAGCAGACAGGAGGTTGGCTCAACATTTACGGTAGAAATCCCCCTGCTTATAGCAGAACAGGTACAAGCTGAAGAGAAAGAAAAGTTAAGGAAAGATATAGATTTACATGGTTTGCATGTCCTTTTGGCAGAGGATAATGATTTAAACGCCGAGATAGCAGTATCTCTATTGGAAGAACAAGGGATGATTATAACCAGAGCTGCCGATGGAAAATCAGCCCTGGCACAGTTTTGCAATACAGCTCCGGGGACTTTTGATCTGATCTTGATGGATATTATGATGCCTGAAATGAATGGATATGAAACGACAAAAGCTATCAGAAATCTGCCGGACCGTCCGGACGGAAAGGAGATTCCTATTATTGCAATGACGGCAAATGCATTTGCAGAGGATGTACAGGCTGCTTTGAATGCCGGGATGGATGATCATGTGGCGAAGCCGGTTGATATGAGTATTCTAATATCCGCCATCAGCAGATTCCGGGGACGGTGTTTTTGATTGTGCTACCTTTTCTGCAAAAGTATAACTGACCTTTCCAAGAAGATCAGTTAACCGGTGCGGACAAGTCTTAGAAGCTGTTCCTCAAGAATATAAGTTTGGTTGTGCTGTTCATTTTCCTTTTTCTGATAAGTTTCTTCCAAAAGAAGAGAGGCATCTGACATAACGTCACCCTCAGACAATGCCTGTCCGACAGAAGTAAGTTCTTCAAGTGAAAGCAGCTCTTCGTGCAGACAATAGTTGAGGAAGATACATTTCTTTAACAGAGAACTCAGAGACAGACACGGAATCTGACGGAGAAAAGAATTAAAGTCAGAGTGAATGTCATGTTTCTTCTATAAAGGAGTCTTATTTTAGCAATGAATCGGCCGCAGAAACCATACAGCAACGAGTAATGTCAGAGCTTCTGCTGCAGGAACGGCGAGCCATACTCCAGTCAAACCAAATTTCAAAGGCAGTACAATCAGAAATAAAAGTAATAGTAGGAATGAACGTAAAAATGTGATCAGACCGGAGAAATATCCTTTTCCATATGCCATCATTCGAATTGCAGCAAAAATATTAATTCCTGAAAATAGAAAACCAAGTCCATAAACTCTCATTCCGGACACTGCAATAGGAAATACAGGGCTGGATGTATCTGCGAAACCGGATACAGCAACTGGAGTAAGAAAGTAGGTCAGTGCATAAATGATGATCGGAGCTACTGCGAAAAAGCGACGAGCATAGCTTTCCAGTTTTCGGCAAATTCTTATTTTTCGGTCGCCATACGCATAACTCAGAGGTGGTGCCATGCCCATAGAAAAGCCAAAGTAGACACCGATAAACAAAAACTGCAGATACATGATGATGGAAACTGCGGCGACACCGTCTTCACCGGCAAAGGAGAGTGCAGTGCGGTTAAATACGATGGTTGTAACTGCAATAGCAAGTTGATTGACAAATTCGGATGCACCATTTAGCATACAATGCATGGCTTGTGCGCCCAGCTAAGGGTGTGTAGTCAAGCCGGAGGGAATATGGTTTATCCAAGGTCTAGCCAACCAGATAATAGCGAGTCTTGTCAAAAGACATCGGATCACAGTTCAGCCCATCCATACCACCTGCCAGTTTCAGTACCTCTTTTCTCAGCTGAAATAAGTCAGTGATGCACTGATGAATTTCATTTTTTACAGCATGTGACTGACTTTCACTACTGTTAAAATGTTTGGCAATCTGATTGAGATTCGATCCGATCTTTCCATATTCACTGACCAGTTTTCTGAGATCGTTCATGTCTGCAACAACTTCAATCTGATGATTGATTTGCTTCTCAAGCAGAAGTTTTCTTAGATATTCAGATCGGGAAAGTCCTGTGATGCCAGCGGCTTCATTTAACATTGCCAATTCAATATCCGTTAATTTTAACGTGATGATGTTACTTCTCTTGAGATTCTTTTCTTTCTTCTTAGGTGCCATAGTCCTCCTTCCTTTTTAATAAGACATCTTGGATGTGCGATTACACTTTTTAACCGGCTGTCCCTTCCGGTTATATAAAGTGCTGCGACTATCTTTGATAGAGAGCCAACAGATATCTTTGATGTCTGTACGAGAGTATGGGGAATCGGAATCCCCATCAAGAGACTTACCCGGAGGTATGCCGTAGTCATAAAATGGCGATACAGTAATACTAGGGTGGATCTTGCTCTTATTTGTATCCCTCTATATAACGAAACGCTCAGAGGCTGTTTTACAGTGGGGAAAAAGAAAAAATATCAAAAAATTAATGATTAATGGTGAGCTTGTGATAGAATGAAAAAAAGAGAAAAGCATAAAGTATGTAGTTGTGGAGAATATTTGTTATGATTAGAAAATTACTGAACGGAGATATCGATAGAGTCGCTGACATATGGTTAAAGACAAATCTGAAAGCACATTATTTTATTTCCAATCAATACTGGAAAAGTAATTATGAATTAGTGAAAGAAATGATGTCACAATCCGAAGTCTATGTGTATGAAGCGGATAAAATGATATAAGGATTTATAGGACTAAATGATGAATATATAGAAGGTATTTTTGTCTCTGATGAAATGCAGTCGTGCGGCATCGGTGAGCTTTTATTGGATTATATTAAGGATAAAAAAGTTAGCTTACGATTAAATGTATACCAGAAGAATGCCAGAGCAATTTCTTTTTACCAAAGAGAAGGGTTCATTATTCAATGTGAAGGTTTGGATGAAGCTACTGGTGAAAAAAAATACACCATGCTATGGAAACAAAAATAGAAATCGGGATTTAACACTTAACGAGGAGGAATAAACATGGCAAAGAAAGAAGAAAGATTTGAATAACTGCGTGTCGCATTCTCGTTACTTTCAGTGATGAGTTAGACACGCAAATTT
>NZ_QULA01000036.1:0-29096 GCF_003481595.1 Blautia sp. OM07-19
AAAGGCGGTATCCCGCCAGATTTCAGATGCTCTGGTAACTTGTTGCCGAGTAGTTCACTGTAGATGTTTCTGCGCAAAGTGCGGAAACCGTAAAAGTAGGCTATTATTTTTCGAATAATTTTCAGGAAGGTATGGATGACAGGTCTCCAAAAAGCGGATACAGTTACGAATATCTTCAGAAACTTGCATCTTATACAGGCTGGAAATATGAGTATGTTTATGGCGAATGGGATGAACTGTTCGAAAAGCTGAAGGACGGCGAGATCGATCTGATGGCAGGTGTGGCTTATTCTGAGGACAGAGTGGATCAGATCGGCTATCCGGACAGTGAAATGCTGAATGAGACTTTTTATATTTATAAGGATACGGATGATAGCTCCATGCAGTGCGGCGACATTGCCTCATACAGTGGCAAGAAGATCGGTACGCTCAAAGGTGATCAGCGTATGACTGCAGCACTGGAACAATGGAAAGCCAGACACCGTGCCGATATTGAGATTGAATATTATTCGGATCTTACGGAATGTGCCAGGGTATTTAATGAACAGCAGATCGATGGGTTTGTAAGTGCCGATAATGTGGTTTCTTCTTACTCTGGTATCACTCCTGTCGAAAAGATCGGCAAGCAGCTTTTTTATCTGTGCACTGCAAAGGAAAGGGAGGATCTGCTCAGTGAACTGAATATGGCAATGTCCATTATGAATGAGCAGGATGCGGTGGAAGTTGATGAGCTGCGAAACAAATATTATACAGAAACAACGGTCAGTGTTTTTCTTTCGCAGCAGGAACAGCAGTGGATGAAGGAACATGCTCAGATAACGGTGGGCTACCTGGCAGACTATCTGCCATATTGCGATAAGGCAGAGGACGGATCTGCGACCGGCCTTGTGTCGGACATCGTACCGGATCTGTTTGATGCACTTTCCGGTGATTATGATCCGGAGATCATTTACAGATGCTTTGATGACCAGCAGGAAATGCTGGACTGCCTGAAAAACGGAGAAGTGGATTTTGTAATGCCTGTCAGTGATGGAAAGTGGTATGCAGAGCAGGAAGAATTTGTGCAGAGTTCTGCTGTCGTTGCGTTACGATAAGCATCTCGCCATTTTTATTACAGAATTAAATCCTAAATTTTTCTCATTACGATACCTTGAACTCATTAATTATTTATGTTAAACTTAATAAGTTTCAAAAATGTAACTAACCACTGTCTGACCATGTTTTTGACACAGTCATAAAACATTCTACTGTGTCAAAACATGGTCAGATTTAAGATAAAGGCGGCGTAAAGCCGTGTGAAATAAGGAGTTTTATGAGTAGTAAAGGTATGAGCCCTATGATGCATTAGTGAAATTTCGGTATTGTTGAAAAACCGCATAAATACAGGCTTTATAAGAATTTTGAACTTATGAGCATTTAACGATAAGTGGTACTCAGTGGTAAGAAATATGCCTGAGTAGAAACAAGACTGTGGTCAAAATTATCGTCGGAAAACAACCTAAACATTTTTTTTTAAATTTGCATGGCATTGGAAAACGAATTTGCAATTATCTATTTTTTAAGTAATATGAAGTTAAATTTAATACAACCATTAAAAAAATCTTTTATGCTTCAGACGGAAATAATGTCTGCTTCATAAAAGATTTTTTGTAATAATATTGTAATATTTATCTTCCGCGAGAGGAGAGCGCAGGATGATTATACATGCAAGTATGAGAACCGATATACCTGCATTTTATTCCGAATGGTTTACAAATAGAATCCGTGAAGGGTATGTTCGAGTGAGAAATCCCTATGATCCTTTACAGGTTACAGAATATAGCCTTGATCCTGAAGTCGTTGATTTGATTGTATTCTGTTCAAAAAATCCAGTCCCTATGTTGAAGTATATGGATTTGCTGAAATCTTACAGGACATACTGGTATATCACAATCACTCCATATGAAGCAGACATCGAACCAGGATTATTTAAAACAATTGTAAGTAAAAGAAAAATCATTGAAGCATTTCTGCAGATATCAGAAATTGTAGGAGAAGAGCATATTGGCTGGAGATACGATCCGATTTTTATCGATGACAAATATACTGTCAAGTATCATTTGGAACAGTTTGAGGGCATATCTGCGGCTTTACAAGGGTATACAAAAAATTGCGTGATAAGTTTTCTTGATTTATACCAGAAAGTAAAAAGGAATTTTCCAGAAGTGAAAATGGTATCCAAAGAGCAGAGAAAATATCTTGGGGAACGTATGACACGTATTGCCACAGAGCACAAAATGATTTTGCGGCCTTGTGGGGAGGGAACGGAACTTGCTGCATTTGGAGCAGACTGTAATGGCTGTATGACACAGCAGATTTATGAAAATGCCATTCATATGTCACTTGACATGCCGAAAAAACAATTCCTTAGAAAAGAGTGTGCATGTTATTTGGGAAATGATATTGGTGCTTATAATAGTTGTCCGCATATGTGCAAGTATTGTTATGCAAATTATGATGAAAAAAGTGTGCGCCTTAATCGTATAAATCATAATCCGAAATCAGCATTTTTGATAGGTGATGATATGCCAAATGACAAGGTTCATAAAGCAGTGCAGAAAAGCTGGATAAATGGACAGATTAGTTTGAATGGGTTCTTTATATGAAAATAAATTAGAGCTGGCTTATTGAAAGAGAATGTGATAAGATTAAGAAAGAACATACATTCGAAAAATGGGGCGGTGTAGTAAATTGAGAAAAAGTGAAAAACTAAAGAAAATTCAATTATTGCTGAATCAAAAAAATCTGTATGAGGACCAGTATGAGAGATTATTAGCTGCAACAGGAGACTGGAAAAGCAATTATACGGACTATCTGATCACAGAACCGATTGATTTGGTGGAAGAATTGAAACGTGTTCCGGAAGCTGATTATGAGCTCTGTACGGCATTGCTTACAATGCTTGTAAAGGAAGAAATTCCTGAAAATGCCTCTGATAAAACGTTTGTGGATCATAAAGGTCTTCTGATTTTAGAAAGAATGAATGAAATACTAAGTGTAGGAGCGAGAGAAGATGAAAGCGGGAGATACGGCCTATCTTGTGGAATCAAATAGATTTGTTCATGAGGTAGAAATTCTCAGATGTAATGGAGAATTGTATATTGTGTGTTTTAAAGATAACGGCGTCGGATTGTACTTTAAAGCATATCACTTACTTCTTACGTCTTGGAAAACTGTCAAAAGTATTAGTCAGGCTCCAGAGCATAAAGTTTAGAAAAATTCATATGATTGTTGGCATTGAGACTATTGGGAAAAGAATCAAATTGTTTAAAACTGCTGCTATCTATAGGTGAAAATCATAGATAACAGCAGTTTTTTGTGTGATTCCAAAAAAATCTTAAAAAAGTTGCAAAAAAATTTTATTTTTTACAGAAAATGGTACTTTTTTTTATTCTTTCTATACAGAGGGGAAAATAATTGATGAGGAGGATGCTTATTATCTGGAAAATAGTTTTAGTGATTTTGGTAGTATTGGCATGTGTTATTACGGGGTTATATTGCTGTCTGGTCAAGGCGAGTGAGGCAGATGCTGAACTGGAGAGGTTCTATAATGAAAAATATGGAAAGAAAGGTGGAAAGAAATGCCAAAAGGAAGATCAGGCATTATAACAGAGGAATTTAAGGGAAAAGAAAATACGGCATATCATGACGTGGAGAAATTGTTTAAAATTTATCGTTCGGTAAATTGGAAAATGCAGATTAAGATTAATCAGGTCAAAAGACATTTTCAGTTAGAGTATGGAACCGATGTAGATAAATTTTTGGACAGTTTATATCAGGCGGGCATGGATGTAGATACGGATCTTGCAAGTGAAAAGGAACGGGTGGAGTCGATTAATCATTCCAATAAATTTCTAAAACTGATGGATGAGTCCGTTGATCTGATGAGAAAATATCATCCGCAGGGCGAGAGATATTATTGGGTGCTCTATTACAGTTATATGTCGGCTTACAAAGCAGAAAATGTAGAGGAAATCCTTGATAAACTGGAACCACATTGTCCTCAGCTTACACGGGTTCACAGAACTACTTATTTCCGGTGGAGAGATCAGGCATTCGAGGCAGTTGGAAGTATACTTTGGGGCTGTGAAGGTGAATGTGAAAAAATGATGAAGCAGTTTAGCGAAGAGTTTCAGGAAATATGAGGTACAAAAAATTTTTCTGCGATTCTGTTGACACAGAAATTCCGAAAAAATTATATTGAAGCTGAAAAGACGTACAAAAAGACGCATAAAAATTCGGAA
This sequence comes from Blautia sp. OM07-19, assembly GCF_003481595.1. NCBI lineage: Bacteria > Bacillati > Bacillota > Clostridia > Lachnospirales > Lachnospiraceae > Blautia > Blautia sp. OM07-19. The sequence continues at coordinate 4,284 of NZ_QULA01000036.1, forward strand.
TTTTGAAAGGAGAACAGATATGGTTATATCAGTTGACACCGGTAATAAGATGATTAAAACAGAACATTATGAATTTAATTCAGGAATAGATGTATTGGATACGATTCCTGGAGAAAACGATGAAGTGATTGAATTTGGTGGAAAATATTACAGGACAACAAACCGAAGGATATCTTACATGGAAGACAAGACAGAAGATGATCGCTATTACATTCTTACATTGATTGCCATTGCAAAAGAATTGGATACGATGAAAAAAGAGGCGGTTTTAGCACCTAATGAGCTGATCGAGATAGAACTTCTGGTAGGATTACCACCGGCACATTACGGAAAGTACCGAAAAAAGTTTCAGCAGTATTTCCAAAGAGATGGCAAAGTGGTTGGCTTTAAGTATGGCGGTACCTCTTATCAGATTTTGATTCATGAGGTGAAAGTGTATGTGCAGGCCTATGCTGCATATTGTGTGCTGGCAGCAAGACGTCATTTGACCGAACTTCCGAAAGTTCTTGTTATTGATATTGGTGGGTTTACGGTGGATTATATGATCCTCCGATACGGAAGATTGGAGAAGGAACACGTTGATTCTCTGGAAAGTGGCGTGATATGTCTGTATGGCAGAATTCGGGCTGCTATACGCCAAAAATACAGCATTGCACTTGATGAAGAAGATATTGATAACATCATTCTTGGAAAAAACACAGGATATATGCAGGAACTTAAAGAACGAGTCCGGGAGGTAACGATTGGATATGTAACGGAATTGCTCGGAACGTTCCGTGAGCTTGGCATTGACTTTCGAACAACACAGACTGTATTCATGGGTGGAGGAGCCATTCTGGTGTCTGAAATTATCAAGGTAGTCTGGGAACGCTTCAAAGGGGAGTATTTTATTATTAATGATCCTAAGGCAAATGCTAAAGGATACAAATTGCAGTTTCAGATAGAAGCTAAAGAACGGGAGGATTAAAAATGGGAAAGAAAGACGAATATCGTTTTAATCTTCGGTTTGATGAAACAGATGAAATGCACAGGCTGGTTGTAAAGTATTTAAATTCCTGTGGGCATAATAAAGCAAAATACATTGTACGGGCATTTTTGGCATATTGGAAAATGTCCGGCAAAAGTTTGCTTTCGTATGTGTTTCCGGAAATAGATGCTGAACAGCTGTTACCAGAAGCAAAGCCAGAAAATGATAAAAAAACAGCAGTTGTAGCAAAAGCAAGTGATGCTGGAAATGATAACGGGACATATATACAGAAAGATCATTCAGAGCAGCAGCTGTTGGAAAAGAGTTTGCAGGAAGATCATTTTGTAAATCTGGAAGGTGATTGTAAAGCAGACGAAGCAGAAGTTCTTCTGATAAAAAATAATTACAAGATGTTTGAAGATCTGGAATAGGAGGTATGTGGGTGCGTAGTAAACAAGTGCAAATTTTAAGCGGTATATGTGGAGTGCAGCTGATTGGTTATGCATGTCGGGCTGCAGGATTTAAAACAGATATTTGGATAGGGTTTGCAGGAAGTGTTTTCCTTATGTTGGATATTGTATATCTGGCAATTCAGGAAAAGGGCAGAAAAAAATGCCCTGAGTGTGATTCTGAGATATCAAAAAAAGTCAGGATATGTCCGGAATGCGGTTATCTTTTTCAGCAGGGACTGTCAGAAGAACAGCTGACGGGATACATTGAACAGGAGCAGGAAAAAGAAATGAGTTCGGAACAAATTGATCGCGCATTTGAAAAAACAGATAATATTGCCGCAGATGAGATAGATTCTTTTGATGGTGATATAAATGATTTTTTACAGGAATAAAAACAGAGAAAATAAGAGAATAGCTTGTAAATATATTCAGATGCATAAAAATTCATATGTGATTGTGAAAATACAGTGAAAAGTAAGAAATAGATTGCGAAAAATAGTATAATTCATAAAGCTGACTTTAAATGATGGATTAGAACCGACTTCCCGGGGTGAAATAATTTACCATACTAATTAAACCGGGCTCAAAGATTGGAAGGGCATCGGTATTAAAATTAGAAAGGGTATAAATTACTTGATTTGCGTGGGCTGCTGGAGTAATTTTCCGGCAGTCCTGTTTTATGTCTGTATTGCAAGACCACCTCCTTCAGAGATTACTGTATACACTAGATCATTTTGGAGGAATGCGGATATGACAAAAACAGAAAAAGAACTGAAAAAGGAATTTAGTGCTTATGTGAAGACTGCAATTAAGAATACACAAAAGCAGTACTTAATAAAAAAAGGCAAGATTCTGGATAATGAAATAGCCATGGATGATGAAGGAATAGATGAAATCTTACAAAAGCAGACAGAAGACCTGTTTGATAAGATGGATTTAAATGTAGATATGGTTCTGAGTGATGAAATCAATGTAAATTCTTTTCTGGATCAAATCAATGATCCTGTTCTTTATGTTTCTCTGTATTCGTTGAAGGAACTGCAGCAGAAAGTATTAATGCTCCGTATAGTATATGTAAAATCATTCGATGATATTGGAGGTATTTTGAATATGACAGCAAAACAGGCTGAAAACAGCTATTACAATGCAATCAGAAAAATACGAAAACAGATGGGAGATAACTTTGGATGATTTTGTAGGGGTTTTATGTAGAGCGAGAATGAGCGAAAGGGAAGCTATACAGCTGATTGTAGAAATGTATCGTCCCCTGATGCTTAAATATGCTAATTTGAATACTGGTTTTGATGATGATTTGTACCAGGAATTTGTATGTTGTGTGATTAGTTGTATTTTTAAATTTCCGTTTGAAAAATGGAATGCAGAAAATGATCTGGATTAAGTAATGAGTATTGACACAGTGATAGGATGTGGTTATGATATAAATGTATAACATTTATTTCTGCTGGTTGCGGAAATATATAACTTTTGTTCCGGCTTTTTGCTGGAAGGATAATTTAAACTGAAGTATATTCGGTTATCGAAAAAGCAGAAAGACATTGATTATTTTTATGAATAGTCAGTGTCTTTTTTTGCGTTTTGGAGGAAAGGAGGAATATTTCTGACAAGGTAAATCTCAAAGAAAGGAGGAGCACGAATGAAGACGAAGCCGATGATCATGGCACATGGGAACCTAATTCTTCCATTAACGGTAGGACAAAAAGCAAGATATTGTCAGAATGGTATCTGGAAAACCACAGGAAGAGTACGGCAAATTATTGAACAGACAGAAGACTATGTAAAATTCGAAACAGATTCAGTACGGTATTGTATTGATCACTATGGAAGAGAAGCCAATGTTCTAGCATTGGTGGCATGACAAAGGAGCATATAATCCTGGATCAAAAAAGTATTGGCGTCAGTCAGTACTTTTTTGGTCTCTCTGAAAGAAAAAATGGTATCAGATATGAGGATGAACTGGAGAAATGTGGAATTCCAACCAAAACATGGAAACAAGCAGGCCAGATGGAATTGCAGGATTAGCGGAAAATAAAGTAGAAGAGAAGAAATGCTCCTGATTGCAGATTAAATAAGTGCACTACAGAATTAGGTATGCAAATACGAATAAAAGAAGTATAATATAATCAATAGTTTTTGGAACTGTGATCCAGAAACTATTGATTTTTGTGTTTAATGGGAATCAAGATCATCAAAAAATTCATCATAAGAACAGTTATAGATCTTTTTTAATTCCATAAGGACGCTGATTCGGATATTTAATTCACCGTTTTCATATTTGGCATAAGTAGAGCGACCAATGTCGCAATTTCTGCACTGTAATTCTGCACAGAGCTTTTCTTGGGATAATCCAAATTTTTCGCGAAGACGGCGAAGATTTTTACCAATATATACGTCACATTTTAATTTTTGCTCCATAAAAGTCATCCTCCATTGACCAGTATAGGTGTCAAATGCTGATGTTATTGTATGAAAAAACGCGATATAATATTGTCCGCTATACTGATCAAGAATGAGAAAAAATGATATAGTAATTGAGTTGGTATTAGGGTGTGAAAGAGGAGGAAGAATGAAACGTAAAGCGTTGTATCTTGATGATTCGGAAAAAGAGTTAGATGCACTACTTGAGAATGAAGATTTTTGGAAACCAGGTAAATCAGAGTGGGACAGTGAGATCCTGGATATTACGAATAAACAAAGGGAACTGGAAGAATCGCAATATGTAAAATCGAGGAGTAATGAAGCTTATTGTTACCTGCTTTCGGAATTGTATCCTATGGCTGAGAAGGTAGCATATGCACAGGGCTGGGATATGATTTTGAACATTGATGAAGAAGAGCATACTGCAACATTGGGATGTTGTGGACGGTTTCTTATAAAAACTGAAGGGGACGATGGAACACTCGAAAATTTTCTTTCACAGGCGATGGAATTTTCAGAACAATGTTTTTTTTCTGCACACAATGATCTTATAAAAATTAATTTTATTTTTAATCTGTATGAAAAAGAAAAAATAGCGGATCATTCAAAAGAAATCGAAGCATTGAAGAAACAGCTTGAAGATAATCAAGAAAAGGTGAGGGAATATTTGTTGGAAGAAATGGTTGATGAATACAGGAAATAATGGATGCGACAGTATTGCATCTGTATTGCAACAGCACTGATATTGACATCTGATTTTAGAATTTATACAATGTTAGCGTAAAGTTCTGTGCATGCGTATCATGCATGGAGAGCCATAGAATTTTATATTAAAGACAGCTGTTTTTATAACGGCTGTCTTTTTTTGCCCGAAAACTTGATCCTTGAAGTGTGACTTCGGAGCCTATCAGGAAAGGGGGATTTTTATGGCAGGAAAATTAAAAAAAGAAAAACAGAAGGTTTATCTGTCACCGGGAAATCTGAAAAGAAAGATGATTCCCCGTATTTTCTTTATGTCGTATCTGGGAATTAATGTAATTGCACTGACAGGCATTCCGGTTTATGCGTCAGATATCTTTGCAACAGCAAAAAATGCAATGCAGACAGTATATACAGATGTGGCCGGTATTGCTACTGTAGCAGCGGTGGTATGTGCTGCGGTGTGCCTGTTTTTAATGAATTTTTCCAAATCGGGCAGAACCGTGGATGAGTCAAGATCCTGGCTGAAACGTATTGTTGTATGCTGGGCTGCACTTATGACCCTGGGTGCCATTGTAACATATTTGGAAAAAATTATTCCGAAAAGTATGTTTACGGGCTGATGTATGATTTCTTACCGGTGCTCTCCCGGTTTTTGAAAGGAGGGTATCTCTTATGGATATGAATAAAACATGAGCTGGCTTTTGGAGCTGTTGGTAGATGCCATTCGCGAAATGTGCAGTCAGTTTATCGTGGATATGATGGAACTGATCACAAATATGTTTACAGAACTTCTGTCCTGTAATCTTTCATTATTTGAAGAATTGTTTTCAGTAGTGGGGAGCCTATACAAAAATGTGATTGTTCCTACAGGAATTGCAATCCTCTTGATGATTCTTGTATGGCAGCTTTTTAAGTCCATGTTTGGTGGAAAAGCAGGGGTAAATGCAGAAGAACCAATAGAACTTATCTGTCGGTCGGCCATTTCTTTATTTCTTCTTGCCGGATCGAAACCATTGGTTGACTACATTTTGAGAATTGCGGGAACGCCATATCAATGGGTTGTAGGAACAAAGGTCAAGGTCGCTAGCTTTTCAGGCTATGTATCAACTCTGGAAGGTGTTACAGATACACTTGGAATCAGCAGCCTTAGCATTTCGGTTTTGATGCTGATCATGCAGTTTGTTGTAGCATGGAACTATTTTAAGATGTTAATGGTCATTGCTGAACGTTATGTATTGCTTGGTGTATTTTCCTACACAGCACCTCTTGCATTTGCAACCGGTGGTTCTAAAGCAACAAATAATATCCTGGCTTCATGGAGCAAGATGTTTGGAGGGCAAGTAGTGCTTGTTATATTAAATGCCTGGTGCATGAAGATGTTTTTATCTGGTTACGGAAATATGATGGCAAGCAGTTATGGGTTTACGAAATTCTTCGCAGCTACACTTTGTCTGGTAGGATTTTGTAAGATCACATTTAAACTTGATTCCTATATGGCATCGCTTGGAGTGAACCTTGGCCGTCCGGCTCCTGGAATGGGAGCAGCAGGAGCAATGCTTGCAGCGAGCAGGATCATCTCTCAGGCAGCAAGGACAGCTTCTGGCTCTGGTGGAACAGGAGATGTCGGTGGAACCAGAACAGATATGGGATCGTCGGATGGAATGACAACCAATTTTACTGGGCCAATCCCAATGACTCCTAATGGCGGAAATGCAATGGATATAAATGATATGACTTCAGATGGAGATTTTGATAAAGAAAGTCCGCCTGGTCCAGGAAATCAACAAAATGAAGTTTCTCCGGCAAATAAGACTGTTTTTGAGGAACTTGGCATGACAACGGGAAGCAGCGATACGGCAGAGATGGATTTCGGATCTGGAGATCATGTAAATGGCAATATAGATTCTATGTCTGCTACATCAGAAACTATGTCTGGAATTAATGCTATGAGTGTGAAAGATGATGCAGAAGCATTTGCGGGAGCTGTTTCAGAGAGTAATTCTGAAGGAGAGACTCTTTTGGACGTTTCCGGAGGTGAACAGGATCTTGCAATTCCGGCTGCGAGCAATGTATCCGCCAACGGATTCAGCGAAAGTGGAAGTGAGCACGGCATTCTTGGAGAGATGGGCGATTATCCGGTTGAAGAGGAAATGAGTGATTTTGATTCAGAAATGGATCTGGAAAGCGGAAGCATTGAAATGACTGGCCAGGAAAGTATGTCCTATGGAAAAACAGGAACAGCGTATAATTCTTCTGTATCTGGTGAGGTTTCGAATGCAGGAGAAGGGCTGGGATCAGAAATAATGTCTGCACTTCAGGGGAATGGGGTATCTTCTGTGAACCAGGAGAAAGGTATCCTGGATGAAGTTGGTACTTCGTCTGTGTTTGGGTTTGATGCTGCACCACGAGCAGGGATGAATTATAATGAAAATTCTATGCCGACAGGAATGGAATCCATGTCTGAAAATGGAATACAGTCAGATGGAATTATGGATACAGGAGAAGATCTGGATGAAGAAACAGATGAGGCCGATTTTTATGCGAAATCGGCAATGGGTATTTTGGTAGATACAGCAGGAAATCCGCTAAAGGCTGAAAACACGAAATTGAGTGATCCTGGTATGCAAAATGAAGATGATATTCAGCCTGTAGCTGATGAAACAGGTATGGCAGCTGATGGATTTATGAATGTTTCGGGATCCATTCCAACAGGAGATATTTCCTTAAAAAGAAGCAGACCAGATACCCGTAGAATACGTGAAGTTCCAAAATCGAGAGCAGAATTAAAAGAAAAAGGTTCGGACAGACTCAGATAGGGGGATGAAAATGGCAGAAGAAGATAAAAATTCGTCCCCTCTGGATGAAGGCACAGAAATTATTGCACATACTGCTCAAACTGCATATGCAACAACAGCGGCAGTAGCAGCTGGAGGAACAGCAGCAGGAATGGCAGCAGGAACAGCCCTTGCAGGTCCTCTTGGAACTGTGATCGGGGCATTGGTATCAAATAAAACTGTTTGGAAAATACTCGTTTCTATTTTCCTGTTTTGCTTTCTCTGGATGTTTATTATTGCAAATATGATAGGAATTATTTTTAGTTATCTTGGATTTGCAAATGCAGATTCGTATGCGAATGAAGCTCAATCTACGCAGCTTACGAATATACGTGACCGGGTTGAAGAAGTTCTGCAGCAGGAAGATTACAAAAAAGAAATCTTGAAAATAATAAACAAAAAGCACAAGGCTGTTTTAAAAGAAATTGACCAGGACAAAGCAGAAAAATATGCAGGCCATGAGCTGGTTGTGGTGGATGAATATGAAACGAAGCTGAAAAGGAATCTTGGATATTACCTTGCCGTACTGATGATGGAAAACGAAGATAACAGTACGGTTTTTTCTTTTTTAGGTTATGCAAATAGTTTGGGGATTGATATGTCCACAAACTTGTCCAGCCCATACGACTCATTTTTTTATGAAGCGGCACAGACGTACAATGTGCCGGCAGCGTTGTTGATCGCAATGGGTAAAGTAGAATCAGACTTTAATCCAAATGTTGTTTCTGGTGCAGGGGCATCTGGTATTATGCAGCTTATGCCATCTACAGCAGCATCTCTAGGGGTATCTAATGTTTTGGATCCCAGAGAGAATATTATGGGCGGAGCAAAGTATGTTTCCCAGCTGATTGAGCAGTTTAAAGGCTATTCAAATGGATTGGAACTGGCAATCGCAGGGTACAACGCAGGGCCCGGAGCAGTTATGAAATATGGATATCAGATTCCTCCATATGCGGAAACGCAGGCATATGTAAAAAAAGTATTAGGCTATGTTGAAATTCAGCAACATCAAACATCCACTTCTTCAAGTTCTGCAAAGGATGCTCAAAAATCGGATGCAGATACTGAAAAATTACAAACATCCTATGAACTTTTAAAAGAGTCGGTTGAAAAGCATCTGGATAGTTTTTTTGACTGGTCAGTTACAGATGAGCGAAAAGGCGAAGCAACGGAGACCATTTATTGTATGGAAGTGAATGGGAAAAGAGGTGAGATAGATCGAACAACCTATGAGCAGATTCTGGCACAGGGTGGAAATGCATGGCAGGAAAACCGGACAGTAGTATCCAAGAAAGTAGAATATACATTAGCGTTGCTTTTGAATGCACAGATTACAGGCGGAAGCGGGTATCAGTATAAATTTGTCACAAACAAGACAACCTTTGATATTGTGATCAAATTGTTGGAATATTTACAAAAAGGCGTAGATGCTGTTAAAAATGCACTTTCCACGATTTTTCATTGGACAGATTTTGTTACTGGTGGGAGCAGTGGAGATTCTTTTGTTGCAGGAAATATAGATGCTTCAGGGGATATCATTACATATGATACAGTCGGAAAAGGCGTAAAAAAAGTAGTTTATTTTAATCAGACAGAGGAACCGTGGAAAGGCATGTCTTATGGCTCCAGTACGATCGGTGCGTCCGGTTGTGGACCTACATCTATGGCAATTATAATTTCAACGTTAACTGGACAGACGGTAACACCTCAGATGACATGTGCTTATTCCATTGCAAATGGAGAATATGTGCCAGGCATGGGAACGTCTCATTCATTTCCGACGAATGCTGCCTATCACTGGGGACTTACTTGTGAAAGAGTCGGAAAGGACCGTATGAATTACGTCGTGCAGTCCCTTAAAGAAGGCAAGATGGTTGTAGAAATCTGTGAAGCCTATACGATTACAGGAAGTGGAAGCGGACATTTTATCGTATTGACTGGTGTGACCAGAGATGGTTATATCACGATAGCGGATTGTGCAAGCAGAGAGCGAACCGGAAAAGTGTACAGTGTGGAAACTATCAAATCCTATGGACGTGATCTTAGCGAAGGAGCGTTCTGGATTGTTGGAAAAAAATGAGGAAAATACAGTGAAAAAGATTAGGAGCACAGAGCAAATACTGGTATTGGCAATATTGCTGTTCACATATTTCCTGGAAACCTTCCAAGTGGCATATGCACAAAAGGCAGAGGACTTGCCGCAGATTGTTTCCTGGCAGGATGGCAAGGGTTATCAGTCAGATGGGACATTTATTGCTGATGGCTGGGGGTATGATACAGTGAACCCGGCTGGGAAATATGTATTGTTTGATGAAAATGGCATGGTGCAGCTTCAAACTGAAACGATGGATCCTGTAAATGCGGAGGATGAGTATTCTGGGACAGAACTTGAGCCAGCAAATATTGCAGTGCGGGCAGAGATTTTTGAAGGATTCACTGGAAAGGTTCATGTGACAATAGAAGAAAATGGAGGAGTTCAAAGAGAAATTGATTTGGATTCCTCTGTTTTTTTTGAATGGAACCTGTCCGTGAATAGCGGAAATTATCGCTTGAAATCTGTGGAAGCAACACAGAATGACCAGAAATATGTTGCAGAATTTGATAACAACTATAAAAATCTTCCGGAACAGGGTCTTATCATAATGAAAATTAAAGTGAAAAATGAGCTTGTGGAAGCTGTTCAGACGGAGAAAAAGCAGAACAAGACAGATCAACAAAATAACATTCAAAATCCAGAAAAATCGGATTCAGGAATTAAAAATACGGAGGTGGTGACAACTGTGAAAAAAACAGGACAGAAAACAGGAATCATTATTGGCGTTTTGAGTTTTCTGGGTGCGGCAATGTGGTTATTATATCGGAAATTTCATTGTAAAAAATAATTCGGGAGGTACAGAATGATGCAGAGAGAACGATCCGATGTTTATATCATTCCACCCAATTTTGCAAAAGAGGGAACCCTGTTTTCAGGGAGAATTGAAGGCAGGAATGCTTTTGAGGCAGCTGTCCTTTTTATAGTACTTTTTAGGATACTGTTTTTTATAGATGTTTCAATAAAGCTAAGAATCTATATTGGTATAATTGTAATCCTGCCTTTAACAATACTGGCGGTAGTCGGTGTTAACGGGGAAAGTTTGCTTTCTTTCATTATTCAGTTTATACGCTTTGTAACAAGAAGGCGGGTAGTGACTGTACCCGATGGACAGTATAGATTAAAGAGAAACCGTCGTATTAGGAGACAGCAAAAGAAACAACAGAAACAGGAGAGAAAAAAGAAGAAAAGGCAGCAGGAAGGCGGTGTAAAAGATCGGAAGCGAAGTCGCAGAATTGAAGCAAAAGCTGAAAGAAGCTCAGCTTGCCGAGAAACGAGAACGGCGGGAGCAGAAGCAACAGCAGAGAGAAGACAAGGCGATGTCCAGGAAGCAGGAGAAAGAAAATCGCCAGATGCAGAAGGAACAGCAGAAAAAAGACGCACAGAAACAGAAAGAGCAGGCCAGGGAGAATTTCAGGCAGATCCGTGAGCAAGAGGCAGAAGAACGTAATCTGAGGAATCAGCTTGTTCAGAATGTAGAAAAAGAAGAACGGCCAGTGCGACCGCCAAAGAAAGAACTTTCTCGAAAAGAAGAGAAAAGTGAGAAAGTCCAGGAAGTACCGGATCTTCTGCCAATGAGCTGGACAGCCTCTTATATACCATTAAAACAAGTAAAAAATGGTATTATCCAAACTTCCGACAATCGTTTTGTTAAAATTGTTGAAGTATTGCCAATCAATTTCTTATTACGGTCATCTTCAGAACAGAGAAGTATCATTCTCTCTTTTATGTCATACCTGAAAATCGCACCGCCCAATATCCAGCTTAAAGTGCTCTCCAGAAAGGCAGACATTCAGGAGTATATTGATAAGATTGATGAAGAGGCTGAAAAAGAAACAGATGAACGTTGTAAAATTCTGCAGGAAGATTATGCAGAACTGATTAAATCCCTGGGTATGAAGGAAGCGATTACACGTCGCTTCTTTTTGATTTTTGAATATCCTTCCCGTAGTGGGAGTAAGAATCCAGACGAAAGAGATGTACATCTTTATATGCGTTCTGCTGTGCAGACTGCAAAAAAATATCTTGCCATGTGCGGAAATATAGTTTTGGAGCATGAGAATGAGACGCGCTTCTGCGTGGAAATCTTATACCAGCTGTTAAATCGTCAAACATGCCTGACAGAATCTCTGAATGATCGGATAAAAGAAGTTCGGAAGTACTATACAGAAGAAAACGGTCCAGAAAGTATACGATATATTCCTGTAACAGAACTGGTCGCTCCGAGAACCATTGATTTCAGGAACTGGAACTATGTGGTTGTAGATGGATTGTATTATACATATCTGTATGTTCAAAAATACCGTTCAAGAGTCCCGGCCGGATGGCTGTCTCTGTTGATCAATGCAGGTGAAGGAATAGATATAGACGTTTTTTTCTTCAAGCAGGATAAAAACCGCTGTGTGGAGCGAATTGGACGCAGAATACGCTTGAACCGTTCAAAAATCAAGGATACTTATGATTCAAACAGCGACTTTGACAGTCTGAGTGAATCCATTCAGGCTGGTTATTACCTGAAAAGGGGGCTGAGCGGCAGTGAAGAATTCTACTACATGAGCATTCTGGTTACGATAACTGGACATAGTGAACAGGAAGTAGAATGGCGTTCAAAGGAAATGACAAAGCTGTTAAGCTCTCAGGACATTGGCACAGGTAGCTGCATTTTCAGAGAAGAACAGGCTTTTTTATCTTCTCTGCCATTTTTACAGATAGACAAAAATATTTATGAGAAGTCCAAACGGAATGTACTTACATCCGGTGTAGCAGCATGTTATCCATTTGCTTCATATGAAATGTCTGATAAAGATGGCATCATGATCGGAGTAAATAAAGCAAACAGTTCGCTTGTCATCATAGATATTTTTAATTCGTTAAAATACAAAAATGCAAACATAGCAATATTTGGAACATCTGGCTCAGGAAAAACATTTTTGATGCAGCTTATGGCACTACGTATGAGACAAAAAAACATACAGGTATTTATTATTGCTCCGGATAAAGGACATGAATTTGCAAGAGCCTGTAACAACATTGGTGGAGAATTTATACAGATTTCTCCTTCATCGTCGAACTGCATCAACATAATGGAAATACGGCCTGCAGATATGGAAACTCGCGATTTATTGGATGGGTATACATCTGAAAGGTCAGAACTTGCAAGCAAAATTCAAAGCTTACATATTTTTTTCAGCCTTCTGATTCCAGATATGTCACATGAAGAAAAACAGCTTTTAGATGGTGCAATGGTTACTTGCTATCAGGAAAAGGGAATCACACATGATAATCTGAGTCTGACGGATCCGGAACATCCAGGAAAATACAAAAAGATGCCGATTCTTGGTGATCTGCATGAAGTGCTTATGCGTAAAGAAGAATGCAGACGTATGGCGAATATATTAAATCGTCTGGTGAGTGGATCGGCATCCAGCTTTAATCAGCAGACAAATGTGGATCTGGAAAATAAATATGTTGTGTTGGATATTTCAGAACTTTCCGGTGACCTGCTCCTTGGAATGTTTGTGGCACTGGATTTTGTCTGGACAAAAACAAAGGAAGACCGGACAGTAGAAAAAGCGGTTTTTGTAGATGAAGCATGGAAACTTCTGATGTCTAATGATTTGGCAGGAGAATATCTGATTGAAATATTCAAAACAATCAGAGCTTATGGTGGATCGGCTATTTGTGCCACACAGGATCTGGCAGACTGTTTTGCGGTAAGAGATGGAAAACTTGGACGCGGTATATTAAGCAACTCAAAAACAAAAATTGTTCTGAACATGGAAGTTTCAGAAGCAGAACGGATTCAGGAGGAGTTGGATCTTTCAGAAGCCGAAACCAATTCTATTATTCATTTTGAAAGAGGAAATGGTCTGATTTCCACAAATAATAATAATTTGATTGTTGAATTTAAAGCAAGTGCTCTGGAAAAAGATCTGATTACCACTGACCGCAAAGATCTTCAGGAATTGAAAGACAGAATCCGGAAATATGGTACAGATGCTTATGGCAGGAAATAGTGTGAATAAGAAACGGCATTAAAAACGTTACAAAGGACGTATAAGAGGAATGAAATTAATTATATGTCATAAAAAACGTTTTGTGATGACGTGTAACAGATGTCTTTTGAAAAAGACATGAAAAAACACATTATATGCCACATAAAAAACGTCATTTATGTGGCATATGTTTATCATGGAAAGGATAGACCAGATGGAAAACAAACAAAAACCCGTGGAACGTGAAACCAGACAGTTAATTCAGACATATAATGTGCTCTTAAAATCTCAGATTTATGCATATTTCGCAAAAACCCAAAGAGATCATTTTGTAGGACGTGCATTTAAGACGCTGGAAAAAGAAAAACAGATTTATATTCATCAGGATCTGGAAATGGCAGCAATAAATGAAGAGGCATTTAAAGCCAGAAATGTAGGAACTTTGCAGGCATTTTGGGTTCTTCTGGATATTATGGATCAAAAAGAGGTAGACCAGCACTTCCTTGCATCAAAAGAGGAATATCCTGTTCGCATTGTGTTATGCGGTGAAGGAGAAATCTATGACATTTTGTATGTGTCAGAGAATGAGGTACAGGTTACCAACAATTTGTTTACCCGGAAGATGACAGATGATTGCGGGCATATCGTTATTGTGGAAAAGCCCGGGTACATACATGAAATCAGGATACCGGACGTGCTTGGATTTTGTACAGTGAAAGAAGGTGGAGAAATCGAATATTACAGAAATGCGGATGGATGAAAATGATTCATTTTTTAAATTAAAAGAACAGTTAGAAGATGCTCAAAAACTAATGGGAAGGATGGAACAGTATATAGTGGAAGCAAGAGGGGTATTGCAGTCCTGTATCCGGCGGCAGTCAGAGTTCCAATATGCTTATTTGGGAGATATGATTCAGGAGACTGCGAAAACTTCAGAACGTTTGACAGATAAATTAAGACGCCTGACACTTGAAATAGTAGTAAATCCCAAAGAATATGAGAAATACAAAGAAGATCTGGTACTGATACACGGAATTGAACTGGAGTATAAGGATGAGATTCTTCGGGTATCTGCTCCCGTCCTGATCCCTCACCGGAAAGATTGTTATACGGATTATCTTTATAAACCATTGCATACCGCTTTTCGAAATTGGTGCATGCAGAGAGCGGAGGAGAAGCTGGAAATTCCGACATATACAAATTGTACGATTTGTTTTGTACATGTTTATGATGAAACACTTCCGCTTGCAAGAGTGAGAGATCATGACAATTATGAAGAAAAACATGTGCAGGATATTATTACAAATTTTTTCCTGCGGTCAGATAGTGGATTATACACGAATACCTGTCATGTGACACGTATGGGCGAGGAAGACCGTACACTGTTATATGTGATGGACAGCAGCAAATTTCCAGCGTGGATTTCTGATTTTGGCAAAGAAACAGGTATCGAAAAAAATCATGAGTAAATTGCATGGGGATTCTACATGGGAAAAGAATATCTGATAAGGCATAAAATAAGCAAAAATCTGAACAAAATTGCCAGGTTATGTACCCAGGTATTCAACAGATAGGGTATTTTTGCTTTTTCAACGAGGGGAAAATAATTGAAAAGACAACAGGATAAATTATTGATTATTATAGCGATGTCGGGTGAAATGCCGACTTATTTAGGACAATACGTGACTGGCTCGATTTCATATACTGCTGCCCTGATAACAAGATTAAAAAAAGAAAGATATATTTCTCTGAGATGCAAGGATGGATATAGAGGATACGTTTTATTAGAAAAAGGCAGAAATTATCTTCTTTCAGAATATGAAAAAGAACTCTCTTTTTTTATTTCCGGTTCCGGGCAGACGGGGCATGTGAAAAGTGAACCAGAAAAAAGAATGCGGCTGTATCGAATGAGCGAGGTATGGGTCTTCTTCTGGAAGGCGGGTATAGAGATCTTGCGGAACCATAAACCAGATATGGATAAAGGGTTCGTGAGAGATCGGGGAAAAGCGTTTTATTATGGCAGTCTGGAATTTAAAGGAATGTCGGAAGCAATCAGGGGTTCCAGATCATGTGGGGTGCTTTTATCCGGGGATACTGTGTTAGTTGTTTACAATACCATGGATCGAAATATGAAATGGGCGAAAAAAATGGAATGTTCCATGCGTACCTGGACAGAGCGAATGCTCTTAAAGGGCGGATATAACAGCAAAGCGGATGCGCTTATTGTAGGACAGAACATAAAAGTATTGTTAAAGCTTTTGGAAAGTGATGGAGGCATAAAAAAGGATCTGTTTCGACCAGATGATATTTATGATCAATATTATTATATTCCTATGTGCCGAGAGGGAATATTGCAGATTGTCCTGCTGACAGAGAAGCGGAAAAGAGAAAAGCTAAAGCAGTCTTTGTTTTCAAGATTTTCCATAAAGAGAGAAAAAGAATATGCTACCTATAATGTGTGCGATGAAAATGGGAACCCTATATATTTAGTTTATGATTTGGAAATGCGTCAATTATGCCGCATTAAACAGGAACTCTTATGGAGACCGTCAGTAAGTATTGTGTGCATGGATTATCAGGCGGAAACAATAAGAGAATATTTGGGAGAGAAGGTGATCATTTATGAGCTCAATGCAGAAAATGTAATGAAATACCTTATAAATGACCTAGGAGAATGATCTTGGTCGATGGAGGTGGCTGCAAGATGGCGAATCCTTTTCATTCAACAGGCAGTCCGATTGTGGACCGGATGTGTCGGCTGCAGTTTACCGGAAATGTAATCCCGGCAGCGTGGTATCGTACAATTACCAGAGATAATGGGAAACCCAATCTGACAGCAATCATTATTTTGTCAGATGTTGTGTATTGGTATCGGCCGGTGGAAATCCGAGATGAATTAACGGGACAATTATGTGGATTCAGAAAGAAATTCAAAGCAGATATTTTACAGAGAAATTACCAGCAGCTTGCAGATCAGTTTGGAATCTCAAAAAGAGAAGCTGTGAACGCGGTAGTTGAACTGGAGAAAATAGGAGTTGTGAGAAGAGTTTTTCGAACTGTCAGGAAAGGAGGAATGCGGAACTCAAACGTGCTGTTTCTGGAGCTGAATGTAGATGTCCTGATACAACTGACTTATCCGGAAAATCTGTCAGATGCAGGGTATCACTTCTTAAAGGGAGAGCTGTCACCACACAAAGAGAGAGGTGCCACATCAGGATGTGACAGGATATCACAGTCAAACGAGGCATATCTCTCTTTTGAAGGGGATACAAATACAGAGATTACGGAAGAGAATACAGACATAGAGTATCCACTCTGTTCCTATCAGGCTGTGGAGCGTGCGATTCGGATACAGATTTCTTATGATGCGTTAAAAAACGATCATCCATATGACAGAAGAGTTGAAGAAATCCTGGGACTTATTCTGGATGTAATGGTTTCTACAGCACCTAAACTTCGGATTAACCGTGAGGAAAAAGATATAGAGATTGTGAAAGCACAGTTTGCGAAGCTTACGAAGGATCATGTCGAATTCGTGCTTCAGAGTATGGATGATACCAGCACAAAGGCCAGAAATATCCGAGCGGTGCTCCTGACTGCATTATACAATTCTGTCAATACAATAAACAGCTACTACGGGAACCGCTATCATTTCCATCTGGCAGAAGAAACCAGAAGAGAAATGGAGGAAACGGATTGAGAACAGAAAACTGGAAAAAAATCGTGACCGGATGCGGAATGGTTTTGTTAGCAGCATATGTGGGAGGCTTTTTTGAAATCTTGTTTTCCAGATCAGAAGTATGCTTAAGTCCTCTGCAATGTCTGTATGCAGGGTGTGGTACTTCGTCAGGAAGAAAATGGTCAATGGCAGCCGTGGTACTGCTTTTGGCTTTAACGGTACTGGTAATCTGGCGAGGAAAAGACAATCCATTGCATGATGAACGGAATTTTGAGATTTCGGATCAGGGAACTTATGGAACGGCAGGATTTATGGGAACACAGGAACAAAAAGAGATACTGCAGGCAGACCGTGGAATGGAGCATATAAAGGGGATTATTTTCGGAAGGGAGTTGTCTAATGGAAATATATTAAGTCTTCCGGTGGATTCAAGACTGAACCGAAATATCGCGGTATGCGGTTCGCAAGGTTCCATGAAATCCAGGGCTTTCGCAAGAGTGATGGCATTACAGTGTGTGCGCAGGGGTGAGAGTATGTATATTACGGATCCAAAATCAGAACTTTATGAGGATCTTTGTGCGTATCTCAAAGAAGAGGGATATGTTGTAAAGCAGCTGAATCTGATTCAGCTTACCCATTCAGATGCATGGAACTGTCTCGCAGAGATTGAAGACGGGGAGCTGATTGATGTGTTCTGTGATGTCGTGATTCGTAACACAACGGATAAGTTTGATCATTTTTATGACAATGTGGAAATGGATCTCTTAAAAGCTCTGTGCTTATATGTTTTTGAAGAGTATCCACAAGAGCAGAAAACTTTTCCGGAAGCTTATAAATTATTGCTCAATAAAAGTGTAGAAATGCTGGATTCCATTTTTGAAAGGCTTCCAACGGATCATCCGGCAAAAGGTCCCTATCAGTTATTTTCCAAGGCAGAAAAAGTAAAAGGAAATGCTGTGCTTGGTCTTGGAACCCGTCTGCAGATTTTGCAGAATAAGATGGTGCAGCAGATTACGAGCCATACAGATATAGACCTGTCACTGCCGGGAAAGCAAAAGTGTGCGTATTTTTGTATTACTTCGGATCAGGATTCTACATACGATATGCTTGCTACACTGTTTACATCATTTTTAAGTATCAAGCTGGTTCGCCTGGCTGACAGAACGGAAGAACGTGTCCTACCAGTACCGGTAAGTTTTATACTGGATGAATTTCCAAATATCGGTGTTGTTCCGGATTTTAAAAAGAAACTGGCTACGGCCAGATCCCGGCGGATAGGCATGAGCATCCTGTTTCAGAATATTCCACAGCTTCAGAACCGTTATCCGGATAACCAGTGGGAAGAGATCCTTGGCGGCTGTGATTTCTCGATCTTTCTTGGCTGTAATGATATGACAACCGCTACCTACTACAGTGACCGGACCGGTGAGATTACAGTTTCAGTTGCTTCTATACGAAAGAACTTTTTTACGATCCGTGCCACAGATTATGTGCCGGAATATTCGGAATCACGTTCCATTGGAAAACGGCAGCTCCTTTTGCCAGATGAAATCCTTCGTTATCCGCTGGATCAGGGAATCCTAATCATCCGAGGACACAATGTGCTTCGGTTTAAGAAAATGGATTATACGGAACATGCAGATGCCGGAAAACTGAAGATGGAAAAGGTTGTGGATCATATTCCGGACTGGTATCGAAAGTGGGAAAAACAGCAGCAGGAATTTCAGATACTGGATGAGCAGGTATATGAAGCTTCGGCTCCATTGGAAAAAAATGAGAGTCCGATAAAAGAAAATGACGTGCAAGAACCACTGACTGTAAATGGGGCTGTTCAAAAAACAAAGAATAAAAAGCGGACAAGTACTGGTAATACGGTCATGAAAGTAGATGATCTTTTTGTAAAAAAATCAAAGGGGTGAAGGTTTGGAAATTAATCTAAATGAAATACGGGGAAATTCACTGGTCCGCTATGGATTCAGAGTTCTGCTTGCCAAAGAATTTGGACTTTATCTGAAGGAGCAGGAGGTGGAAAAAATACTGCTTGCAGAAAGCTGCATTGAAGTATATGAAGATGTAGAGGAATTTCTGGAAAAAAGCGGATGGAGACGGGATAATCCAGAATTGTGCAGTGAATGCTATTTATTTGAAAATCATATCTGTAGAAAAATCCAGGGTAAAATCTGGTATTTTTCAAGAATACAGTATGAAAATGGATTGCGGGGAATGAAGCAAGGCTTCAATTAGAGAATACGCAGTATTCGAAGTGTGAAAGGGCGGTAATATCCTGGCCAAAAGGGTGTTACTGCCTTTTTTTATTGTAAAAAGCCAAAAGCAAAAATAGGACATTTGCTTGTGATTTTCGCTTATTTGAGTTAAAATTATTATAGAAACATTGAAATGATGGATGACAAGTGCTTTGATTCTTGTAGGCAAAAAGATGCCAGAAAACAGGAGGGATGATATGTGCACAAAAAATGAACTGAATAGTATTTTACAAAAGTTGACACAGATTTATCGCTCAGTATATGGAGAAAATCTTGTTCAGGTAATTTTATACGGCTCTTATGCAAGAGGAGATTATCATACGGATTCAGATGTAGATGTTGTTGCAATCGTGCATGGTGACAGGAAAACATTGCAGCAGCAGTTGAAAAAGGTATGGGATTCCTCTTGCGAGCTGGAGTTAGAGTACGATACAATTCTTTCTCCGACCGTAATTCCGTATGAAGAGTTTAAACAATACCAGACAGTTCTTCCATATTATCGTAACATTTCACAGGAAGGAGTGGTAATTAGTGCCTGATAATCGAAGGGAACTGATAAAATATCGACTGGAAAGTGCAAGAGAGCGTTTAAATTCGGCAGAAGTATTGCTTGCATCGAAAAGTTATAAAGATTCTATCGGAAGATCTTATTATGCCATGTTTACTGCAGTTCGCGCATTGCTTGCAAAAGATGGCGTTGATTATTCAAAACATGCAGGAGTAATTTCCTATTTCCAGCGAGAGTATATTAAAACACAAAAATTCGAAAAGAAATATTCAAAATATTTGAGTCAGGCATTTCAGATTAGAAACAATACGGACTATGCCGATTTTTTTGTAGTATCATTTGAAGATGCCCGTGAACAGGCTGATAGGGCAAAGGAGTTTTTAACGGCGATAGAAGAGTTTTTAAAAGCATAAAATATTGGTGAGAACAAATAAAATATTTCATGAAGCAACTACAGTCGGGGTATGATATATTTCTATACCCTGTCTTTTTTGTATATAAAATTTCTGAAAATATTCTGGTGAAGTAGTAGTATGATACGGAGAATTAAAAAACGTGATAGTGTCAAATGATTTATGAAAAAACTGAGCCCAAAAATAAGGCTCAAACGAACCTTGAAAATTGTAGATATTGATAACAATAAGCTCTCCGAGGGCTTAGGGCGCTGCCCTAAGTACCCGCAAGGGACTCGTCCCTTGACCCAGATTCGGGCTTTGCCCGAACCCATCCTCGCCGGAAGGCAGGAAAAGGGCGCAGTTGCCCCCTTTTCTGCTGAAATAGGATAATCCGTGAACCTTATGTCAAGAGACTTTCGCGGCATATCCTCGCACCACAGGTGCTGCGGTATTCCACGGTTCTCCTGACAACGGTTCCGCTCCAGTTATGCAGATGCCTGATTTTGTAGATTTAAGATAGTTTGCTGACCAAGGAAAATCAACAGTTGCCATTTACCTGGCATATTTTCTGCACCTTCCAACATCTCTACTTTATTTAGAACTTTGCATCCTGCGTGCTTGTGAGGTCTGAGAAAGTTGTAGTAGGCGACCCATAGAGCCAGGTCATAGTTGGCACCGTCGATGTTATCAAAGCCGTTTGTAGGTCTGTAAGAAACCTTGTATGTACGGTTTAATCTTTCGATCATCTGTTTGTATGGTCGGAATACTCTTGATACTTCATCGTCGTTGGTAAGTCCAATTACTTGAGTGATATCAAACTTAAACTTATCACCGAACTCACGGAAAAACTGTTGTGCAGCTAATGGATAGGCGCTGTAACCATCTGCAATAAAGTGGAAGTTTTCAGGAAGCTTTTTCAAGTGCCGGAAAGCCATTCGCATGGCTAGAATGCAGGGACCAACGCCGCGGTTATCAGAGACTTGATTGCCAATGATGGAACGTTTGGAAGCATCCATGATGAACCAGATATAAGCTTTTACACCACGGATTTTGATGTAGGTTTCATCAGCAGTAAATACCTTGCCAGTTCCGTAGTCATAGTTGACAACAAAGGGTTTGATACACATAGCGGCGGATTTGCAGTAGTTAGCAATGCTCTGGTGTGAGATATCGATGTTGTACAGATCTTTGAGAGCCTGTTTCGTTTTTCTAAGAGATAGACCGTAAGCGTCAAATAAAACAGTGCATAGAAAAATAACCGTCAGCCTTTTATACTAAAAGGTCAACGGTTATCGACAGAATTCTTTTACAAGAGGATTACAAGGCAGATAATCATCCAGATATTCAGGATGTTCAAGAAAAGCACTCCCCGGCATGTCGGACAGGATATATTTTATATATTTCATCGGGGCAAGCCCATTCGCTTTCGCTGTCTCTACCAGTGTATAGATTCCTGCACTGGCTTCCGCCCCTTTCGGACTGCCGGAGAACAGCCAGTTCTTTCTGCCGATCACAAAGGGACGGATACAGTTTTCCGCAAGCGAATTACTGATGGAACAATTCCCGTCTTCCAGATAATTCCAAAAACCTTCGCGGTTATTTAAGGCGTAATGAAAAGCTTTTGAAAGTTTGGATTTCGGCAGCTCTCCGATGGCACTTTTTTCTGCCCATGACCAAAAAGCCTCGAGAAGCGGTTTCTCGCGGATAAGACGTTCTTTTTTCTTCTGATCAGGAGGGAGCGCCTCCAACTCTGACTCTATGTTAAAGAGTTGATTCAGACGGAGGATTGCTTCCGCTGCTTTTGATGCTTCCGAATTATGGATGTCTTTTGGGAGCGCATCCACGAAAGCCCGGCGCAGATGCGTATAGCAAAGACATCTTTTTACTCCTGAAACTGCATTGTATCCGGAGTAAGCGTCTGTATGGATATAACCTTCATATTCCCTCAGAAACGCTTCCGGATATTTCCCGCTTCGTCCCGGCTGGTACTCGAAGTAGCGGATGGGATTTACGGCATCTTTGATGCTGCAGTAAACCCACATATAGGAATCGGACGTATTTTTCCGTCCCGGTTCTTTCAGCACCTGTACATGTGTTTCATCGATATGAAGGTATCTCTGTTTCAGAAGTTCCAGCTTCAGACGGTGGACGATGTGTACAAGCCAGTCCCGATAGACAACCAGAAGCCAGTTTGACATAGTCGCTCTGCTTAAACGTAATCCCAAAGCCTCCCATTCTTTTTCCTGTCTGTACAGCGGGATGCTTAATTCAAACTTCTGGTGGATGAGCCAGGTGATGGTAGATGCAGATGCCAGAGAATGCAGGACGGGAGGATATGGCACCGGAGCCTTCTCCATATAAAGAGTTCCGTTTTTCCGGCATGACCTGCATTCATACGTTTCCCGGTAATGGTCAATCACCTTGAGTTTTGCAGGGATAAACTGTACTTCTGTGCGGACGAATTCTTCCCCTACTTTCACCATCGTACTCCCGCAGTTATCGCATATCTGTTCCCTTTCATCTATGGTATGGAGTACTTTGCTGTGAGGGAGATTTTTTACCAGTTCTTCCCGCTGACCGGTGTACTTCCTTTTACGTAGGTGCTTCTCTATCTCAACAAGCTCCGGTTCGTGTGCATCAGGATCCGCACAGGTTTCGATTTCATTAAAAAGAGACATCTGCCCCTCGATTTCGAGAGTAGATGTCTTCTCAGATTTTGTTCCATAAAGTTTACGGGTCAGGAAATCAACCTGCTCTTTCAGGAGCCGGACCTGCTGTTCCAGTTCTTTGATATGATTTTTATACTCCTGTTCCGTAGCTGACATAACCTGAAAACCCTTTCGTTTCGATAGGATTATTATAACATAGAATCGTCAGATTTCCCAGTATTTCTAAGGATTTTCAGTATTTTCAGACTTATGCGGGAGCCATTTCTGAACCGCCCTTGGCTGCTCCGGGTTCAAACCTTCCAGAAGCCAGCGCAGCTGCTGATCAGAAATCTGTTTTGCTTCTTCGCCGGTCCGCGGCCATTGGAGACGTCCGTTTTCGTACCGTTTGTATAAAAGGCAGAAACCGTCTCCCTCGTAATGGACTGCTTTGATCCGGTCAGCCCTCTTTCCACAGAACAGGAATAAGGAATTGCTGTAAGGATCCAGTTTGAAGTTGTACTGGATGATATCCAGCAAGCCATTGAGCTGCTTCCTCATATCGGTGTAGCCGCATCGGATATAGATTTTCTCCACATGGGAAAGATCTCCTAACATGACTGCACGGCTTTCAGAATGTTTTCCAGCATCTGGGCAGATGTGCCTTCATAAAGTTCCACTGTTATGGATCCGATATGAAGTATGGCTGCAGGAGTGGAACGGGAAATGTTTCTGTCCGGAAGTGAAAGCTCCGCAAACTCAGCCGGGGATTCCGTTAAAGCAGTTGACTGTTGGTCTGTACACATGTGGATGCCGTTTTTCTTGCGGGGCAGTTCTTCCAGGGCAAGCTTTCGAATTTTGGAAAGCCAGTAATAATAACTTTTCAAAGAGATATCGTGTTGTTCACACCAGATCTGATTTGTCAGTCCTGAGGCCCTGCATTGCCGTATTACATCCAGCCAGTATTGAAGTTTCACCTGTTTGTCTGGAGTCAAAGAAGAAAGATCCATAAGCCTGCTCCTTAGATTAGATTTAGAGTTTTTAGAGTCAACTCCCAAAACTCTAATCAATAGTTTACATGCAACAGCCAGAAATTTCGATACACCCTCTTATTGGACGCTTACGATAGACCAAGATTTACGTGAAGAGTTAGGCATAAGGACATGGTGTTGGAATCAAACTTGGTGAATTTTAGGGAAGAAGCGTTCTTCGTCAGGGAGTTTAAGTCCAGTTTAAAGAAATCTATCGTAAATTCATGGTAGATATAGTGGAGTTTGTATTTGTTTTTGCCATAGTCTTCGTCCAGATGTTTCTTATCCACTTTCTTCAAGTTGTGGAGATAGTAAGGGCATTTGGGATTCACACATTTGTGGATGATAAAGTGTTTACGGTCTTTCTTATGCACCAGGCTGTGGTTGCAATGAGGACATCTCAAGACGGTGTTTTTGGAAAAACGATTATCTTTGGTTGGAGAAAAAAGCGTTTGGCAGACCTTGCATAGAACCTGACTTTTCTTCCTGCCATCGTTCCACATCAGATAGTCCACAGGCACATCACAGGCAGGGCAAGTGCAGTGTTTGGGTATATCGCACTCAACTCGACGAAATATAGGGCGAATGGTCTTGTGGTAGCGTTGCTGGTAGTAAGAGATAAGGTCTTTCCAGTTCCAGTCCTGCTGATAGGATATGACTTTGGGAAGTTCATCAATCTTAAACTTCTGGTACTTTGGAGAATGGGAATCATCGAAAGCCCACTGCTTAAGAGGGATATATCTACAGATAAGGTGTTACTGTTCAAGGGTATGCATAGTCCATTGTAAAAAGTGATGAAATTTATTTTTTTGT
>NZ_QULA01000037.1:0-1400 GCF_003481595.1 Blautia sp. OM07-19
TTCTCGTTACTTCTAGTGATGAGTTAGGCGCGCAAATTTTTTACAAAAAATATAAAAGAGAGTTTTATTGGACCGAAAAAGAGTTATAATAGAATAAGAAAGAACAAATAGGACTTATTTATATCCAGTACAAGTCAGAAAGGCAGGAAGCAACTGTGAAGATTACATCCAGCTATGGCGTAGAATTGAGAAAACAGAATATCCCGATCCGTCAGACGCTGGATATCTACCGGTCTGCCGTTGGCTATCTGACAGAGATTTATGAGCAGGTATGGGAAGAGCTGGAAAGGATACCGGAAATGAAGAAACGTTTTAATGAAGCGGAGCACCTGATACATACAACAAAAAAGAATCAGGCTCGTTTTAGCTTTGATCTCCATTTTCCAAAGATGCCTTCTTACCTGAGAAGGGCAGCCATCCAGCATGCGCTGGGAACTGTATCCTCTTACAAAACCCGACTGAGCTTGTGGGAAAAATCAGGTC
Source organism: Blautia sp. OM07-19 (assembly GCF_003481595.1). NCBI lineage: Bacteria > Bacillati > Bacillota > Clostridia > Lachnospirales > Lachnospiraceae > Blautia > Blautia sp. OM07-19. Next base: position 484 of record NZ_QULA01000037.1, read on the forward strand.
AAACAGGAGGCTGGCCGAAACTTGTATATGAGAATCATGCCATGCCGGTCTTTTATCGTGATGTGATGTACCGGGAGGATAAGGAAGGGAAGGATGCTGCTTATCTGAAATTATATGATGGGCATGACTGGAAATGGTTCCATGTACGGTTAAGCCATACCGACATGGAGTATTTGAGAAAGAACTGGTCTGGGGAAAAGGCATCTGCCCCGACATTGGAGAAAAGACACAGGAAATATTTTCTGCGTTTTTCTTATACAGAAGATGTGATACTTACAAAAATACCAGTCAAAGAACAGATCGTCTGCAGTGTAGATCTGGGGATCAACACTGATGCAGTCTGTACCATTATGCGGTCGGATGGAACTGTCCTGGGAAGAAAGTTTATCGATTTTCCCAGTGAAAAAGACCGGATGTACCGTGTACTGGGACGGATAAGGAAATTCCAGAGAGAACATGGATCTGTACAGGCGAAAAGCAGATGGGCGTATGCAAAAAGCCTGAACATAGAACTGGGCAGGAAGATTGCAGGAGCAGTCACAAAATATGCCAAAGAGAACCGTGCAGATATAATTGTCTTCGAATACCTGGAGACAAAAGGAAAGATATCCGGGAAAAAGAAACAGAAACTGCATCTGTGGAGAAAACGGGATATCCAGAAACGCTGTGAACATCAGGCACATAGAAATGGGATGCGGATATCGAGGATCTGTGCGTGGAACACCAGCAGGCTTGCATATGATGGAACAGGAACAGTTGCCCGTGATCCGGGAAACCACAGCCTGTGTGTATTCCAGACAGGAAAACGATATAATTGCGACTTATCAGCATCGTACAATATAGGAGCAAGATATTTTATCAGAGAACTTTTAAAACCCCTTCCGGTAACGGAAAGGTCTTTGCTGGAGGCAAAAGTC
>NZ_QULA01000037.1:1410-29034 GCF_003481595.1 Blautia sp. OM07-19
GTAACGGAAAGGTCTTTGCTGGAGGCAAAAGTCCCTGCAGTAAAGCGTAGAACCTCATGCGTTTATGCAGATCTGAAAAAACTCAGTTCGGAAATGAACTTAAGAATAGCATAAATGCAGGCAGATATACAGTGGACTACCTGCAATGTGGGAATCTGCCGTATCCGGCATGGAAAATGCGCATAACTGCGCACCTAAGTTACAGGTGTATCCGCCGATATTTAGTCTGACGCCTAAAGCGTCCGGAAGCACGTGACTTCAGTCATGTGAGGATAGAGTTTTTAATTCACGTGGAGGAAATATTAAATGGTTACAGTCATTGGATTAATTGTTGGTATTATAAAAAAAGTCCCCAGGGTTATAAGCCCTGGGGATGATTGTTTTATATGATGTTTTATTCTCCGAAATATCTCTTAAGCAGACCAGCGAATGCTTTGCCGTGTCTCGCCTCATCACGAGCCATTTCATGAACTGTGTCATGGATTGCGTCGAGGTTAGCAGCTTTAGCACGTTTAGCCAGGTCGAATTTACCAGCAGTAGCACCGTTCTCAGCTTCTACACGCATCTCAAGGTTTTTCTTTGTGCTGTCAGTAACGACTTCACCGAGAAGTTCTGCGAATTTAGCAGCATGCTCAGCTTCTTCGTAAGCAGCTTTCTCCCAGTAGAGACCGATTTCCGGATAGCCTTCTCTGTGGGCAACTCTTGCCATTGCCAGATACATACCAACTTCAGAGCACTCACCCTGGAAGTTAGCTCTCAGGTCTTCAAGAATGTCTTCGCTCACACCCTGAGCAACACCAACAACGTGTTCAGCAGCCCATGTCATCTCGCCCTTCTGCTCTGTGAATTTGGAAGCAGGAGCCTTACACTGCGGACAGACTTCCGGAGCAGCGTCACCTTCGTAAACATATCCACATACATTACATACCCATTTTGCCATAATTTTGATCTCCTTTTCTTAATTAAGTTAGTTCTGTTTAATAATAGTAATAATTCTCAATAACTGTAGTTTCAATCTATCACATTGAATGCTCGAAGTCAAGCAAATGTCTGAAAATACATTATTTGTTCATACATTTCGGGCAAGTTCCGAAAAATCGTATATCGCATGCTGTGATCTTGCCGGAAAAGTTTCGACCGGCTTTCTCTATCAGATCGTCCATACCCTCTGTTTCCAGATCCAGGACATCTCCACAAGTTGTACACATGAAGTGACAGTGTGGTTCAACACAACCATCGAAATGATCTGCACTGCCGAAGTTGGACAGTTTCTGGATCTCACCGATCGCAGATAACAGAGAAAGGTTACGATATACGGTTCCCAGACTGATGTTGGGGTAGATTTTTTTCATATTTTCATAAACAACATCTGCGGTAGGGTGATCCTTACGGGTCATGAGAAATTCTTTGATCGATTCTCGCTGACGACTGTATTTCAATGTAGCCATATATCGCGTTTCCTTTCTGTAAATCAGTTCCTTAAATTATTCTCCGAAGTATCTTTTCAGTAATCCAGCGAATGCTTTGCCGTGTCTAGCTTCATCGCGAGCCATCTCATGTACTGTGTCATGGATCGCATCAAGGTTAGCAGCTTTGGCACGTTTAGCCAGGTCGAATTTACCAGCAGTAGCACCGTTCTCAGCTTCTACACGCATCTCAAGGTTTTTCTTTGTGCTGTCAGTAACGACTTCACCGAGAAGTTCTGCGAATTTAGCAGCGTGCTCAGCTTCTTCGTAAGCTGCTTTCTCCCAGTAAAGACCGATTTCCGGATAGCCTTCTCTGTGGGCAACTCTTGCCATTGCGAGATACATACCAACCTCAGAGCACTCACCCTGGAAGTTCGCTCTCAGGTCTTCGAGAATATCTTCGCTCACGCCCTGAGCAACACCAACAACATGTTCAGCAGCCCATGTCATCTCGCCTTTCTGCTCTGTGAATTTGGAAGCAGGAGCTTTACACTGCGGACATACCTCCGGAGCAGCATCGCCTTCATAAACATATCCACATACATTACATACCCATTTTGCCATAATCTTGATCTCCTTTTCTGATTAAGTTTGTTTTATTTAATAATAGTAATCGTTATTGTTTTCTTGTTGTGACTATACTGTACCATAATGGTATAGATTTGTCAACAAGGAAAATATATTTTTTTCAGACGGATTTTCTGATACAATAGAAAAGCGAAAAAAATAAGAAAGTCTTAATATTTTACCCCATAGATATTAATTCTTAAGCAGTATAGTAAAAACATGAAAACACAGGAGGCAGGGGAAATGGCAGAGATACTGGTATGTGATGACGACAAGGACATCGTGGAGGCAATAGAAATTTATCTGGCACAGGAGGGGCATCACATTCTCAAAGCATACGATGGTGAACAGGCGATCCGGGTTTTGCAGAATAATCCGGTGGATCTTCTGATCATCGACGTGATGATGCCGAAGCTGGACGGAATCCGGGCAACATTGAAGATCCGCGAAAAAAACGCTCTTCCTATCATAATTTTATCTGCAAAATCAGAGGATACAGACAAGATCCTCGGACTGAATGTCGGCGCAGATGATTATGTGACGAAACCTTTTAACCCATTGGAACTGATGGCGAGGGTAAAATCCCAGCTTCGCAGATATACGCAGCTGGGTGCAATGACAGAAAAGAGAGGAAATGTTTACGAGACGGGCGGACTGATGATCGATGATGACCGTAAGGAAGTTACTGTCGATGGAGAAGCAGTCAAACTGACACCGATCGAGTACAGGATCCTTCTTTTTCTGGTCAAAAATCAGGGAAGAGTTTTTTCCATCAATCAGATCTATGAGAGTATCTGGGAAGAGGAAGCGATCGCGGCAGATAATACGGTAGCGGTTCACATCCGACATATCAGAGAAAAAATTGAGATCAATCCAAAGGAGCCGCGCTACCTCAAAGTTGTGTGGGGACTTGGGTATAAAGTGGAAAAGATCTGATTTTCTGAATGGACCTGTGGAAAACTCCTGTGTTTATAGCAGAGTCATTTAGCAGAAAGGAAATGGGATATAAATGAAGACAAGATGGTACAGAAAAAGCGGTGTAAAAGGGCTTCTGGTGCTGCTGACAATAGTTTTTGTGACGGTAGCCTGCGCGGGAGCCGGGGCATCCGTGCTTATCATGAGCAAAGGCGTTCAGCCATTGGACAGCAAAAATTATGTGGATTCCCAGAGCTTCCAGGATAATATGTACAGCCTTTCACATACGATCATTAATGCGATCAATGAGAGAGAAATCCTGGATCAGGCAGACGACGGAGAACTGGTTGACCTTGCGGAGCTGAATAAGGGAAAGACGCTGACGCACAAAAACACATCCGGACTTGCCTACAAGGCAGGGAATCTGTATGACTGGGCGAAGAAATCATCCTGGGATCAAAGTGCAAATGTTCTGATCTGCCGTCAGCCGGATGGCAGCGACTACTATATGTACTACAATGATTTTGCAGATAAGATTACTACTGGTGAACTGAAATTTGTTTTTGGCAGTGATGAAGACGGATGGACAGAGAATGCAAAGGATATACTGGCCATACTCTCCGGCAAAGAGTATACGTACTATGGTGACGCCAATGATAACATAGGAATCCGTAATGATGGTGTGGAATATGTTACCGACGCGGACGGGAATGTTGTTTATACAGATGTGTATAATTATGAATCCAGTGGAAATAACGATGCCCCGCTGAAAGAAGCGTACAAACCGGATGGAGCGGACAGTATCCTTGATGTTGTAAACAACAGTGAAGAATGGAAAGGAAATATCAGCAAGGCATATGAGTATTTATACACGGCTCTGGTTGAATACAGTGATGCTTCTTATGGTGAAAAAGTCCTGAAAACTTATGCAACAGGTGTAACAAATGTTAACTACATGTACGTAGACACAAAATCCGATAAAGTGTACACCAATATAAAAGGCATCACATCAGCAAATTATGCAAAAAAACTGGATGAACTGACTTCCAGTGGTGATCCGCTTATGCTGATCGCTCCGGATCTGCAGGACTGTGCCCTAGGATTTTCCAATATCGCAGACTGGACAGTATCTTACTGGCAGAGCATGATCGAGAATACAGGACTTGGTGAGGAAAATTATCTCTATTTCGTTTCTGTAGATAAAGATTTTCCGGTATTAGACAGGATCAAGCAGGAAAAACTTGTCTATGAGAAGTTTGAACCATGGCTGGTGCCGATCATGGTAATTTCTGTAGTGTCACTGGTTCTGGCACTTGCAGGACTTGTGATCCTGACGATCGGGGCCGGACGAAACAATGAAGATGAGAAAGTGCATCTGAATTTCCTGGACAGATGGTATACCGAGATTGTGGCAGGGATGATATTTATGATCTGGCTGCTGGGCACTTCGGTGATCGTCCAGACAATGGATTTTGAAGACATACGAATGGTCTGGAAAGTGACGGGATTCAGCATCCTGGGAATCTGGTGTGGCGGATGGTTCCTGACCGGCTGGCTGAGTCTGGTTCGCAGGATCAAGGCAAGATCTCTCTGGAGAGACAGCCTGCTCCGACACGTTCTGATATTGGTAAGAAAGTGTTTTTCTAAATGTAATGATCTGGTTGTCTTTCTCGGTGGCAATATGATCAGCAGGGTCAAAATAATTTTGTTATTTGGCATCTTTGTATTTTTGCAGTTTATGTTTTATGTAATGACGGTTAATGGTGGTTCAGCATTTGCTTTTCTTCTGCTGATTGTAATGGACTGTGCAGTTCTTTATTATCTTGTAAAAAAAGCCTGGGGAAGAGAGCAGATCATCGCTGGTCTGAAGAAGATCACTGACGGAGAACTCCAATACAAGATTCCAACAGAAAAACTTTCCGGTGAACAGGAACAGGTGGCAGATTATATCAACCATATTGGAGAGGGACTGGATGCAGCTGTAGAAAACAGCCTCAAGAACGAGCGCATGAAAACAGAGCTGATCACGAATGTCTCCCATGATATCAAGACACCGCTTACTTCGATCATCAATTATGTGGATCTTCTCAAGCGCGAGAATCCGGAAGACCCCAAGATCAGAGGTTATCTGGAAGTTTTGGAAAACAAGGCACAGCGGCTCAAAGTATTGACTGAAGATGTCGTAGAAGCCTCCAAAGCAAGCACCGGAAATATCACACTGGAAATGACGGACCTGAATTTCGTTGAACTGGTACATCAGGTGATTGGAGAATTTGAAGAGAAATTCGAAGAAAGAAATCTGACGATGGTAGTTCATTTCGATGAGGAAGAAGCAATCATCTGTGCAGATGGCCGCAGACTCTGGCGAGTTCTCGAGAATGTTTTTGGAAACGCATCAAAATATGCGATGGAAAACACAAGAGTTTACGTCGATGTAAAAGTTGACCGGCCAAACGTGCAGCTTTCCCTCAAAAACATCTCCGCACAGCCTTTGAACATCTCCGCAGACGAACTCACCGAACGTTTCATCCGCGGCGACGTCTCCCGAAACACCGAAGGCAGCGGACTTGGCCTGTCAATCGCCAAAGACCTCGTCCGGCTCCAGGGTGGAGAATTTAAGTTGTATCTTGATGGGGATCTGTTTAAGGTGACGATTGAATTTAAAATGAAATAATAACAAAAGACCTTGTTCTGAATGATATCAGAAGGAGGTCTTTTTTGCTGAATCCTAAACCTGTATCCGATCCGCAACTTCATTTCCAACTGCCAGGCGGCGGTTATTGCTTCCGATGATCAGCCAGTCGCGACATTTCTGGATGACCTGGATGGTGCTGCCTTCTTTGATATCCATCTTTCGCATAGTTTCAAGAATTTCCGGAACGCCGAACATCCATTTAATAGTACAGGTATCGCCTGCATTTGTCTGTGATAAAGCCTGCATAAAAATACCTCCTTTGAGGAAAAATAGAAATAGTTAGTGTCAGATAATTTGCTTTTTATTTATTGAATTTATTATACAACTAAGAATATATGTTCGTCAATTGGAACATTAGGTAGTCCCTGCTCATATTGGATAGGAGATGCTGACAGAAGACAGTGTGTGCTAAATATGCAGGATTATGCATAGTTATAACACCGAAATTCGCGGTTTACAAACATAGGTAAATATGCTACTATTTTTAAAGGAGCGGAAACATGAATTTCCGCAAAATATAAGCAAACTCAACGAACAAGAGAGTACATTTGCTGACCACATTACAGAGAATTCCCCGGAGGAAATTTCAGATTTCCGTGGCTGAGAGGGAAGTGCAGGTGCAGATGGAAGATGGCTTGGGAGAGGTGCAGTCGAGATGAGTATCGATGTTAATGAGAGGATTCCTGACATACAGAAAGCAATTTCTTAAAGGAAATAAGATTTAGTGCTATTCAGACTGCAACAGGACCGCCTGTTATAGCGGAAGGGTATCAGGACAATAGCAGATTATCAGACTATTACAGTATTGGTCGGATTATCCGTATGGAATCGTACCCAACAAGGTTTCTGACCGCGAGGCAGGAACGAACAGAAGTGGTAACACGGGCAGGACTCGTCTTCTCTATGAGAAGGGGTCTTTTTTTATTATAATCCAGGAGGAACAATAAAATGGACAAGCAGAAGTATTATATTACAACCGCGATCGCCTATACATCCGGTAAACCGCATATCGGCAACACCTATGAGATCGTACTGGCAGACGCGATCGCACGTTACAAGAGACAGGAAGGATACGATGTATTTTTCCAGACAGGAACTGACGAGCATGGTCAGAAGATCGAGCTCAAAGCAGAAGAAGCAGGAATCACACCAAAGGAATTCGTAGACAACGTATCCGGTGAGATCAAGAGAATCTGGGATCTGATGAACACATCCTATGACAAATTCATCCGTACCACAGACGCTGACCACGAGAAACAGGTTCAGAAGATCTTCAAGAAAATGTATGCAAAAGGAGATATCTACAAGGGACATTACGAAGGAATGTACTGTACACCTTGTGAATCCTTCTTTACAGAATCACAGCTCGTAGACGGCAAATGCCCGGACTGCGGACGCCCATGCGTTCCGGCAAAAGAAGAAGCATACTTCTTCAAAATGAGCAAATATGCAGACCGTCTGATTGACTACATCAACACACATCCGGATTTCATTCAGCCGGAATCACGTAAAAACGAGATGATGAACAACTTCCTTCTTCCGGGACTTCAGGATCTCTGCGTATCCCGAACATCCTTCAAATGGGGAATCCCGGTAGACTTCGATCCGAAGCACGTTGTTTATGTATGGCTGGATGCCCTGACAAACTATATCACAGGAATCGGTTATGACTGCGACGGCGAAAGCTCTGAACAGTTCAACAAACTGTGGCCGGCAGATCTTCATCTGATCGGTAAAGACATCATCCGTTTCCATACTATTTACTGGCCGATCTTCCTGATGTCACTTGACCTGCCGCTTCCGAAACAGGTATTCGGACATCCGTGGCTGCTCCAGGGCGATGGCAAGATGAGTAAATCCAAAGGAAACGTAATCTATGCAGATGAACTCGTAGATTTCTTCGGCGTAGATGCTGTCCGTTATTTCGTACTTCACGAAATGCCATTCGAGAACGATGGTGTCATCACATGGGAACTGATGGTAGAGAGACTGAACTCCGAGCTTGCAAATACTCTCGGAAACCTTGTAAACCGTACCATCTCCATGTCCAACAAATACTTCGGCGGCGTAGTAGAAAACAAAGGTGTTGCTGAACCGGTTGACGAAGACCTCAAAGCATTTGCGCTGGCTGTTCCGGGCAAGGTTGCTGAGAAGATGGACAAACTGCGTGTTGCAGATGCAATGACAGAGGTATTCACTCTGTTCAAACGTCTGAACAAATACATCGACGAGACTATGCCATGGGCTCTTGCAAAAGACGAAGCAAAGAAAGATCGTCTTGCAACCGTTCTCTACAACCTGGTTGAAGGAATCACCATGGGAGCAACTCTTCTGGAATCCTTCATGCCGGAGACAACAGAGCGCATCCTCGCGCAGTTAAATGCAGAAAAACGTACTCTTGAAGACTTGAAGACATTCGGACTCTATCCGTCAGGAAACAAAGTAACCGAAAAACCGGAGATCCTGTTTGCACGTCTTGACCTCAAAGAAGTACTTGCAAAAGTAGAAGAACTTCATCCGAAGAAAGAAGAGCCGGTTGAGGAGAAAAAAGAAGAAAATGTGATCGACATCGAAGCAAAACCAGAGATCACATTTGACGATTTTGGAAAACTTCAGTTCCAGGTTGGTGAGATCATCGCCTGCGAAGAAGTAAAGAAATCCCGTAAACTTCTCTGCTCTCAGGTTAAGATCGGAAGCCAGGTACGCCAGATCGTATCCGGAATCAAATCTCACTACAGCGCAGAAGAAATGGTAGGAAAGAAAGTTATGGTCGTTACCAACCTGAAACCTGCCAAACTTGCAGGAATCTTAAGCGAAGGTATGATCCTTTGTGCAGAAGATGCAGACGGAAACCTGTCCCTGATGGTACCGGAGAAAGAAATGCCGGCAGGAGCAGAAATCTGCTAAAGACTGTTAAGCTATAAAAAATTTATTCAGGAAGTTCAGGACAGAGGGCAGAAATTCTGCCGAAACTGTTTATGATGAACTTCCTGAATTTATATTTAAAAGGAGACAGGACTTTTTATGGAAAAGGGTTTTACACATTTTGACCAGAATGGAAATGCGGTGATGGTTGACGTTTCCGGGAAACAGGTCACATACAGGACTGCCCTGGCGACAGGATATATTTCCGTGGGACCGGAGATCATGGAAGCAGTAACAGCAGGAAATGTCAAAAAAGGAGATGTCCTCGGCGTAGCCAGAGTTGCAGGGATCATGGGAGTCAAAAAAACTTCCGAGCTGATTCCAATGTGTCATCCGCTGCCGATACAGAAATGTTCCATTGATTACGAACTGGATCAGCAAAAAAATCGGATCCACGTTTTCTGTACTGTAAAGACAGAGGGTAAAACCGGCGTGGAAATGGAAGCACTGACAGGTGTCCAGGTGACACTTCTGACCATTTATGACATGTGCAAGGCAATCGACAAGCACATGGTCATGTCAGAGATCCATCTGATCGAAAAAACAGGCGGAAAAAGCGGAGATTTCCGTTTTGAGAACAGATAAAAGAAAATGGAGGAAATATGAAACGAGTAGCGATCATCACATCAAGTGATACAGGATATCGTGGCGAAAGAGAAGACTTAAGCGGACCTGCGATCAAAGAAATCGTAGAACGTGAGGGATATGAAGTTGTATCCATGGACATCCTTCCGGATGATCAGGTTATGCTTGCCGGAAAAATGCAGGAAATTGCAGACAAAGAGATGGCAGAACTGATCCTGACAACAGGCGGAACAGGATTTTCAGAGAGGGATGTTACACCGGAGGCAACCGAAGAAGTTATTGAGCGCAGAGTACCGGGAATCCCGGAGGCAATGCGTGCATACAGCATGACGATCACAAAAAGAGCAATGCTGAGCCGTGCAACTGCCGGAATCCGAGGAAAGACACTGATCATCAATCTTCCGGGAAGTCCGAAAGCGGTTAAGGAAAGTCTGGAATACATCATCGATGCACTGGGACATGGAATCGAGATCCTGACAGGAGAAGCAGGAAACTGTGCACGCAAATAAAAAGGGGTAAATAGAAACAGGAGGTTTTTTTATTATGGGTAGAGTAATCGCAGTATGTATCAGCAAGGAAAAAGGAACACAGAAGTATCGTATACCGGAAGGTGAATTCATAGAAGAATGGGGAATCAAGGATGACGCACATGCGGGCAAATGGCACCGTCAGGTCAGTCTTCTTTCCTATGACAAGATCCAGGAATTCCGCGCGAAAGGTGCCGAGATCGAAGATGGAGCTTTTGGAGAAAACCTGGTAGTCGAAGGCTTTGACTTTGCCAAACTTCCGGTGGGAACGAAATTTCGATGCAACGATGTAGTTCTTGAGATGACGCAGATCGGCAAGAAATGCCATCACGGCTGCGCGATCTTCCAGAAGATGGGCGACTGCATCATGCCGAGAGAGGGCGTTTTTACGAGAGTTCTTCATGGAGGCGTGATCCATGAAGGAGATGAATTGGTGATAATCGAGGAGAATGAATAATTGGAAACACATATGATTTTTGAAACACATGCTCATTATGATGACGAAGCTTTTGAGGCAGACAGGGAGGAACTTCTGGATTCCATGCAGGAAAACGGAATTGACAAAATCGTCAATGCCTGTGCTTCGCTTGAAAGTCTGAAGGACACAGAAGCTCTTATGGAAAAATATCCGTTTGTTTATGGTGCATTTGGAATCCATCCGGATGATGCGGATAAGATGACAGAGGAGACTCTTGAGGAGATCCGGAAGCTTTGTAAACTGCCGAAAGCAGTAGCGGTCGGTGAGATCGGGCTGGATTATTACTGGCACAAGGAAGAACATGAGCATGAGATTCAGAAAAAGATGTTCCGTGCACAGATGGAGATCGCAAGGGAGGCACAGATGCCGTTTATGATCCACAGCAGGGAAGCTGCGAAGGACACTCTGGACATAGTGAAGGATTGCATGAAGGGTGGAATGCACGGCGGTATCATTCATTGTTTTTCTTATGCGAAGGAGATGGCGCGGGAGTATCTGGATATGGGACTTTATCTGGGAATTGGCGGTGTGGTCACGTTTAAGAATGCGAAGAAACTTAAGGAAGTTGTGGAGTATGCACCGCTTGATCAGATCGTTTTGGAAACGGACAGTCCGTATCTGAGCCCGGAACCGAATCGCGGAAAGCGGAATGATTCCAGGAATCTGGTGTATGTGGCGAGAGAGATCGCACGGATCAAAGGTGTGACAGAAGATGAGGTTATTGCGGTGACGGAAGGGAATGCGGAGAGGCTGTTGTTGCGATAAGGTCCAATGCCGTACTATAGTTGACTGAGTTATCCAACTATAGTACGGCATTTACGTTATCGCATGTTGGAGGTGAGAAAAAACAAAGAATATGGGACGGAGGAGCTGCGCTGTCCTGTCTTTGGATAAATAAGTCTTTAGTAGTCTTCGTCGTAGTAGCTGTCGTCGTATGAATCATCGTATGAATCATCATAGGACGAGTCATCGTATGACGAATCCTCAGAATCCTCGGAGGAGTCCCCGGAACTGTCGCTGCCGTCGGAATTTCCCTGCTGTGCAAGGTATTCGTCGGCGCTGGTGGACCAGATGTCGTCTACGATGTCTCCGTCTGAGTTGATCATGTTGAGTTCATAATCGAAGGATACATCGAGAAGGTCTGTTCTGGTGGATGGTTCTACATTCATGGACATGATCTCTTTAAATTTGGCCTGGAGGTTTGCCAGGGTGAATTCGTCTCCGATGATGTCTTTCACACCGTGCTGAGAAGCGAGTTCTTCGGTGTAGTCTTCGAGCATATATGGATTAAACACGCCTTCATCTTTGTTATAATGCATGACCATTGGTTTGACAGTCGGATCGAGGATATCGATCGTTGTTTCACCGTTCTTGACAGTTTTCTGGATGGTGAAGCTTGCCATTCCTTCCAGAAGCCCGGTAAGGGTCTGCTGAGTGGAAACGAAGTTTCCAAGGGAGTAGAAGATCAGCATATTGTGTCCCTGATCGTCAGACATCCGTCCATAAGGCTGCAGGATATGTGGATGACCGCCGACTACGACATCAACACCCTGCTGCATCAGGAAGGTGGCCCATTCTTTCTCATATTCCGTAGGCATCGGTTCTTCTTCCTTGCCCCAGTGAGCGACAAAGATCAGCACGTCGCTGGAGGCTTTGGCTTTCTGGATCATGGTGGAGACTTTATTCTTGTCGAAGAGATCAATCATGTATTCATTTCCTTCGCCGACCCCGCCGTTGTTGGTTCCGTATGTATAATCCAGAAAAGAAATCGTAATCCCGTTTACTTCCAGTGTCTTGACTGTATCAGCATCTTCCTGTGTCGGGTGGATTCCAAGGACAGGAACATCCGGATATTTGCTGCTCCAGAAATTAAAGGTTTCCTGAAGAAAATCAATTCCATAATCATCGATATGGTTTGTTGCGGATTCTACCACATCGAATCCTGCATTCATCAGTGCATCACCGACTTCCGTAGGAGTTGCAAAAGACGGGTAAGAGCTGACAGCATCATGTTCTGTAGTAAAAACAGTCTCCTGGTCGACCATTGCCACATCAGCAGCCTGGATCTCATCACGTACTTTGTCATAAATCTGATCATAATTCCAGGTTCCGGAATCATTTTCGCCGGATTCGATCAGACTTCCGTGATAAAGATTGTCGCCGACAGCGATCACACTTGCTGTGGAAACTTCCGGTTCTTCAGCAGCTTTCTTTGCCGCTTCTGCTTCCTTCTGGGCGACTTTGGCAGCTTCTTCTTTGGGTTTCTCGATAAGGTTGTAGTCAAGCTGACGTAACCCTGCAACGAGAAGCAGCAGTAAAATAACGGAGCAGATCAGACCAATACGGGAATTCATCTGTTCCCTGAGATTCAGTGGTATATTCTTATTTTTTTTCATAAATTTATTTCCTTTCATTTCCCCATTATAGCAAATTAAACTCAGCAAAAAAAGATGTTGTTAAAAAAATTGCTTTGTGTTTCAAATTACTTTACGCTATAATAAAGAAACAGACAGGGAAGGGGTATGCTGATGAATTCATACGAAACTGTAAATGATGTTCTGGTAAAACTGTTCAACGAGATCATGGATGTGGAAGAGCGTGCGCTGCTCACCTCAGAATATAAGGATATTTCCGTAAACGACATGCATGTGATCGAAGCGATCGGAATCCGGGAACCGAAGAATATGTCCACGGTGGCACGTGCGGTATCTGTGACGGTGGGAACTTTGACGATCGCGATCAATCACCTGGTCAAGAAGGGATATGTAGAGCGCAGCCGAAGCGAGGAGGACCGCAGGGTTGTACTGGTATCTCTTTCTGAAAAGGGGGAGAAAGCATATTTCCATCATCGGATGTTCCACGAGAAGATGGTCATGGAAGTGCTTGATGGCATGGACAAAGAAGAGACAGAGGTGCTGACAAGGGCATTGACGAAACTCCAGAAGTTTTTCCGGACTTATGGAAATGACAAATAAAAGAAATACAGAAAGCAGACATATCATCAGAACGATGGACATGCCTGCTTTTTTTTGCACAGCGAGGAGGTAGCATTATGAAGAACTGTCGGCAGCAGGCTGCATATATTTTGCAAGAACAGGAAACTGCACCGGGCCGATCTCCAGGACCTGGCGGTGGAATTCTCTGAGGTCAAAAGAATCTCCAAGTTTTTTCTGCTGAGAGGTCTTAAGGTCGAGAAAATTCAGATAGCCGAGATAGTATTTGAGATAGTTTCCGGGAGTTTCCACGATATACTGGTAAATCTCTGCGATTACTTTTTCATCCTGGATACCGAAAGCATTCAGGAACTTTGCGGCGGCAGCCTGATTCCAGCCCTGATAGTGGATACCGGTATCAAGCAGAGAATAAATACAGAGGTTGATACTGCGGTTTTTCCACATCAGGGTGGTGATATCAGCAGCAGCCTTGTCGGAGAGAAGGGAAGCGGCATACTGATATCCGTAGGATTCGACATAAGTCGCCCAGCCTTCAACATAGCCGCCCGAGGTGATCAGATATCGGATGTCGTCCGGCTGTGTCTTTCCGAAAAAAACAGTCTGGTACAGATGCCCCGGAAATCCTTCGTGGGATAGCGTTGTAAAAAGCTCCAGATTGGACCGGCTGCCTGCACGGTTGATGTAGATCACATTCGGCCTGCCCGTATCCAGTGGCGGTGTGAGATAAAATGCAGGACTCAGAAAATCCTCCATGGATTCGTGAACATAGCGGATCTCATAATCGGTGGTATCGAGAGCAGGAAAATCCTTCTGCATCTGCTGGTTCAGATACTGAAGGGCAGACGCCGGTTCAAAATCTTTTATTTCTGCACCATTCGTGAGTTTTCGAAGGAGTGATGGCTGCTCTTTGAGCATCTGCTGGACCGTGTGCATATCTTCTGCAAGCTGAGAAGTAAGTCGCTGCTGGATCTTTTCGACGGAGAGATAAGAACCAGTCTGAGACTGCAGAAGATAACGGTAATATTCCTTCCCTCCTTTGAAATGACTGAGCCCACGGCTGGAAGTTCCGGTATTTTTTAATTCATTCAGCCCTGTCATCAGTTCCTGATAAGCAGGAATCACACTGGTAAGCAGGATCTCTTTGTGGCGTTCATTCAGCTTTGCCTGTTCTTTTTCAGAAAAACGGCCGTAATCTTTGAGTTTCCGGGCAAAAACATCCAGCATATAGTTGTTCTGTGGATCTTTGATAAAGGTACTGCACTGTTCCAGAATACGGTTTAAAGTTGCATTGCTCATGAAATATCCTGCATCAGATCTGCGGCGTTCATAGGCGAGAATACTCTGAAAATATGGCTTTACCGAGGTGAGAAGGTTCAGATAGTCCGCAATATCCTGATCGTCATAAAAGGCATATTCTGCCAGCAGAACAGGAAGCTGTGCCTGGATGCCAAGACTTGGGCTTAACGGTTCGTCGAGAAGCGTATAATCTCTGGCAGAAAGCTGTGTCTGATAGTAAAGGAGCAGCATATCCCGCGTGATCTGATTTTGACGGGTCAGACCGGAAGGAGTGAAATCTTTCAGCTTCCGGAGATACTGCTCATATTTCTGATATGTAGCACTGGTGTCATCGGAGATCGTTCCGAGGGTGGGAGAAGGTCTGGAAATATATTTTTTTTCGGGATAAGCAAGGGAATAATGGAGTGTCAGCATGCTTCCGGATACTTCTTCCTGAAAGATTTTTCGGGTGAGGGAGCGGAAAGCTTTGTCCTTAGATATTACACTTCCGGACAGCCATCCAATAAAAAGCCCGATAACCAGTGTGAGAGACAAAAGAAGTGCGATAACGATCGGAGAACGGGGTCTGCGAAGAGAAGGTTTCATAGATTCCTCTCAAAAGAAAGGTTTTTACTATCTTATTGGAAAAAACGGGATTGTATGCTAAACTTGGTTTCAGGAGTTAAGAAAGCGAGGTTGATCTAATGGAAGAAATATATGATCTGGCGATTCTGGGTGCAGGACCGGCAGGAATCTGCGCAGCGATCTATGCGACAAGAGGCAAGCTGAATACTCTGTGGCTTGAGAAGAAATTTGTGCAGGGCGGACAGATCGTGGATACTTATGAGGTGGACAACTATCCAGGACTTCCGGGAATCACAGGACTGGATCTCGGAGAGACCATGGTAAAACATGCAGAAAAGCTTGGAATCAAACCGAAGAGAGAGCCAGTGCTTTCCATCGAAGAGGAAAACGGGCTTAAAGTGATCCGCACAAAGAAGAACAGATATATGGCGAAAGCGGTGATCCTTGCATGTGGTGCGGCACACCGCCAGCTTGGGATTCCGGGGGAAGAAGAACTCAGTGGAATGGGCGTGTCCTACTGCGCGACCTGTGATGGAGCTTTTTTCCAGGATGGAACAGTTGCTGTAGTCGGAGGAGGAAATGTGGCAGTAGAGGATGCGATCCTTCTTTCCAGAACATGTAAGAAAGTTTATCTTGTTCACAGAAGGGATGAACTTCGCGCCGACAAGGTGCTTCAGGACAAGCTGTTTAAGTGTGCAAATGTGGAAATGGTCTGGGATAGCGTACCGACGGTTATCGAGGGAACTGACAAGGTAGAAGATATCAAAGTCCACAATGTCAAAACAGATGAGGGAAAAACGATCGCAGTTGATGGAGTTTTTATCGCTGTTGGAATTCTTCCGAATACAGAGAAATTCAAAGGGCTGGTTGATCTGGATGAGAGCGGTTATATCATCGCAGGAGAGGACGGTGTGACAAGTACACCGGGAATCTTTGCAGCAGGTGATATCCGTACCAAAAATCTTCGCCAGGTTGTGACAGCAGTGGCTGACGGGGCAAATGCAGTCGCCTCCGTGCAACGCTACCTGATAGAAAAATAAGCAGAAAATATGTAAAAAAGGCAGTTCTAGTGGATGGCTGGAGCTGCTTTTTTATTGCATGTCAAGACGTAAAATTTGCCTCGCTGCTACGGTAAATTGACAGGTGCGGGCGATTGTGATACCATAGGGCAGTATTTTGGCAAAAAATGGCAGTTTTTTATAAAGGAGAATTTGATGAAAAAAAGAATAACAGTGATGTTATTATGTGCATGCATGAGCGTTTCTGCATATACCGGTGTTCAGGCAGCGGACTTGAGTTCAGGAAGCTCAGACAGCGATGTTCAGATTGAAATGGAAGAAGTTGATGACAGCGAAGATGAGGCAGATTTCACAGATGCCGAGGACGGACTGTTCAGCGACGGAAGTGATGATACTCAGACTGGCGATATCAGCGCGATCGCAAACCAGATCGTAGCGCAGGCGCAGAGCCAGGCACAGGATTACCAGGAAAAGAAACAGGCATCCCGGAAAGTGATCGATGCCCGTGAAGTAGAGCGCAGAGCGCAGGAGATCAAGGAAGAGACCACAAGGATCCGCGAGGAAGCCCAGGAGGCAGCCAGAAAAAAAGCAGAGGAAGAAGCTCGCAAGGCAGAGCAGGCGCGTGTGGAACACAGAGAAAATATTGCACAGTTCGCCGTTCAGTTTGTAGGAAATCCATACGTCTACGGTGGTACAAGTCTGACAAACGGTGCTGACTGCTCCGGATTTGTAATGTCAGTCTTTAAAGAGTTTGGATATGACCTTCCGCGAGTGGCAGCAGCTCAGTATGAAGCATCCCAGAAAAAAGATATCAGCCAGATGGAGACAGGCGACCTGGTATTCTACGGAGCAGGTGGGATCAACCACGTTGCTCTCTATATCGGCGATGGTAAAGTTGTCCACGCGCTGAACTCCAATAAAGGAATCGTGATCACAGATTACAATTACGATACACCGGTTGGAGTCGGAACCTACGTGAAATAAAATATACGAAAAACTATCAAAGATAAGGCCCCGGAACGCAAGGTTCTGCGGGCTTTTTTGGTATAAAAAAAGCTGAGCCAGGGGAAAATATCTGCATGTATATTTTTATAACAAAAAACTGTGTGACAGTAATTTTGTCGAAGAAAATCGGACAAAATCGACCATCTGGCAAATTGCACAAAACTTGTCGGAAAATGTGGATAATGTCGATTTAGGTGCAAAAGTTATCCACATTTCAGAATGGTTGATTTTACTGGAAAATTGAGTTATACACAAAGTTATCCACATTATCCACAAAAATTGGATGTGGAATACCAGATTTACATAAAATGAAAAGAAACAAATGTTTTGGTCAATAATAATGAAAATAAAAAAATGGCGAAAAAGATAATAAATCCTATTGACATTTTCATAGTGCAAATATTAAAAAGTTTTTCAGCCAAAAGAGTTATTTTAAGGTTTCAAACAATAATTATCTGATAATTTTGCAAATAAATACAGCCCACCCGCATATTTGCGGTGTGGGCTGTATCCTATCTCCCGGAGGAGTTCTGTTTCATTCGTTTGATAACCTTCAACCTCGTAAATTCCTCACGTTCCTTTTCCTCAAGTGCATTCTGGATATCCTTAGTAAGTGCCTCATACTTAGGAATCGTGATGTTCTTGAGTGCATTGGCACGTTTCTGTGTCTTCTTGATATTGGCAGCCAGACGGATCGCGGCGTTTTCGATGCCGGATAACTGGATGGAAAGCTCTTTTACCTTTTCAAAAGCGGCCTTGGCTTCATCCAGTGACATTCTGGTGCTGTAATAAGCGTAGGTTGGTGTATTTGTCGTCTGCTTGTCATATTCCACAAGCGGGATCTCTGTACCCATAACGCTTCTGGTCTTGATGCGGATGGAGTTTTCCACAGGAACTGTGTACGAAACCTGTTCGACGAAGGCAATACCGAGTTCCATGTTGGCTTTCTGGAGTGCTGTATAGGCGGCACGGAAAGTTTCATCGATCTGGGACTGGATGTCCTTTGCCTGGTCGATCAGCTCCATCATTTCACGGATCAGAATGTTACGCTTCTTGTCCATCAGCTCAAATCCCTGGCGAGAGAGAGCGAGAGAGTTTTTTGCAAGGATGAGGTTTCCCTTGGTGGGGAAGGTATTAGGATCCATAAAATGTCACCTCCCCTCAGCGAACAGTTTCTTTGTAATACTTGTTCAGGATCTTGGTGTCGATACGGTCAAGTTCGTCCTTCGGAAGCAGTCCGAGAAGTTCCCAGCCTTTGTCCAGGGTTTCGGTGATGCTTCGGTTTTCGGTTTCAGACTGACCGACAAACTCTGCCTCAAAAGCTTTTCCAAATACCAGATAACGCTTATCCAGAGGAGAAAGCTCATCTTCACCGATAACAGAGGCAAGTGCTCTGGCATCTCCAACCTTTGCGTAGCAGGAGAAAAGCTGGTTTGCAACGTCCTGATGATCCTCTCTTGTAAAGCCCTCACCGATACCGTCCTTCATCAGACGGGAGAGGGAAGGAAGTACATTGATCGGCGGATAGATTGCCTGACCGTGAAGCTGGCGGTCCAGAACGATCTGGCCCTCGGTGATGTAACCGGTAAGGTCAGGGATCGGATGTGTGATATCATCGTTCGGCATGGTCAGGATCGGGATCTGTGTAACAGAACCTTTGCCGCCCTGCACGATACCTGCACGCTCATAAAGAGTAGCAAGTTCACTGTAAAGATAGCCCGGATAACCTTTACGGGAAGGAATCTCACCCTTGGAGGAAGAAACCTCACGCATTGCCTCGCAGAAAGAAGTGATATCTGTCAGGATAACAAGGATGTGCATGCCTTTTTCAAAAGCAAGATATTCTGCGGCGGTCAGTGCGATCTTCGGAGTCAGAAGTCGTTCTACGACCGGATCATTGGCAAGGTTCAGAAACATAACTACGTGGTCAGATGCGCCGCTCTCTTCGAAAGTACGGCGGAAAAATTCAGCGACATCGTATTTAACACCCATTGCAGCAAACACGATTGCAAAGTCCTCATCGGAGTCATCACCCAGAGAAGCCTGCTGTACGATCTGTGCGGCAAGCTTGTCATGCGGGAGACCGTTTCCGGAAAAGATCGGAAGTTTCTGTCCACGGATCAGGGTGGTCAAACCATCGATCGCGGAGATTCCGGTGTTGATATAGTTTCGCGGATATTCACGTTTTACAGGGTTCAGAGGAAGTCCGTTGATATTAAGGCTTACCTCCGGAGTGATCTCGCCCAGACCGTCGATCGGCTGTCCGATACCATTGAAGGTACGTCCGAGGATCTCCTCGGAAAGACCGATCTCCATCGGATGCCCTGTAAGGCGTGTGTGTGTATTGCTCAAGGACATGTTGTCTGTTCCCTCAAAAACCTGGATAACAGCTTTGTCCTCATAGATTTCTACGATACGACCGATCTTCTGTGTTCCGTCATCCATGTGAAATTCTACGATCTCTTCATAGGATGCGTTTTTTACCCCTTCCAGAACTACCAGAGGGCCGTTTATCTCGCTTAATCCCAGATATTCGATTGCCATAAATAAGTCCCTCCTGTCAGCCGTTTTTCTCTAATACTTTGTTGTAGAATGTGTCGATGTCCTGTCTGTATTGTTCAAATTTGTCCAGCTTATTGTTCGGAACATCGTATTTGATCGAAATGATACGTTCAAAAATATTGTCCTCTTTTAATACGGAAACAGGCATACCTCTGTTGATGAGTGCCTTGGATTTCTCATACAGATAAAGGATCGTTTCCATCATCTGGAACTGTTTTTCCATTGGAACGCAGGTATCTTCCTGATGGAAAGCGTTCTGCTGGAGGAATCCCAGACGGATGACTCTTGCAATCTCAAGTGTCAGTTTCTGGTCATCCGGGAGGACGTCACTACCGATCAGTTTGACGATCTCCATAAGAGAACTTTCCTGGTTGAGAATCGCCATGAGCTGGTTGCGGTCTGCGACAAATTTCGGGGAAACGTGAGTCCTGTACCACGGAGTCAGGTCTTCCAGATATTCACTGTAACTGGTCAGCCAGTGGATTGCCGGGAAATGTCTCGCGTAGGCAAGAGATTTGTCAAGTCCCCAGAAACAGCGAACGAAACGTTTGGTGTTCTGTGTGACCGGTTCGGAGAAATCACCGCCCTGTGGAGAAACAGCACCGATAATAGAAACAGAACCTTCTGTTCCGTTGAGATTCTGCATCATGCCGGCTCTCTCATAAAAGGCGGAAAGCTTGGAAGCAAGATAAGCAGGGAAACCTTCCTCAGCAGGCATTTCTTCCAAACGGCCGGATAACTCTCGAAGAGCTTCTGCCCAACGGGAAGTGGAGTCTGCCATGATCGCTACATCATAACCCATGTCGCGGTAATATTCAGCCAGGGTGACACCAGTGTAGATAGATGCTTCACGGGCTGCTACAGGCATGTTGGAAGTGTTGGCAATCAGAGTGGTACGGTCCATCATCAGGTTTCCGGATTTCGGGTCGATCAGTTTGCTGAAGTCTTCGAGAACCTGGGTCATTTCGTTTCCACGCTCTCCGCATCCGATGTAGATGATGATATCCGCATCGGACCATTTGGCGATCTGATGCTGTGTCATGGTCTTTCCTGTACCGAAACCACCCGGGACGGCAGCAGTACCGCCCTTGGCGATAGGGAAAAGTGTATCAAGAATACGCTGACCGGTGACAAGCGGAACACTTGCCGGATAGCGAAGCTGTGTCGGCCTTGGGATACGGATCGGCCATTTCTGGGCGAGTGCCAGATCTCTGGTTGTTCCATCGTCCAGCTGGACAGTTACGATTGGTTCCAGGATCGTGTAATCGCCATCCGGAACAGCACGGACAACAGTTCCACCCGGGACATCCGGAGGAACCATGGATTTGTGAAGGATAGAAGCAGTTTCCTGTGTTTCTGCAATGATCGAGCCAGGCTGGACGATATCGCCCTCCTTTACGGTCATATGGACGGGCCATTTCTTCTGGGTGTCGAGAGAGTCTACGCTGACACCACGGGAGATATATTTGCCGGAAGATTTTGCAATCTCTTCCAGTGGACGCTGGATACCGTCAAAAATATTGTGGATGATACCAGGTCCGAGAAGAACAGAGATGGCATCGCCGGTGCCGGTAACAGTCTCGCCCGGACGGAGACCGGTGGTCTCCTCAAAAACCTGAACGGTGGTCATGCCCTTTTTGAGTCCGATGACTTCGCCTACCAGGTTGTCTTTGCCGACATAGACCATCTCGGAGATCTTGAAGCCGGGATCGCCTTTCAGATAGATGACGGGACCGTTGACACCGTAAATAATACCTGTTTTATTCATGATTCAGTCCTCCGTCAAATTTGAATTCTTTGCGCATTGCTGCCAGATTTGTGGCAAAGGAGTTATCGATCAGGATGTTTTTGCCCGGAATCTCCGCGCGGATCCCTCCGAGAAAATCTTCGGAAGAAACGAGGAGTGTACAGCCTGTCTTTGCACTGAGTGCATCTGCAAGTTCTTTGTCCCCGGCAGAAAGATAGATCTGGATCTCGTCATCTTCTGCGAAATCTTTTGCTTCTTTGATGCGGCGGCAGAGATAATCGCTGTATTCCGGGGTGGAAGTAAACCTGAGGGCTTTGTCTCTGACTTCAGCAAAAAGTGATTCTTTGAGTTCACTCTGTCTGAGAGACCAGTCTCTCTTGAGGGTGATCTGTTCAGCAGAAAGTGCCTTGTTTATTTCTCTTCGTACATGTTCGGCCTCAGCTTTGACTTCAGCTTCGGCAGTCTGTGTTCTGGATTGTTTATGTTCCTCCAGGACCTGCTCAAGATATGCCTTGTGGTCCTGGATGGCTTTGGCGGCATCTTCACGGGCCTCATCCAGGGAGACCTCGTAAAAGTGCTGCAGCTTTTCATCTATTGTCATTACATTTCACCTGCCTATAGTTTCAATCCGATTGCTTCATTTACATATGAAGTGATAAAGTCCGGCTTGCGGCCGGTGCCGTGTCTGTCAGGGATTTCGATGATCAGCGGCGTTTTGTGATGGAGCCGGACTTCATCGATGATCTCAGGAAATTCCCGGCCGAATTTCTCGGTAAGGAGAATGATCCCAATTTCTTTGTCAGAAACTGCATATTCCAGAGATTCCTTCAGTTCACTTCGTTCATGGACAACGACGCCCTCCACACCTGCCAGACGCATTCCGGTGTAGGTATCGACGTTATCGCTGATAAGATACATTTTCATAGAAACCGCCTCTTAGATCAGAGTTTACCAAGGATCATAAAGGAAATGATCAGTCCGTAAAGTGCGATACCTTCTGCCATAGCTACGAAGATAATGGATTTACCAAATAGGGAACCATCTTCGCTCAGGGCACCGAGAGCTGCGCTTGCAGAGCTTGCAACGGCGATACCGGAACCAAGACCGGAGATACCTGTAACGAGAGCTGCACCAAGGTAGCCAAGACCTGTAGCGAGTCCGTCAGCAGAAGAGGAAGCAGCCTGTACGCTTGCTGTTCCTGCGAAACTTACGATGGTTGCTACGAGAAGCACGCCGAAGAAAAGGAAGCAGTTGGCGATCAGAGATTTTTTGTAGCGTTTTTTGCTCTTTTCTCCGAGGAAAAAGCAGCCAAAAGGTACGATAATGCTGAGTGTCAGTGCGATTGCGGTTACGATTTGAATGATCATGTTCATGGTGATATCCTCCTGATATAAAATAAAATCTGTTATTTTACTGAGCTGTTTTGCTGTTTTTTTTCATAAAAGGCTGGAACTCGCGTCCGTTTCCTGCATAGAAACGACTGAAGATCTCATAATATTCCAGACGTAAAACCTGAATACCAACGATCAGTCCCTCCATGGCACATACGAAGATGTTGCCGAGGATAACGACGATCCAATTGGGACTTCCTCCCTCTGTGGCTCCGGCGAGCATCAGGACAACCTCCATCATGGCGGCGTGGCTGACGGCAAAAGCACCGATACGCAGGAAGGAAAGTGTGTTGGAAAGGTAACTCAGCAGAACTTCAAATAATTCAAAGAAGCTCTGGACAAAGAACATACCTTTCTGTTCCGGAAAGATCTGTGATTTTTTCTCTACCAGGTTGGTGAGAGGCTCTTTGAGGAACATCAGGATCAGCGGAACTGCAAACATTACAGTCAGGACTGCGGCTGCCGGAAGTTTTTTGCCGGAGATGAACAGTCCGACGGTCAGTACGATAGATCCATAAAATACAAGTCCGGCTACGGCATTGCTGTCGAACCAGGTTCTCTCGACATCTTTGTTCCGTATGGAATTGATGATGTTAAATACCATACAGATCAGAATGATAAACATTCCGAAACCGATCGCAATCACGAATACGGCATTCAGACGTCCTACAAGCGGCACATCCATCATGGCATTCATAGGTTTGAGCCACCGTGCCTTGAGAACATCTTCGAATCCAAAGAAGCTTCCGTACATAAAACCGAAGAAAACGGAGAAAACACCGGCACAGCCGATGATGCCTGCGAGATCCATCTTTTTGGTTTTGTAGAGGAACAGTCCGCCGAGGAACAGGACCAGTCCCTGTCCGACATCTCCGAACATGGCTCCGAAGATAAAGGAGTAAGTGATCGCCACAAACCAGGTCGGGTCCATTTCGTTGTAAGCCGGAAGACCGTACATCTTGACATACATTTCAAATGGTTTAAAAAGTTTCGGGTTTCGAAGCTTGGTCGGCGGTTTTTTCTTCGCCGGTGCCTGCTGATCTTCCATGAGACAGAAGATCTTGTCATCATCCTGGATGTCCTTCTGGAATGCGAGGGCATCTTTTTCGGTCATCCAGCCGCAGAGGATGTAGAATGTGTTCGCTTCACCCTGTGTGCAGGCTGCAAGTTTACGGATATCGAAATTTCTTGAGCAGGCTTCCAGGGCTGCCTTGGCAGAAACAATCTTGTCGGCGTAGCTTGTGAGGAAATGCTGATATTCTGCCTTGTTTGCATCTAATCCTGCGTGGATATCGCGGTGGCGTTTGTCGAGTTTCTCGAAAGCCTGTCTGGCGGTACCCTGGTATTCATCCGGAACGAAGATACGTTCAAAATGCATGGAAGAATAAACAGCATGTACCTTATGAGCTTCGTGTTCAGGGACAAAATAAACGCCGTAGACGTACTGGTCATCTTCTCCGCATTTGATGAATAAGGTGTCCAGATTGTCATAAATGTATTTCTCAAATTTCTGCAGATATTGTTTCTCGATACGTCCGAACCGATAATGGATATATTTGAAGTTCAGGATTGTTGAGATATCGTAATCCAGATCTTTGAAAGGCCGGATGATCTTGAGTGATTCTACCATTCCGGCATGTTCTTCCTGAAGTTTCTGTTTCTGCTCCTCCAGGATATTGGCATGTTTCTGGATCCTGTCGACAGTGGCGAGAGCAGTTTCAACATCCATCTGTTCGGAAGTGGCTCTCTCGGATTCATCGAGCTGTTCGTAGAAACTGTCAATGATCGTTAATGCTTCCCGATAGGGGTTGATCTCCAGAAAAGGCGACAGGTTGGCGACATCCGTGAGCTCTGCGAGAGCACTTTCCAGATGGATCTCGTACCTGGAAAGGTAGGTCTTGGTCAGTCTGTCAATATCCGCCTTTGGCCCGGTGATGCTTAAAAATTTCATTTTTTCAATCAAAGTAAAATACCTCCGGGATTTTAGTTGTTACGAATATACCGTATTGCTTCTTCCGCCGGGATACCATAACGGACACACTCGATGGCAATGGTCAGGCGGTTTACTTCGTGTTCTTTGTGATACAGGTAGGAGTACAGGACTGCCACAGAATAAGGATCCTTGCGTGCTTCTTTTTCCAGAGTGGTGCGAAGCATGTAGTTATAGAATTCTTCGATATTCTGGGCGGAAATATGACTGTATTTCCTGCCGTAGTAGGTCTTGCGGAAAATAGACTGGGTTTCTTCATAGGATGCGGCTTCCACAAGAGAAGAGATTTCTTCTTTTTTGAGTTTGTAATTCATTGGGATCAGCAGCGCGTAAATGTCAGCCGGTGCCATATTGAAATAACGCTTGGAGCGGAAGATAAACTGAAGGTTCAGCATATCGAATTTCTCTCCATAAGCTTTGGTGATCTCTGCGAGATCATTTCCGGAAAAAAGTTTCTTACGCACATGCCAGATCAGGGAAAAATAATAAAGGTCGAGAGCCATTCCATAATCAAACAGAAGTGCATTTTCGCGATTCTGGATTCTGGAGAGCGGACCATAGAATTCATTTCCCTTCAGAGCATTGATAAATTCCTCCATATTGGTGCAGGCGACCAGTCGGTCAATATCCAGCCGGGAATGTCTGCGAAAAAACTCCCGATAAGGAGAAACATCGACGGGATCCGTGTCGCGGTGATCAAACAGATTGGTCATGATCTCCTTCAGCACGCGGATCTCATAGCGTCTGGAATACAGATCCAGAAACCTGCGCTGTTCCGGGTTGGAAAACTGATATATTTTTGAAAAATTGTGAAAGATAGAAGCTTTCAACAGTTTCTCAAGCTGTCCTCGATGGGTAGAAGCCTCATCCAGGGAAGCCCAGACTTTGGAATATTCCGGTGTCCGTTTGAGATAGGCTGTTACCTGAGGGATACTGGAAAGCTCCAGGATCTCACGGATCTGTTCCTCGTTTATCAGCTTGCTCTGCATGGCGCGGATCTTGGTGGAGATTCCGCTGTAGGAAAGGAGATTTCCCATATTGCATCACTCCTTTCAGCATTCAAGGAGCCTGTGGAATAAATCTTCCGAGAGCTGCTGGTGGTTTTGTCTGTAATAAGCATCCAGATCGTTAAGAGTCTTCTCTGTTTTTTGTCGGAGAAGTGTAAGTTCCTGGTCTTTCTGCTCTTCAAGACTGTTGCGAAGTTCCTGTATTTTTTTGTTGGTTTCCTGCTCCAGAGCTGCATCGAAATCCCTGCATTGCTGTTCCATTTCTGAGGAAAGAGCTGCTTTCGTCCGGTCCGCATCTTCCATGATACGTCGGGCAGTCGTTTCTATTTCAGATAACTTGTTAAGTATCTGCTCCATTTTTTACCCTCCTTTGACCTGGTTTTATTGGAACTTGACCATATAATACACCTTTTACGTGTGAATTTCTAGTATATATTGCATAAAAAGTGGTCGAATTCTTTATATTAAATATACAAAATACAAAATAAACAATAATTACGAATAATACTTGTTCCAAATATAAAAAACATGTATGATAGAAAGAAACAGGATAAGAAAAATGGAGAATATTATAGATTATGAGATTAAGAAATATACCAGGCGCGAAGGACGCCATTACAGGAAGTAACTATGTAGTGCAGGAACCGGCATCACACAAGGGCAAATGGGCACAGGTGTTCCCGAAAGACCAGCCGCTTCATATTGAAGTTGGTATGGGAAAAGGCCGCTTCCTTATGGATATGGCGAAGCTTCATCCGGAGATCAATTATGTAGGGATCGAGATGTATGACAGTGTGCTTCTCCGTGCACTCCAGAAGAGAGAGAGACTGGAGGGAGAAGGAGAGAAGCTTACAAATCTGATGTTTATGTGCATCGATGCAAGATTGCTCCCGGAAATCTTTGAGAAGGGTGAAGTGCAGAAGATTTATCTGAATTTCTCCGATCCGTGGCCGAAGGCACGTCATGCGAAGCGCAGACTGACATCCCGTGAATTCCTCGCGCGTTATGAGCAGATCCTGGCAGATGACGGAGTGGTGGAATTTAAGACAGATAATAAGGGATTATTTGAGTTTTCTCTGGAGGAAGTCGAGGCGGCAGGATGGAAGCTCCTGGCACATACCTTTGACCTTCATAATCAGGCAGAGATGATGGAAGGTAATGTGATGACGGAGTATGAGGAGAAGTTTTCTTCTATGGGAAATCCTATTTGCAAATTGATCGCGAAGCAGGGCGCACATACGAAATAGAAAGAGCATATTATATAGGAAGAATCTTCGCAGCGTGGCTGATGCCGGCTGCGGGGTACAACTTCCGGAGGATATGCCATGCCAGCCAGAAAAGGAAACAACCGCGTTCAGACAAAGCTCGCCCAGTTTACCTACGACCACAGGCAATTGAATGATCGCATGTCAAAAATCAGGAAAAACGCCACAGAATTAGGCAAATTCCTTGACTCCATGCCGCCGAAAAAAGGCGGAAAACAGGAAAAATAAAATTTTTTTAAAAAATTATAAAAATTTCCTTGACTTTTGGTATAGAGTTGCATATAATAATTCTTGCGTTGAGAACACAGACGCACAACTAAATAAGGAATGCGCTTTTAGCTCAGTTGGTAGAGCACCTGACTCTTAATCAGGGTGTCCAGGGTTCGAGCCCCTGAAGGCGCACTAAGAACACTGTTTTTGCAGACGTAGGAGCTGCGGGGACGGTGTTTTTCTTTGGTGATAAAAAACTCAGTGTTTATGCGGGTTTGCGGGATCTTAATCATTTTGTTATATGCCTCAAAAAAACTTTCTAACATCTTTTTTACATCTTCTAAAGCAAATCTTAATTTGAATACAATGTATTCAAGATATCTTTAAAGCATTTTCCATATGGGCAGCTGCTACACAGCTTGAATGTGATATATCTTGCTGAGTGAACTACTTTTG
>NZ_QULA01000038.1:0-790 GCF_003481595.1 Blautia sp. OM07-19
TCCTGAGATGCCGCAGTTCACGTCCGTCATGGCAGATATAGAACTGTTCATCTTCAAAGATCCCTGTCCTCATGTTGTAATATTTACTGATATCTTCTGAATAAGCGCGTGTTTTTCGCTTTTCATAATCCTGCAGTTTTATATAACTGGATATTTCATT
The DNA here is from genome assembly GCF_003481595.1 of Blautia sp. OM07-19. Lineage (NCBI taxonomy): Bacteria > Bacillati > Bacillota > Clostridia > Lachnospirales > Lachnospiraceae > Blautia > Blautia sp. OM07-19. The sequence goes on from NZ_QULA01000038.1 coordinate 161, forward strand.
CCGTTTTAAATAAAGCAGATTTTTTTCACTACAGTACCCGCTGTCCGCAGTTACTTCTTCCAGAATACTCCCGAAAGCAGTCTTATGTTTTTCAAGGACCGGGATCAGGGTATTATAATCGATGCGGTCGCTGCTTACATATCCATGTACGATATAATAATTCTCTACCGCGATCTGAACATTATATGCTGGCTTTAACTGTCCGTTCAGCATGTGATCTTCTTTCATACGCATAAAAGTCGCTTCCAGATCTGTTTTGGAATAACTGTTTCTGTTTTTTCCCATGATCTCAAAGCATTCTTTATATTCCATCAGTCGTTTTTCGCATTGTTCCAGTTCCTCATGCAGCTGTTGAAGTGCAGGTTTTCTTTTTACTTTTCCGTAAACGAATTCGATTTCCTCGTTGTCTGCGATCATCGTGAGATTGTTCTGGAGTTTCCGTATTTCAAGCGGTGAACAGTTATCGATCTCTATAATACGGTTATTTGAAAGCTTTTTATGTTTTACAAGCTTTCGTTTTCTGTTCTTTTCGATCATTTCCCGGACTTTATCCATCCCTTCGATCACAAACATCTGTGCATTTCCCAGCTCGTACTTTGTTCCATAATCATTCTCCTGCAAAAAAGAATT
>NZ_QULA01000038.1:800-28089 GCF_003481595.1 Blautia sp. OM07-19
TTGTTCCATAATCATTCTCCTGCAAAAAAGAATTATATTTTTCAAAAAGCTGGTCGATAGAGTCCAGAAGTCCTGCCAGATGATAATTGATGCTTCCACGCCATACAAAAGTATAACGGTTCGCATTTGCCTCTATCTTTGTACCGTCAATAAAAAGTTCTTTTAATGTGACCAGCCCTTCTTTCTGCAGCCGCCGCATAAACTGGTAATTCAGGTCATCCAGGACATCAGATGTCAGCTTCCTGTTTTTAAAGTCATAAAAAGCATCACGTTTCGGTTTTTGTCCGCGCGTCAGCCAGATAAAAGCAAGGTCTCTTTCACACAGATCAACAATACGGTCAACAGAACGTATTCCACGCATATTTGCATAGGTAACTACAGCATACATCATAATTGGGTTGTACCCGGTTCTTCCCTTATCTGAACAATTGGCTAACAAGCCAGAAAAATCTAATTCCTCCATCACTTTTTTCAGGGTATAGACTGGATCGTCGTCAGGTAAACTCAATTCGAAGAAACTAAACCACAAAAATAGCCGCCCTGGTCTGGTAAACTAAGCGGCAATTTTTGTCAAAACATATATCGGACTAACCGTCTATCGGTAGCACTCTTTTTCTATAATCATATTAGCACGCATGTGCAGAAATGTCAAAAAATTTTTATTCTACTTTTTGAAGTTTTGACATATCCAATCCATGCCGGATCATCATCAGAATATCCCATTTTTAATTCTATGTACATTAAATTGTTAATCATTCTTATTCTCTCCTGATTCCAAATTTTGCAACATCTCAACAAACTGGAAGCTGTAAACCTGATTGTTCCTAAATTAACTGTGGCATACCATTGATAAACATATGCCATGCCTGTCATTTTTCGCACTAAGTTTCCATCCGTGCATTTCAACGATTTCTTTTGAGAGGGCAAGCCCTATTCCGCTGTTTCCGTTTTGTCCCGTATGAAAACGTTCAAACATATGGGAAAAATCCTCTGTGCTAAGTTCTCCTCCATCGTTCCAGATGGAAAGGACTTGATTTTTCCACGATATTTCGATTTGACTACACGCATATTTTACGGAATTAGTTATCAGGTTAGCAACAGCGTGTTCCAGCTTCTCCGGGTCTCCGTTGACATATCCTTCGTCCAGTTCTAACGATACTGAAAGGTTTCGCCTGTTCACAATTCCTTCAAGCGGCATCAAAATATCTTGAACCAGTGATGCCATTTCTATTGGTTCACACTTTAATGGTTCCGTACCGCTTTCCATTTTTGATAAATACAGGATATCCTCAATAAGTTTACTCATACGCTCCGTCTGAGACACTATCATTCTGCCCGCTTGAGAATAATCGGTAATGACTCCCATTTCAATCTCCTCCGCATATCCGCAAATTGCCATAAGCGGGGTTTTTAATTCGTGAGATGTATTTTCAAAAAAGGTCTTCTGAGCTTTGTCATTTTGTTCAAGTTTTTTCCCGAGAAAATATCCAATGGCAGCACCGAGAGCGGCAATGACAAAAGCATCCAGCAAAACACCAAAACTGATTTCTTTTATGAGTTCTGGTTCGCCGGTAACATCCACATAAGCAAGTAATCTCTCATTGCTGTCTTCGTAATACTCTGTTCTGGCTTTCATATAATAAGTTGCTTCGTTAATTTTTGCCCTTTGCATTTCATCAGACGGGTGTGTTTCATACCAGTCAATAAGTTTCTTCTCTTTGGGTGTCAGAATCTGATATATGTCATCCCTGTTTTCTGAATCTGCCCCCATATATACAAGTGAGGCATAATATAAAGAGCCCGTATCATTTTCAGATTCGTAATTCAAATATTCGTCTGAATCCAAAGTAAAAACGTTTTTAATTGCATTCTCAGCTCTCAGCTCTATTTTTTTATTAAAAACTATGTTCAGAATCAGCAGGCTCAAAAGCATGGCTGCCATAACGGCGGAACCTGTAAGTGTGGCAATTTTATAACGTGTCTTATTCATTACAATCCTCCAGTTTATAGCCATAGCCCCAGACAGCACTAATGCGAACTTTGCTGCCTGCGGTCTTCATTTTCTGCCTGACTCTTCTTACTGTCTCATCGACAACTCTGGTTTCTATCTCCGTAGAATCTATTCCCCATACTTTGTCGAGAATTTCATTCCGGGGGATTGCCGTTCCACCATGTTCCATAAGACATCCCAGAAGCGAAAATTCTGTCATAGTCAGACCAATATCATGCTCTTTCACAATGGCATTATGCTTCTCCCATGAAAAACACACATCACCAAAGGAAATATCTGCCTTTACCGGTATATTCATTTCAACTCTTCGGAACAACGCATTTACCCGGACAACAAGAAGTGACGGCGAAAATGGCTTAATCAGATAGTCATCCCCTCCATACATAAATCCCTTCATATGGTCAGACTCTGAATCCTTTGCCGTCAAAATAATAATAGGAACTGATGATATTGTCCTTAGCTTTTTACATATGGAAAGACCGTCTGAACCCGGCATCATAATATCAAGAATAACAAGATCACAGGGCTTCTCCTGAAAAGCAGAAAAGAGTGTATCACCATTCTTGTATGCTGTTACCTCATATCCGGCATTGGATAAAAATTCTGTGAGTATTTCTCGTATATCCTGTTCATCATCTGCCAAATAGATTTTTTTTGCCATATCTTTAATCCCACATGAGGGGAGCCCCTCAGAAATTCTGTGAGATTCCCCATATTATATCTTTCAAAATCAGTATATCTGTATTTTAGTTCCACCTGCTTTCGCTTCAAGAGCGATTGCCTGTGCCTCCAAAGCATCAATCTCATCTGAATACTTCGCATAGCGAGAAGCAAATTCCTCTTCAGAGAGGTTATCAGAGCCGTTATAAATATTGTCATAGATTGCATCAATTTTATTGTAAATACTGTTAAGCTGATTGATTTCATCTTCGCTCAAATTTCCATAGTATCCCTCATACCAACCCGCTTTCTTTTCAAGCGTTTCAATCTGTGCGTTCAGTGATGTAATCTCGTCATCATACTTTGCATAGCGGGCTTCGATCTCATCGTCTGAAAGATCATCGTCCGTCCACACTTCCGCATCAATTTCTTCGATTCTTTCATATGCTTTCTGAAGCTGTTCTGCTTCCTCTGCGGTGAGCTTGCCTGTATCGTACAGAGCATTATACTCATCCTCGGAATATTCATATTCCTCGTTGTCGATCCACCCGGCTTTTTTATCAAGCTCCTCAAGGCGATCCATGAGGGTATCGGTTTCATCCTGATACTGATCGTATCTGGCATAGATATCTTCATCAGAAAGACCATCTGCATCTTTCATTACCTCTTTGTCGATAGCGTCAAGTCGGTCATAAATGGAGTTAAACTCTTCAATCTCCTTCTGAGTGAGAGAACCATAATCTACATTTGTTTGTGTTACCTCTGATGTAGTCACTGTCTCCTCCTGTGTCTCCTTCTGGGCAGCCATGGCAGGAACACCTGCGGATGTAGTCATTGCTGCTGCAAGTGCTATTAACATTCCTCTTTTGAATAATCTGTTCATCATTTTAGTTCCTCCTGATTTTTTATTTACCGGTTGTTCGGTATGGCTAAAGTATAGCTCAGGCAAATGTAAAAATATCCTTAGAACAGTCATGAAAATGTCAAGAAAGTGTAACAGCACAAGATTTCCTATAAACCATATTTACTCTCGCCTCTTAAGGGTTACAATCTTTTTTCAAATACCCTCAATTTTTCTAAATCTGCAATTCCGATTTACCTTCACCTTATTTTACCATAGTGTTTTCTAAAATGCTATTCTGATATATACAAAAGTGTAAAAGAGCGATCTCTTCTCTCACACTCACACATATACCATGTTTTTCAATATAATCTCTTCTGCACTAACTTTTATATTATTCATTAACCCAACCCACTTCATCTGATCCTGTACCTTTAATTCTTCAGTTACACCCTTTTTTTCTGCCATCTGTTTCATAAGCATTTCCACCTGTTCTCTGGCTTCCTGATCTGTCTGGTTCAGATGTTCATTCAGTTTTCCAGTCAATAACAGATACTGATACCTTGCTGATCTGTGTTCTTTTAAGAACTGCTTTCGTAACATTCCATATTTTCCATATGTCGGTTCTGCTTCGTTCAAAACCAGATCCGGCAAATAGTGATCTCTCTAGTAGATATGGGGATTACTCCCCATATCTACTAGAGCTTTTAAGGAGGTGGATAATATGCAGGAATCATCTATTTCAGAAAAAATAAAAGAGCTACGAACTGATCTGAAGATGAATCAAAAAAACTTTTCCGCAGCTATTGGTATACGTCAGTCAACTTTATCCAGTTATGAAAATGGTGTGGTTACTCCCTCCAATGATGTGTTATTGACTATTGCTCAGAAATTTCATGTCTCACTGGACTGGTTATTTGGATTATCTGAAAATAAAGTACAGATTTCTACTCTCAGCGATATTCTTTGGGTTTTACTGCAGATGAATGAATCCAATGAACTCCGGTATGAACTGGATATAAATAATAAACTTCCCGGTGATATAGAAACAGAAACGCAGAAATGGTATGCCGGACTTCACTTTTATGGAAATGATCCGGAACATTCTTTAAACGCAGATATGTGTAATTTTCTTGCTGATCTGCAGGAGAACAGAGAAAGCCTGGAATCTTATTTCACAGGTAAAGATATGTTTGATATGTGGAAGAAACAGACGTTGGAATACTACACTTCCAAACCTGTCACCCATAAAGAAATTGAAGAACTGGATTTTGAAACACGAATCCGTAAACGAGATGAACTCTTAACACAGAAATTTTCCAATAACGAACAGAAATAGTATCATAACAGTATCACAGGCAGATCTGCGAAGATTTTCATTTTCTTCCCATACCTGCCTGTTTTTAGTTTATTTGCTATTCTTTACAGCCTTATTTTAATCTTCTGTTCAACAGAAAAACCCCGGAAACCTTACGGTTCCGGGGTATCTTACGTTTGGACACAATGTACCTTACGGTACTCAATATATATTAATCAGTGATTACTCGATGATTGTAGCAACACGTCCTGATCCTACAGTACGTCCACCTTCACGATATCAGACTGGCGTATTGCGGTGTGCAAATGATGATTTTTCGTGTGATTTGTGGGGGAAAGTCCGGATTTTCCACTGTATCCGTGTGGTTTTTGGGGATTTTGTTATCATGGTGTTATCACTGACTTATCTTTTATAAACGACAATTCCCTTATTATTAAATTTTCTTATTCCATCCCTTTCTTGCTGGAAAACTCTTACTTCATTAAAATTATCTCTTCCTCCAAGTTTAAAAGCACTGCTGGCAATATTCTTTGTATTTAATGGATTAGTTGTGGCATAAACATTTACTTTTTTTATATTATTATTTAAGCTCCTGACTTCATTAACAACGCACCTTACTAATTCAGGACTATCATATCTGTTAACATCATTAGTATTATTACGCGATATTAATAATGTCGGTATATTTTTCTTTATTTCCGGTAATTGGCTCAATGAAAGAGGATATGTATCAGAAATCATTACATTCACTTCATCTGTTTCATGCGAAAAATTTGATTTACTTACTGAAATGGTATCATTTTCTTTTTTATCAAACTCTCCGCAATTATATTTATCGAACGTATCATTCAGCACCAGTTTAAATTGCATATATATCGGCACCTGAATAAGGTTACATTCCGAGTACCCCAATATCTTTGAACATATCCGATACCACCCATATCTGTACTGTTTATAATAGTTTCCTCTATTAAACATATATGTTTTATTCCACTTTCTAATTATAAACAATACTACTATTAAAAAGAAAACACCAATTGCCCAATCTCCACCTTTCCAGGCAAAGTAAAAAATATAATCACATATTTTTTGTGACGCTTCCAGCTTAGGCGGGGTCTTTATTAACTCTGTAATTTTAAATATTCTCGGAGCAAAGAACACACCAACAAGCAACAGAAGTTGTAATATTGGTCTGATATTATTTTTTATCCTTTCATAAATTGATTTCATTCCATTTTACCTCACATATTTTTTTCGGGCAAAGCTTTCCTTTTTGCATTCTCCATATGCTGAATGCTTTACGTCCGGCAATGATATGATATTGTACCCCTTTAGGATCTTCTTTACCAATACGTTTCCAATTTTTTAAATCTATAATTGAATAATGTGGTATATCTTCCGGATGTGTATGCCATTCCCCCCAATATGCATACACACCATTATTTTCATTATACAATTTTTCAAAATATTTTAAATGCCCTTCATCTTTTCTGGTATATCTGGTTCTGGTACATATATCATTTTTTAATGGTTTAGATATATACTCAAGAATTATATTTTCATTATTCAGATTTTCCCGTCCGACTATAATTCCACCTTTCTCTGGATCATAATCATTCTTCTGGATCTGACTATATATTTCTTCCAATATTTGATCGCATATCTTTATTTTTCTGTTTTTACTTTCCGTTACAATCATTACATACACCACAATTAATATTTACAAATTGCTTACCAGTCAATATTTTAATCTGTTCCTGTTGTCGCAAATATCGGCCAGATGTTTCCAGATTATGTTTTTCCAGATAGTCACTATCTCCTTTTAAAGATATCAGTAAATTGTCATCGAGGTTTTCTTCAAAAATATTTTTGACCATCTTTAAACAAAGTAACATTGTTTTTAGTGAAACCAAATTTCCATATGGCACGTAAGTCTTTCCACACCCTCCCGCACTTTCCGTTATAATCTGTCCCCTCATGCAGTACGATGTTTTGTCATATAGTTCTCCTGTTTCTTCATCCCGGTCAAAAAAACATTCATAACATCCACAATTTCCATATTTTATATATGCAGCATGATTTCCAATACCATATACTTCATTCCACAAATAAACAACCGGCACTTTGATTTTGTTATTTTGTATCCATGAATTAATCCAACGATTTAAATTATGATTTCCTGCCGCTGAGATAATCAGATTATAGTCTTCAAAATTAATATCTTCTTCTGTAATTGCATCTTCAATTCTTTCCGCCAACGTCGTTATCTTTACTTCCGGAATATTTTTTTGTATATATGTGTTCAAAGCTTCGCACTTGTAACGATTAACATATTCCATTCCCAACACATGCCTGAATATATTTTCTTCCGTCAACTTCTCATAATCAACAATAGTAAGATCCTCATATCCTGCTTTTGCGAGCTCGCATATAACATGTCCACCAATCGAACCGCAGCCTATTATAAGTATTCTTTTTTTATAGTTTTCGCTGTCCTGTTCTGTTACACGCTTCATCAAAAACTTTTTATCAGCTCTTTCCATAAGCAACGGCTGCAATTCTTCTACTTTTTCCAGAGAAGTCTCTTTTAACATGCCACCTTTTATATACATTCCTACAAAATGTGTCTGTCCTGATGGCTGATGAATTTCAAACACAATAATTCTATCTTGTCGAGAACGTGGCATAATTGAAGCAAGTTCTCCCTCCGGCACAAAATGTAAAAGAGCATTCAAATAATCTATCGACAGTTTTTTTCTTATGTCCGGTGGGAAAATATATTTTTCAGAATATATTACAAAATATGCTATATTCATGACTGGCGTTTTTTCCAGATTCCAACGTTTTAAACTTTCAACATTTTCTCCAATATAAATCGGTGCTTTTTTGCATCTCTTTATATACTCTATCTGTTTTTCTTTTTTCCTTTTGGAACTTTTTTTAATGCCCCCTTTTACGATACGATTTTTTCTATCTGTTTCTACTGCCAAATGTGCAATTCTGCAATCTTTCAGTTGAGCCCAGTATAATTCAAATTCATTTATAAAATCGTTTTTATTTTCTCCAGAAAAACCTTGTTTCAAAATTGTCTGTGCACGCAATAATGATTGCATCATAATTCCAGGTAAATTCTGATCTATCAAAATACCTTCCGTTTCAAACAAACACAGTTTTCCTTTATTATCTATATGCGGCATATAAACAAGTTCATTATAATCTGCAACATATATATCCACTAAATCTCTATACCATTTTTCCGGAACTGCTATATATACAACAAACGATTCTCTTTCATTTATTACCAGTTCTCCCTGCAAAACTGTCTGATAGACATTTTCAAATAATTTAGCCTCTTTTATAATGCTTACATTTTTTATAACATCACTTTCCTGTAAGATTCGTTTGAGTTCTTCTGGTGAAAACATCTTAATCTACTCCTGATGCACTTGTTGAAGGTATAAAATTCATTTGTTTTTTGGCTGCATTTTTCTTTTCCGGAATCGGGAAATCATCTCCAAAAATTTTACTCAGCATCTTACACTGTTCCACTTCATCTGTTTCACTTTTTACAGCTTCCAGATCATCAACCAAATCATCAATCTTTTCTTTAAAATCTGTCATATAATTATCTGACATCTTTCTGAAGAGATTAACATCGGATTCAAAGTTCAATGAAGAAGGCAAATTGTATTCTATAGTATACATTAATCGTCCATTTTCATTCACTTCTTTAAACACAAACAGCTTTTGAATTTCTTTTGCAAAACTAATCACAGCCTGTAAATCATCATAACAATATTTTTCTTCTATATAATCATATTTTTTTGAAGCTTCAAAATGATCTACAGCAATTAACGTAATTGCTATGCTTGGTGGTTCTGCATTTCCTGAACTACTGAATTTCTTATTTTTCCAACGTTTTATATATCTTACTACTCTGCGAAATTGTTCGCGATCTTCTTTGTTATCGTCACCTTTATATTTATCATTAACATATTCTACAAGCCCGACCGGATCAGATTTCTCCCAGCATGTTTCTTCTGAATCCCTGTTTTTTCCACGTGCAAGATATAACTGACTGTCAGAATCATCTTTGTCTTCATAAACGTAAGTAACTAAATCCACATGATATGCAGCTTCGCCATCTTTCTTGTATGTTACTGTCACACATGGTTTTTTTATTTTTGCGCCATACTCAGTATGATTTTTTAACAGATCTCTTATTTTCTCTTTCAGGTCCATTGGTTCATAATCATCACGATTAACATGAAAACGTAAACCTACATCTATATCATATTCTTTATCCAGTGGTTCAACCCCCAGATGCATACTATAACTCCCCTGATTGTACTCATCAAATGCAGGCATATCGTCATCATTTCTTAATATACCTAATAAAATATCTCTTTTTTCTTTCAGTTCACTTTTAACGTCATAATCCATTTTTATTACTTTGTTAAATTCTTTAAAATATGTCTGCAAACTCATTTTCCGCGCTCCTTCCTTAGCACTCTCTTTTGTTGAGTGCTGATAATTATCAGTATATCATTCTTTTCCGATTAAAACAAGTTACACTAATCACTGAAATTATTTTTCAAATCTCCAAGCTATATTGTTCATTCTGCAAATAATCCTCCAGTTGATGCAATTTATCTTCTCGGAATTCTTCATCTTTTTTCATTTTCTTTATTGTGCATTCCCACACAATTACTACTTTGACTTTTTTACGCATCAATTCTTTTCGAACACATTCATCCCTCTTTATATTTGCGTCAAACTTTTTCTGCCAGAATTCTACCCTTGATCTTGGCATGTAAGCATATTTGCATCCCTCGTGCCTGTGCCAGAAACACCCATGTACAAAAATTGCTGTATTATATTTTCTCATGTATATATCCGGATGCCCCGGCACACTTTTTGAATTCACGCCATATCTGTAACCTCTGGCAAACAATAATTTTCTCAGATATATTTCCGGCTTCGTATTCTTGGAATGTATCGCTGCCATATTTTTGCTACGTTCTTCCGGACTCTTGATGTCCATATTATCCCTCGATTTCCTGTATATACTTCACAAAACGTGCAATGGTCCAGATTCTGTCCCGTCTGTCTTTCGGATAAGATACAATATATGGTTCCGGAACTACTAATACTACATTTTCAGCCTGCATCTCATCCATCTGTGCTCCTGAGATTCCCTGTTGTAACGTACAAAGATATTTGGGTGAATCTTTTAATCTGTTCGCCTCATTCAAGACCTGTCTCCAACGATCTTTACATGTAGTTTTAGCTGCAAGCGTTACTAGTTTCTGAATATCAAAACTGCTGTTATGGTATGCCTCTCCTGAAGGAAATATAAAATCTGGTTTCTTGTTTCCTTCTGTCACCGTCTGAGCTGAATACTGAATGGCATTTCCATCAAATATCGCAGCAAGATGATGTTCAAGACTTTTTCCTGCTCTGCTCTTTCTTCTGTTCAAGACCATATTTGCAACTTTTACAAATTCATCCACATCTGAAAATCCCTTAGTTATAATGTCTCCATATCTTGCATACTCCAGAGCACGAAACAGCGTATACTCCATATTAGTCCAGTCAATTATTTTCCTGTCCGGATTTGTCTGTATATATTCAATATGATCATAAGCTCTGTCCTGTATATATCTTGCAGTAGCTGACATTTCTTCTGACGTTGGAAAATCCACCTCAAGATTTGCTATAAATTCCTGAATTGCTATTTGTTCCTGTGTTTCTGCCCGGACATTTTCAACATTTATCAAACTGTTTGTTTCTGTCGGACTGATGCCAAACGCATTAAGAAATTCCTCAATTTCCTCTTCTGTATCCAAGAAATATCCACTGTAGTTTTCTTCTGCCTGTTTTGTAAAAACAAACAACGAACCTGTCTGATTTATATGCAGGAACGGAAATCCTCGTCCAAATCTTGTTATTCTAAGTTCGTTTTTACTTGCATAATAAGTAAAACAGCTTTCCGTTTCAAAATCATTCTGCCATTTTATTTTTACAGTCCTTTTAGGTATTCCCTCCTGTTCAAGCTGTTCTCTGGAGAACAACATTTCCATCGCAGTTTTTGAAATCAGGATTCCCGACTGATGAGCACCGGTCGCACCTGTATCATTTGCCGAAAGAAATTTGCAAAAGCTTTTTTCACTGTTTAACACTGATGTTATCGCAATTTCCGCATAGCCTGCTGACATTTAAATCACCTTCCTCTGTATATCCTGTTCTTTCTCATTATCCATTGTTTCAATGTTGTTAACTATCAGTTTTGCAACTTCTCCCATTAATGGAACGACTACAGAATTTCCAAATTGCTTATATGCCTGTGTATCCGAAACAGGAATCTTAAATGTATCCGGGAATCCCTGCAATCTTGCACATTCTCTCGGAGTCAACCTTCTCGGATTCTTTCCTTCCTGTGCAATAAGCACTTCCGATCCATCTTTGTAATACCTGGCACTCAATGTCCGGGACACTCCATCCAAAGGGGCTATTCCATATCCAAATCCATTACCGGCTGCCCGATGCTTTGCTGCGTAATTCTGCAGATATGTCCACAATTTATCAGACAATGTGTATTTATCTGCAACTTCTTCATCAAGAATATCTCTCATAACGGGTTTTGGAACACGTGGTGTAAGATTAAACTCAAAATCAATTTTATCTCCATAGCGTTCTCTGTCAAATCCTACAATTAATATTCTCTCTCTGTGCTGAGGAACATAATTCTGTCCATCCAGAACTTTATAGAAAATTTCATAGTCCAACTCTTCCAGTGACTCTCTGATTACCTGAAAAGTTCTTCCTTTATCATGGCTGCATAAATTTTTAACATTTTCAAGCATAAATGCTTTTGGTCTTTTTTCTTTCAATATCCTGCAGACATCAAAAAACAATGTGCCCTGTGTTTTATCCTCAAATCCAGTAGCTCTTCCCATACTGTTTTTCTTTGATACCCCGGCTATTGAAAAAGGCTGACACGGAAATCCGGCAACCAGAATGTCATGATCCGGAATATCTGCAGCATTAACTTTTGTAATATCCCCTTCCGGCTGTTCTCCAAAATTTGCAAAATAGGTCTGCTGACTGTATTTGTTCCATTCACTTGAATAAACACATTGACCGCCGGCCCGGTCAAATGCAATACGCATACCACCAATCCCGGCAAAAAGATCAATAAATGTAAATTTTTTCTCTTTTCCTGTATTCTTCTTCTTTTTTACATCACTCATATAATATGCTACTGCTTCTCTGACACAGTCCTGCATACTCAGTTCATTCTTTTCTGAATAAGAATTCAATTCATTATATAACTCATCGTCTACTCTTATATGTACCTGTCTCATTCTCATCACTCCTGGGAATATATTTATACCTGTTTTTTCCCTATTATACTCTAATGCAATTTAAAAAGCAAGCGAAAATACGAACATACTTTCGTTTGCTTTTTTCCTTTTATTGGTTATCCACTACTATGAATATATAATTTTCATGACACTTTCTTCTGCAATATTCTTAATATTATTCATCCTCCTCACCCATTCCACCTGATCCTGCATCTTCAGTTCTTCTGTCACTCCCCACTGTTCAACCATCTGCTCCATCAGTATCTCGACTTTTTCTCTTGCTTCCTTATCAACCTGATTTAAATGCTCCGTCAGTTTCCCGGTCAGTACCAGATACTGATACCTTGCACTCCGGTGTTCTTTCAGAAACTGCTTTCGCATCATTCCATATTTTCCATATGCAGGTTCTTCCTCATTGATTTCCAGATCCGGCAGATAATAATCTCCATGCAGTGTGTAGCTCAGTCCGTTCTTTTCATCATAAATCTGTTTCTTCATATTCTTACAACTCCATTCCTCTGTATTTCGTTTTATTCTTCTTTATCTGTGCATTGTGTTCTTCACTTCGTTCTCTTGCCCATTGTATGCGGTCGCCTATTTTTTTCGGCATTTGTTCTTTCTGTTCTTTCTGTTTTTTCGCTTCAAGTTCCGCCTGCATCCGGATATCGTCCTGCACCAGTCGTTCTACCATATCTTTCCCCAACATGCGTAAAAGTCGGTTATATCTGTCTGCAATTCCCTGCAGTATTTCTTTCTCACCTGACAATTTCTGATAATCTTTCTGAACTTCTGCCAGTTCACTTTTTGTATCTTCGTACTCCTTCTTTTTCTCCTGAAACTTACTTTTCCAGTTATCTCTTTCTCTGGTGAGTTCTTTCACCTGTGCAGCCATTGCACCGATTTTATTTTTCATTTCAATAAACAATGGTTTGATTTTCTTCTCCCGATAAGTTACCGCACGTTCCAATGCTGTAGCTTCCGGTAAAAATGTTTTGATCATTCCATATTCTTTTATTTCCTTACTGACATTATCCATCACCGGTTGCAGAAATTCTCTTCTGTCTTCCAGTTTTTTCAATTCTGTTTCTGCTTTCTCAGCACGTCTTTCCGCTGTTTCTTTATCTTTCTGGAACTGAATTTTTTCTTCTTCCAGAAGCTTAATATCTGCCCTTGCGTCCGCAATCTGAGAAGTCAGACCTTCATTCTCTGCTGTCAGATTTTCTTTTTCCTGTTCCAGTTCCTGCACCTCCTTCTTACGCTCTTTCTTTTTGAAATTGTAAACATCCAGATGCTCTTCATGTGTACCTTTCTGCTCCCATTCAATTCCATGTTGCTTTGCGATTTCCGCCAGTACTTCCTTTTCATGGTTTATCCACTGATTCAGTTCTGTATCATGCTTATTTCCGCCTTGAAATCCAAGACTTTTCAATGCCTGTTTCAGTGAGACTCTGGTATCCATTCCTTTTCCCTTCCAGTTGGTCACATAAGGAACAAAGTCAATATGCAGATGCGGAGTAGCTTCGTCCTGATGCAGATAGCAGCCAAATACCCGAAGTGTCGGATTCCGCTTCTGGAAATCTTTTACATATTCATCCAGTACCTTTACAGCCAGATTTCCTTCTGTTGTTCCCACCGCCATATCCTCACGATTACCAATCTGGAATATCACTTCATGGAACAGCTTCTCCTGTTTGCCCTGTCGGATTTTTTCATAATAATTTGCAATTTGCCGATCCTTTCTTTTCCCGATATTGTATCTCTCCACCGCATCGTCAAACAACTCTTTATAAACTTCTTTTAGATTCTCATTCTTATAACAAATGTTCAATTGTACTCTGTCCGGATCTACATTTTCTGCTACAAAATCCCGTCTGTTATGAGCCAGTGAACCGGCTCCGATCATGCCACTGATTGTTCGTTTCATCATAAATTTTCTCACCTCTTTTCTGTTTGAGTGCCAGATATGGCACATAATTTTTATTTACGCCAGACATGGCGATATTTAAGAAACTTTCGCCGGATACGGCGGTTTTGTTACTTTTGTCAAAAGTAACGCAAAAGCACTTTCGACAGCCGTACCGTCCATCAAAAGTCCCCTTGCGCCCTGCAGGGGGCATAACGTCCTTATGGACGTCTGTTCTGCACCGACTGAAACGAATCGTAGACCTGTTTATTCCGATATTCTCGCCTGCACATATTCCAGATTTCCGCAGTAAGGTGTCCCCACCAGATACCATTCTCTTGCCAGATTCATCTCCATTCTGGTCTGTACCCATTCATCATCTACCAGCACTTCCAGTCCTTCTCCACAATGAAATCCTGTATCAATCCATAAGTCTGATGATAATAATCCATATCTTCCATTGCTGCTGTTATATCCTAATCTTCCCTGTTTCATCATTGTCTGCTCCTTTCCAGTTTGTAAACGGAATTTGTAAACGGGGCTCAAAAGATTTTAAAAGTTAACTTTTTAAGTTTTTCCTTCAAGTTCCGTTTACATCGTTTACAATAATCTTTACTCAAACGGTATCTCCAACTGTTCCGGTACTTCCATGAATCCGTCTTTGTCTTTTTTCTCAATACCTTCTATTCGTTTCCATGACCGCTGGATGCCATATTCCTTTCCAAAACGGTGAGTACCGTGTTGTTTCCATCCTTCTATTGCATTATTCATAATATTTGCAATTTCTTTGCTTTCCCATTGTTTCATCTCACCTGTCCGATGCAGTGCATCATCAAACAAAAGCTTTGTACATACATAATCGTCTTCATAGTCATCAAGAAACGCCTGGATAATTCCTGCATTTGTATCTTCCGGCATAAATTCTTTCTGCAGTTTCTTCGCTTCTTCCTCAATCTCTTTTGTAAAACTGAGGTATACATTTCCCTGTTGATAAAGCACCATAGCCTCTGCCCATGCCTGTACAATATAAGCTCTGCTCTCTTCTTCATTGTCTAGAATATGAACTTTTGCTTTTGTTATATCTGTCATAACTGGGGCAAATCTCCTGTTTCCGGTTCTATCCAATGGAAGAAAATTTAGGTCATTCGATGTTCCACAAAATACACACTGTCGTGGTCTGTCCTCTGGATAAACCTCATAAGGAACTTTGTAAGTTTCTTTCTGTCTGCTTAGAAACGATTTTATCTGTTCAATGTTCTTTGCAGTAACAGTTGCTTTCATTTCTCCCATCTCTATAATCCAATGGTTCTGTAATTTCCTATAAATATTTTCATCATCCAGGTGATCCAGATTGTCACTGAACCAATCGTCATTTATTGCCAGATATTTAAAAAATGTAGATTTTCCAGCTCCCTGACTTCCTACCAGGCAAAGCATAATATCATACTTTATTCCTGGTTCATATATCCTGGATATTGCTGCCAGCATATGCATTTTCATCACGCCAGTCGTATAACTGTTCTTTTCAGCTCCAAGAAACCGTGGAAGTAAATTCTCAATACGTGGAACGCCATCCCACATTAGGCTCTCCAGATAATCTCGAATCGGATGATACTTATTTTCATTGGAAACAATATCTACTCCTTTTTTTATTACTCGTTCACTAGTAATCTCATAATTATCTTCCAGATACATCTTTAGATTACTATCGTCCGTATCTGTCACTGTGAGGCTCTCGCTTCTCCGTTCCCAAGGCACCTCTTTCACAATGTCCATTCTTCCGGAAAGTTCATTCCTCTTAATTGCTTTTTTCAGCACTGGATCATTTTGAAGTACCGTTACACAATTTCTGATTGTCTGCTTTGTTCTTCCTTTATCCGTATGCTCCAACATATCATTGACATCTTCTACTGTAAGCATCTCCTCGTTCACAATATCTTCTAATTCCATTAAGGACTTCTCGCTGATATTCGTTAATTCTTTCTTCAATTTTTTCAACCTCCCTTCTCTTCATCTTGAAAAACTCTACAATCTCTTCTCCTGTTCCAAACATCAGCACGTCCAGATAGTCATTTATCTTTCTTTCATTTGCCAATGCCTCCGTAAATAATTCGTGCCACTCTTCTTCTGGTTCTGGTCTGTAAAACTCTTTCCAAAACTGAATCCATTTCAGATATCTGATCAGCACGTCTGTTGCATGTTTCAACCACTGCTCCAGTTTTTCTCTGATCATCACAACTTTAGGTTTCTTTGATATCAAAGTATTCCTGCTTTGGTGCGTCCTTTTGTATTTGTTTCTGTCTTCGATTTTTATATCCAGTCCAAAATCTTCTATCATCTTTTTCGCAGCTTCATACTGTGATATTCCAAATAACCTTGCTGTAAAATCTATCGCATCACCGCCCACTCCACATGCAAAGCAGTGATATATTTTATCTGCCTTCATACTTGGGTGTCTGTCTTTATGAAACGGACAACACGCCATTCCATTTCTTTTTACTTTAATCCCGTAATGCTCCGCAGCCTGTCTGGCTGTCACACATTCTTTTACCTGTTCAAATAATGTCACTTCTACCTCCTGCCCCTCCGGGCAAGTCTCTGATGAACAGATATTCGGGAATTGTTGTATCGTTCAATTCGTGATATACTGAATCTGCCAAGATGATATATCAGTGAATCTGATTATCAGAGAACTTGCTCAGATATTTTGTCTGGGCTTTTTCTTTTTGTCTGTTAGTAGCCATAGTTCCACTCCTTATACGAATCTCCTTGTTGGGATAATGATAATTTCAAATTTGCTTCCATCCTCTAATTCAAGAAGAATCGCATAATCCGAATCTCGATCCGGTAAAATAGAACTTATCTTCAGCTTCTTACTGTAATTGAGCGTATCAAATATTTTTCTGACTACTTTCTTTGTTTTCATGTGTCTTTTCCTCCATATTTAACGTTTGTTGTCCAACATCTCAGCTACCTTTTTTTGCTGTGACGGATACAGGTGACCATAAGTGTTTAATGTCATCTGAATATCTTTGTGCCCCAGTCTTTCCTTGATGATCAGTGGCTCTACACCCTGATAAATCAGATATGCTACATGGCTGTGACGGATATCATGCACTCTGATTGGTTTTACACCGGTCAATGCTTCATATTTCTTGAGCCGTTTCTGCAGTGTTCTCGCCACAATCGGAAATAACCGCTGATTTTCCGGAAATCCATAATGCATCTTCGCATACTCCTGCACCTCTTCTTTAAGAAAATTAGGAATATCAATGGTACGGACTGAATTTTCTGTTTTTGGAGTATCAATCACATCTCTTTTTCTGATCCGGTTATAAGTCTTATTGATATGCAAAAGATTACCACTCATATCAAAGTCTGAAAGACTCAATGCCAGAAGTTCTCCTTCCCTGATTCCTGTCCAGAACAGGATTTCAAATATCAGATAATCCTCACTCTCTGGCTCAATCCCGGCGATAAAGCTGTCATATTCTGCTTTCGTCCAAAATTCCAGCTTATTAGCATCCGATTTCCCCATCTTTTTTACTTTCTTACATGGATTTTCCTTCAGATTGTAAATTTTCTGTGCATGATTAAACAGTGCATTTAACTGATTCTGAATCATACGCTCATAAGTCTTGCTGTAACCTTTTTCCTGAATGGTGTTCTGCCACTGGATAATCTCTGCCGGTGTGATCTCATTCATTTTTCTTGTTCCAAAATACGGAACAATGTGCTTGTTCATCATGTGCTGCTTGTTACGGATTGAATTTTCTTTCAGTTCATTCTTTTTATCTTCAAAATAGACTTGAATAAAACTGTTCATCTCCATTTTCATATCCGCTGCAGTCTTTCTTATGAATTCCTTTTCATAATTCAATGCTTCTTTCTTTGTCTTGAACCCTCTTTTCAGCTTCTGCGTTTTCTTACCTGTCCAGTCAATATAGCGGAAGCTCACATACCAGGTTCCCTGTGTTTTGTCCTTGTAAGCTGACATCTTAAAACCTCCTTCACACTGCTCTCTGAGAGCATCCATAAAATTTTGTTTCCCAGTAGGGACGTGGAATCTTTCCACGAACTGCCACATATCCTTCCTTTGCCAGTTCATCGTTGAGTTGCTTTAGAATAGAATATGCTTTACTGCGTTTCACTCCTAATTCTTCCATGACATCATCAACAGTCATCATATAATTAGTTCTCATAGCGTCCTCCTTTCCAGTCACTTTTGTGACTCTTTTGATGTTTTTTACTATAATTCACTTTTGTGACTTTGTCAATAACCTTTTGCGAATTTTATTTTTATATTCCATTCTACATTATCAGGCTATGTAAAAATCAACCTCTTTCGCATCATTCACTTTTGTGCTAGAATAGAATCACAAATATTATTAAGGAGGCAGCACATTATGGTAGGTAAAAAAATCCGGGCATTCCGGGAATTCAGAGGATACAGTCAGATACAGTTAGCCGAGCTGTCCGGCATTAACGTAGGAACGATCAGAAAATATGAACTGGGAATCCGGAATCCAAAACCGGATCAGTTAGAAAAGATAGCAACTGCACTGGGATTAAATGTAAGTGTTTTTCTGGATTTTAATATTGAAACAGTCGGAGATGTACTCTCTCTGTTGTTTTCTATTGATGATTCAGTGAACCTCTCACTTGCAGAAACACCTGATCAGAAGGTTTCACTGACGTTCGATAATCCTACAATGCAGGACTTTTTCAGGAAATGGTGTCAATTTAAAAATGTCTATGAAAAGGAAAAAGCTGAAATATTAGCTATCGAAAATGAAGATAAAAGACAGGAAGAATTGGATAAGCTGAACGCTACCCAAGAAGAATGGAAACTGCGTGCTATGGGAACTACGATAGGTTGTCATACCATCGTTAAAAAGGGCACTGAAGGTAATGAGATCAAGACATATGATCTGACTTAATCCACAGGCAAATCTCTGATTTGTGGATAAATCCACTTTATCTGTTATCATATTTGCGAAAATTATATATTTTGTTATCATTCTGTTATCACAAACGGTTGTCAGGACACTCTCCCGGCAACCGTTTTTCTATACTGTTCGTTATTCTTTTCCACTCTTTTGTACATTTCCAGGCAACAGAAAAACCCGTAGAACCGAAGTTCTACGGGTATCTTACGTTTGGACACAACGTTATCTTGCGATAACAAATCTATATTCAGATTGTATTACTCGATGATTGTAGCAACACGTCCTGATCCTACAGTACGTCCACCTTCACGGATAGCGAAAGTAAGACCCTGGCTCATAGCGATTGGGTGGATCAGTTCGATTGTCATTTCGATGTTATCTCCAGGCATGCACATTTCTGTTCCTTCTGGAAGGTTGCAAACACCTGTTACGTCTGTTGTTCTGAAGTAGAACTGCGGACGATAGTTGTTGAAGAACGGAGTATGACGTCCACCTTCATCTTTTGTCAGAACGTAAACCTGAGCTGTGAATTTTGTATGGCATGTAAGTGTTCCTGGTTTAGCAAGAACCTGTCCACGTTCGATTTCGTTTCTCTGAACACCACGAAGAAGAGCACCGATGTTATCACCAGCCTGAGCTTCGTCAAGAAGTTTACGGAACATTTCGATTCCTGTAACAACAACTTTACGTGTTTCTTCTTTGATACCAACGATTTCAACTTCTTCAGATACGTGAAGAACACCAGCTTCTACTCTACCAGTAGCAACTGTTCCACGTCCTGTGATAGAGAATACATCCTCTACAGGCATAACGAACGGTTTGTCTGTGTCACGCTGTGGGTCCGGAATGTACTCATCAACTGCGTTCATGAGTTCCATAATCTTGTCTCCCCATGGGCCAGCCGGATCTTCAAGAGCTTTAAGAGCAGATCCCTGGATAACCGGAATGTCATCTCCTGGGAAGTCATATTCGGAAAGAAGTTCACGAATTTCCATCTCAACCAGTTCAAGAAGTTCGTCATCATCTACCATATCACATTTGTTCATGAATACAACGATGTACGGAACACCAACCTGACGAGCAAGAAGAACGTGCTCTTTTGTCTGAGCCATAACACCATCTGTAGCAGCAACTACGAGGATAGCACCATCCATCTGAGCTGCACCTGTGATCATGTTCTTAACGTAGTCAGCATGTCCTGGGCAGTCAACGTGTGCATAATGTCTATGCTCTGTCTGATACTCAACATGTGCTGTAGAAATTGTGATACCACGCTCTCTTTCTTCTGGAGCTTTATCGATATCTTCGAAGTTTTCAACTGTGTTTCCTGGAACTCTTTCAGCCAGAACTTTTGTGATAGCTGCTGTTAAAGTTGTTTTACCATGGTCAACGTGTCCGATGGTACCAATGTTACAATGCGGTTTTGTTCTCTCAAACTTAGCCTTTGCCATTTTAAAATGTCCTCCTTAAAAACTATGCTCTTTCTTCCAGAGCATTTTATCAGTTTTAGACTTGCTATCCTTGATTATATTGCAAATCAAGGATATTTGCAAGCTTTTTTATTACTGTTCACTCCGTTCACAGTAACTTGGTCAAAATGCATTCCAAATCACCTACGGTGATAGCATTTTGCCCCGCATGTCTCGGGATTCTGCCATATTCATGGCAAAACACCTCGCGGAATATTCTCTGCAAACAGTAGTCTCTCTATTTATTATCAGTCTTTCTTAGAAAGAATCTTTTCCTGAACGGACTTCGGAACCTGTTCGTATTTCTCGAAGAACATGGAGTAGTTACCACGTCCCTGAGTTCTGGAACGAAGGTCTGTTGCGTATCCGAACATTTCAGAAAGCGGAACGAATCCACGGATCATCTTACCTCCGCCGATATCATCCATACCTTCGATACGACCACGACGGGAGTTGATATCACCGATAACATCACCCATGTAATCTTCCGGAGTAGTAACTTCGACTCTCATGATAGGCTCAAGAAGAATCGGAGATGCTTTCTGCATAGCATCCTTGAATGCAAGAGAACCTGCAATGTGGAATGCCATTTCAGAGGAATCGACTTCATGATAAGAACCGTCATATACGTTTGCATGAACGCCGACTACCGGGAATCCACCCAGAATACCAGCTTTCATAGCTTCCTCGATACCTTCGCCAACAGCCGGGATGTATTCCTTCGGAATAGCACCACCAACAACTGTGGATTCGAACTTGTACAGTTCTTCTCCGTTGGCATCCATAGGCTCGAATTTAACTTTACAGTGACCATACTGTCCACGACCACCAGACTGTTTAGCATATTTGCTGTCGATGTCTACGGCCTTAGTAATAGTCTCTTTGTATGCAACCTGAGGAGCACCTACGTTAGCCTCTACTTTGAATTCACGAAGCAGACGGTCAACGATGATTTCCAGATGCAGCTCACCCATACCAGCGATGATTGTCTGACCTGTTTCCTGGTTTGTATGTGCACGGAATGTCGGGTCTTCTTCTGCCAGTTTTGCAAGAGCTTCACCAAGTTTACCCTGACCAGCTTTTGTCTTAGGCTCGATTGCAAGTTCGATAACCGGTTCCGGGAACTCCATGGACTCAAGGATTACCGGATGCTGGTCATCACAGATTGTATCACCAGTTGTGGTGAATTTGAAACCGATTGCTGCTGCGATATCTCCAGAGTATACTTTATCCAGCTCCATACGTTTGTTAGCGTGCATCTGAAGGATACGGCCAACACGTTCTTTCTTGTCCTTAGTAGCGTTGAGTACATAAGAACCAGAATTCATAGTACCGGAGTATACACGGAAGTATGCCAGTTTACCAACAAATGGGTCTGTCATAATCTTGAATGCCAGAGCGGAGAACGGCTCTTCATCAGAAGAATGTCTCACGATCGGGTTGCCTTCCAGGTCAACACCCTCGATTGGAGGAATGTCTGTTGGAGCAGGCATGAATTCAATGATCGCATCCAGAAGTTTCTGAACACCCTTGTTTCTGTATGCAGTACCGCAGCATACCGGTACAGCTGTACATTCGCAAGTAGCTTTACGAAGAACTGCTTTCATCTTTTCAACAGTCGGTTCTTCACCTTCCAGATATTCCATCATTAAATCATCATCGAGTTCGCAGATCTTCTCTACGAGTTCTGTATGATAAAGTTCTGCTTCTTCCTGCATGTCTTCTGGGATCTCAGTGATGGAAATGTCTTCACCTTTCTCATCATTGTAGATATAAGCCTGCATTTCGAAAAGGTCGATGATACCTTTGAATTCATCTTCTTTTCCGATTGGAAGCTGTAAGCAGATAGCGTTTTTACCAAGACGAGTCTTGATCTGATCTACAGCATTGTAGAAGTTTGCACCGAGGATATCCATCTTGTTGATGAATGCCATACGCGGTACATTGTAAGTGTCAGCCTGACGCCAAACGTTTTCAGACTGAGGTTCTACACCACCCTTTGCACAGAAAACGCCGACAGCGCCGTCAAGTACACGGAGTGAACGCTCAACCTCTACGGTGAAGTCTACGTGTCCTGGAGTATCAATGATGTTGATACGGTGTTCCAGAGCACCTGGTTTCTTCTTGCAGTGATCCTGCAGAGTCCAGTGACATGTTGTAGCAGCGGAAGTAATTGTGATACCTCTCTCCTGCTCCTGCTCCATCCAGTCCATTGTTGCGGTACCTTCATGAGTATCACCGATTTTGTAGTTGACACCTGTATAATAAAGGATACGTTCTGTAAGAGTTGTCTTACCTGCATCGATATGAGCCATGATACCAATGTTTCTGGTACGCTCAAGCGGGTATTCTCTACCTTCTTTTCCAGCCAATTGGATTTTCCTCCTTGATTAGAAACGATAGTGAGCAAATGCTTTATTTGCTTCAGCCATCTTGTGCATATCTTCTTTCTTCTTAACAGATGCGCCTGTGTTGTTCATTGCATCCAGAAGCTCGTTTGCAAGTCTCTCCTCCATAGTCTTCTCGCCTCTTTTACGAGAATATGTGGTGAGCCAGCGAAGAGCCAGTGCCTGACGTCTGTCTGCTCTTACCTCGATCGGAACCTGGTAAGTAGCACCACCGATACGTCTTGCTTTTACTTCGAGAAGCGGCATGATGTTGTTCATAGCCTCTTCAAAAACTTCGATAGCTGGTTTGCCAGCTTTTTCTTCAATTCTAGCGAATGCGCCGTATACAATCTTCTGAGCGACACCTTTCTTACCATCTAACATGATGTTGTTGATAAGCTTGGTAACCACTTTGTTATTGTACATCGGGTCTGCCAGAACGTCTCTTTTCTGAGTATGTCCTTTACGTGGCACGTTACTTCCCTCCTTAATCAAAATGATTAAATCATCGGTACTCACTATAAAAACTAAGGTGTTCGCACTGGTAAAGTCCTATATTTAACCCGCAACCGACAGGGTATATGGAATACCGTACAATATTTATAGCTATAAGTGAATCTTCGATTGATTGCTTATTTTCTATTTTGTCTCCCGTTCAGACGGGAACCTTCTTGAATATTGCATATTCAAGAAGTATCGCAAATTTCTCGCTAAGCTGCGAAATTTGCTTTATTTCTTTTTAGGTCTCTTAGCACCATATTTGGAGCGAGACTGTTTTCTGTTAGCTACACCTGCGGTATCCAGTGTACCTCTGATGATGTGGTATCTGGTACCAGGTAAGTCCTTAACACGTCCACCACGGATAAGAACAACGCTATGCTCCTGAAGGTTATGTCCTTCTCCTGGGATATAGCTTGTTACTTCGATACCGTTGGAAAGACGAACTCTGGCGATCTTTCTAAGAGCTGAGTTAGGTTTCTTAGGTGTTGCAGTTTTAACTGCTGTACAAACTCCACGTTTCTGTGGTGCAGACTGCTCAACAGCTTTCTTTCTTAAAGAGTTGAATGTTCTCTGCAGAGCCGGTGCTGTAGATTTCTTTACAGATGTCTGACGTCCTTTTCTTACTAACTGGTTGAATGTTGGCATTCCATTTCACCTCCCGATTATTTTCTCCATGGTTTGCCATGGGGTAGCGCGGTTGCTATTGTCAAATTTAAATGCCGGGCAACAAAAAAACAGCGTTCCTGTTGCACGCCTGCTCATTATATCCCGTAAAAATGCGGCTGTCAAGGCATTTTACATGATTTTTTCTTTTTTTTACGAATTCCTGATTATTGCTTTTTGAAGGTACTCTGTTTATAATATTGAAAAGATTATTTCGCTGATGCTGATAATCATTTTTACTTTATTGCTTTACTTCTATATAATAAGAAAGGATTTCTCATCATGAAAGAAAAGCTGAATCCTGGCATTCTTTTGCTGGTCCTGACTGGTCTTCTCTTTATTGCCGGAATTTTCCTTGTCGAACTCAGAACTGCCCGGCAGATCTCCGATTACGAAGCCCAGCTGGACACCTTCATTCAGCAGGTGGATGCCAAAAAAGAAGAACTTGATAACGCCAGTTCCGCTTACGCTGATGCGATCCAGTCTCAGAAGGATCTTCTCAACTGGAAGAAACAACAGAATTCCGGTACACGTCAGACCGTGAGTGAACGCCTTCCTGAAGCAGAATCTGCTGATACACAGACCTCTGTTTTCAATCAGAATACTTCGCCCGAATACAATTCTTTCACTTCAGGGGGAAACAACGATACTGAAGACGAAATATCTGAGATCAACCCGCAGGATTCCGAAGATCTTTTCAGCGATCAATAGCCTGTTGCACTTAAAAAGAAAGGATATCTTAATATGAATACCCCTAAACAGCAAAAACCTTTTTTTCTGTACATTATCATCAGCATTCTGGCTGTAGCAGTCATCGGACTTGGCGGACTGGCTCTGTATTCACTGAATGGTCTTGCCTCCCTCCAGTCCAAAGTCACTGAACTTCAGGATACCGTACAGGAAATGGCAGAAACATCCGCAAACCTCGTTGCTCAGTCCGATGAACTCAAGCAGCTCCAGGAACAAAATCAGCAGTCGTCTTCCGATACAGTTTCTGCTGAATCTGCAAGTCAGGAAGAAGGAACGCTTTCCCCATCCCACTCCTCCGAGACGGTCTCCTCTGAGACTACAACGGATGAAAGTCTGAACAATCTTCTTTCACAAGTCAGAACTCTTCTTCCGCAGGATAATGGAAACTGGTCCGTTTACGTCTGCAACCTTATGAAAGGCACCGAAGGCACGATCGACAATCAGCCGATGCAGGCTGCCAGCCTGATCAAGCTGTTCATTATGGGCGCCGTTTACGAAAACTACGATCAGCTCTGCGAAACATACGATGCAGATACCCTGAACAGTTATCTCAATCCTATGATTACTGTTAGTGATAATGATGCTGCAAATACTCTCGTAAATATGCTCGGCGGCGGCGATGATTCTGCCGGCATGGATGTAGTCAATGCCTTTTGCCAGGCGCACGGATATACCAGTACTTCCATGGGCAGACTTCTTCTACACAGCAATGAAAATGGCGATAATTATACTTCCGTAAATGACTGCGGACATTTTCTCAAAGAGATCTACCAGATCAATGCAGGTACTGCTGAGAACCCAACTTTATCCCATGCCGATGCCATGTACTCTCTTCTCAAGATGCAGGAACGCCGCAACAAAATCCCGGCAGACATGCCGGAAGGTGTCAGCGTTGCAAACAAGACCGGCGAACTCGACAATGTTGAAAATGATGTTGGAATCATCTACAACACAGCCAAAGGCATCGACCTGGTTGTATGCTTCATGTCTCAGAATCTGAGCAGTACCGGCAATGCGCAGGAAACGATTGCTCAGGATTCCCGTATGATCTACGGATACTACAACGAATAAAACGCATCACCCAAAAGCCATACGGTTTAAACAGATCGTATGGCTTTATTTTTATAAAAAAATCAGCTTTTTTCTTCCGAGGTTTCCCCGTCTGTATCTTCATAGGACATCTCCCATATATCAGCAAAAACCGCCAGCGGGCAGTCCGTAAGAAGACACATCAGTAAAAAGCACTCATACGGATTCACAATATAAATCTCACTCATTCCACATTTATGCAGGATCTTCTGTATTTCTTCAAGGAAATGATGATATCGATTATATGGATCATCATCCTGCATCTCCTGCGAAACAATAAAAAACTCCAACGTGATCAGATCAAAACGTTCCACCGGAAACTTATGATTCATGATGCTGTTGATCCGCTGTCTGCTGAACCGCTTCTGGCTGAAATGCTTCGCCAGAATAGACGCAGACATTTTTTTGAGATTTCCCATCTTATTTACAGGAATTCCACTGCAGATAACTTTTTCCACATCAGAATCCGTAATATCAGAAATATTCCACACTTTGTTACGGTCTTTTTCCACTTCATCACCCTGATACATCCTGGCGATGATTTCCTTGGCATGAGTCAGAAGGCGCACAAATTCCTGAAATGCCTGACTCTTCTCTGACATCGGGTCATCCGCTCCAACCTTGACATAGGCCAGATACTTCAGAAGTTTCTCCTCATTGTCCAGGATCAATGCGCCTGAATATACCTTGGATGCCTCGGTGTAATCCGGATCAGGCTCCAGTTTCTCATAGGCTTTCTTAAGTTCTTCTGCCTTATGATAGCCAACTTGCATGGTATAACAATACCAGTAGATCACCTCATCCGGATTATGGAAATCAAAATCCTGCTCTCTCAGTACCCGTGTCAGAAAATCCGAAACATCCTCCGAACTCATACGAAGTCCAAAACCAAGCAAAAATACAGTCTCTCTCTTGACAGATGCCTGTGTCAGCCAGTTATTGACAAGAGATGTCAGTTTCGTTGATGTAGGATTCATTGATTTCGGTGTACAAGTCTCATGAAAAGACTCAATCACGATGTCTCTGTAAATATCCTGCGTTACTTCATTATAGGGTTCTTCGAGTCCTGCACGTTCATAAATATATCGTTTCAGGTGATCTCCAAAAGATACCAGTTCCATTTCTTTATATAAATAATGAAAAATAACATCAGCATCTTCGTCTTCAAACCCATCCAGACTGACGACCTGCCGGAATCTTTGTGCTGCTTTTCGTGTGAATTCAAAATCTTTGACAGAATCAAAAGCAACTGTCTGTTCAAAATCCAAATCCTGCATACGGTTTTTCATAGTCTGTCACCTTCATATTCTATAAAAAATAACTTAACCTATTGTGCTACTTCAAATAAATTATATGAAAACCTGTAAATGCGCAAAGAATC
>NZ_QULA01000039.1:0-27314 GCF_003481595.1 Blautia sp. OM07-19
AAACACTAAAAAATCCTTGATTTTCAAGGAAAAAAGACTTGACTATATAGGGAGGAACATCAACATGAATTTTCAATTTGCACACTACAACTACAACGTTATGAATCTGGACAAGTCCATTAAATTTTATGAGGAGGCACTTGGCCTTAAGGAAGTGAGACGTAAAGAAGCCGAGGACGGAAGTTTTATTCTGGTATATCTTGGCGATGGCAAGACCGGATTTGAATTGGAGCTTACCTGGCTGAGAGATTGGGAGAAGGATCATTATGATCTGGGAGACAATGAGATCCATCTTGCATTTACGACAGACGATATGGAAGCCTCCCATAAGAAACACGAAGAGATGGGCTGCATCTGCTTCGAAAACCCGGCAATGGGAATTTACTTTATCAATGATCCAGACGGATACTGGCTGGAGATCGTGCCGGAGAAAATGTAAATAAGCATGGAAAATAGAAAATTATAGTACAGAAGTCGGAGCAATCCGGCTTCTTTTTGTAAAAAAATATAACAGAAATTTTGAATATGAAATTATATAGAATGCACAAAGATTAAAAATATAATCAAAATCCATTGACAAAAATAAACGAGGAATATATGATAGAGCCATCAGTTGAGAACGTTCTCAATTATCAGACAAGAACGCCTTAACTTTTATTTTTAGAAACATTTGAGAACGTTCTCAAATAGCTCGAGGTGAACAATATGGCGGAAGATCGAACTATTACAATTGATGATGTTGCCAGATTAGCAGGTGTTTCCAGAGCAACTGTAGGACGTGTTGTAGGGAATTATGGAAGTGTATCTGAGAAATCGAAAGAGAGAGTTTGGGAAGCTGTTAAACAATTAGATTATCAACCTAATCTTATTGCCAGAGGACTTAGATCACAGTCGACAAAGACTATTGCAGTTGTCATTGGAAGTATCAGAAATACATATTCTACAGCACTTGTATATGCAGTGGAGAAGGAAGCACAGAAGAAGGGATATAATGTTTTAATCTGTACAACGCATGAAGATATAGAAAAAGAAATAAAGCATCTTAAAGATTTGAATAGCAAGAAAGTTGATGGAGTAATTCTTATGTCAGCATACAGAGCTGATGGCAGTATGGATGAAAAATACAGAGAATTTTATATAGGAAAGCTGCCAATCGTTTTTGTAGACCGAAATATACCAGGAATCAATCGAGATGTGATACAGAGTGAAAACTTTGACGCTTCTTATAAAGCGACACAATATCTTTTGAATATGGGACATAAAAAAATCGGCATTATTGCTACATCGAATTTCTCTACAGTTCAGGAACGCATTAAGGGATATAGAGCGGCGCTTACAGACGCAAAAGTAGAATTTGATGAATCATTGATAGCTAGTGTAGATGAACTTTCAGATAAAATGAGTAGAAAAGTTTGTCATGCATTTCTGGAACAACATCCGGATGTTACAGCATTGTATATTTTGAATAACAGTCTTTGTAGTGGAGTTTTGTTGGATCTGAAAGAAAGACAGATAAAAATTCCACAGGATGTTTCACTTTTGGTGTGGGACGATGAGGAATATAACGAACTTTTAGATCTTACAACAATTGAGCAGCCAATTACTGAAATTGGTAAACAGGCTACCAGGCGTTTGTTTGAACTGATTGGTGAGCCGGAAGAGACAGCAGATTATGAGTGCAAGAAACTGAAGCCGGAGCTTATTATTCGTAAATCATGTACAGCGCCTAATCAAAGTAAGTAATTCCGTGAGGATTACATATAAAAATGAACTTATATAAGGAGGAAGAAAAATGGATTTGATCATGGGAATGAACAGTGGTTCATCATTTGATGGAATTGACGTAATTCTGGCCGAAACCGAAATGGCTGAAGACGGTTTTCCGAAAGCACCGCGTTTTATCTGCGGAGGCTCTTATGAATGGCCAAAGGAAGTTGCTGACATTGTTCAGGATGCATTTGTCAACAAAGTAGATATGGTTGGACTGAACCGTCTTAATTATCTGTGCGGAGCAGTGTTTGCAGAAAAAGCAGCACAGTTTCTGAAAGAAAACAATATTGATTCAAGAGATGTAAAAGTTCTTGGTCTGGATACTCAGACTATTTATCAGGAACAACCAAATCATGCAGCTATTGCGAAAATGACAAAAGAAGAAAAAGACAACTGGGTAGGACGCTGGTTATCTGGAAATTATCCATGTGGAACACAGATGGGAGATACATCAGTTATTGCCAATCTGGTAGATATTGATACAGTTACTCATTTCCGTCCGGCGGATCATACTTCCGGTGGTGCAGCGGCTCCTTTAATGCCATACCTGGATTACATTCTTTTCAGAGATAAACCGGGATATACAATGACATTAAACATTGGAGGCATTGCAAACCTTCATGTCGCAAATGCAGATAGACGAAGAATGTTTGGATTTGATACAGGCCCAGGAAATATTATTTCAAATTATATGTGTAAAGTATTATTTGGCCTGGAATATGACAAAGACGGTGCAATTGCAGCATCCGGTAAAGTGGATGACGGTCTGATGGAGCATTTTATGAATCATCCATTCTGGGACAGACCTGTACCGCGTTCTGGATGGTCTCAGGATTACAGTGAAGAATATATTAAAGCAACTATTCAGAAATTCAGTTCCCTGCCAAAAGAGGATCTCCTTGCTACCGCGTGTGCATTTACAGGTGAAGCAGTTGCAAGAAGCATGAAAGAAAATGTACCAGAGGAAATCATTAAGTCTACTGATAAGCTCTATGCAAGTGGTGGTGGTGTTAAGAATCCTCAGATCATGAAAGAAATCCAGAAAAGAGTTCCTGGTAATATTAAAGTGACAACCTCTGCTGAAATCGGCATTCCACCGGAATACAAAGAAGCAATAAAGTTTGCGACCATTGCTTATTCAACGATTCATTGCGTACCAGGCAATATTCCAGCAGCAGGTCATGCATCACAGTATGCGATTCTGGGAAAAATCGCAGTAGCACCGCGCCATATCAAAGGCGGTCCACAACTGTAAATACACGTTTATCATATCACGTAAATCAATAATAATCTATAAAATTATTATAAATTGGGGGAATTACCTATGAAAAAAAGACTTATCAGCATTTTATGTGCAGCAGCTATGGCAACATCTCTTTTTGCAGGAGCAACTGTTGTTTCAGCAGCAGAAAATAAAGAAGCAAAAGATATTACAATTGGAGTATCCTTTGGACAGAATGTTCACCCATTCTTCGTAGCAATGCAGAAAGGTATTGAACAGGCATGCACAGACCTTGGTGTTGAAAACTGTAATATTCTTGCAGCGGACAGTTCTCTGGAGACACAGGTATCACAGATTGAAAACCTTGTTACAAAGGGATGTGATGTCCTTCTTCTGAATCCATATGATTCAGATGGTGTAGTAAATGCAGTACAGGCAGCAACGGACAAAGGAGTAGGAGTTTTTACAATGGATGTTGACTGTGAAGGTTCTACATCATTTGTAGCTTCTGATAACTATAAAGTTGGTGAGATGCTGGCAGATGCTGTAATCGAACAGCTGGATGGAAAAGGAAAAATTGCCATCATTGATGGTATTACCGTAACATCTCTGAAAGACAGAACAGATGGATTCATGGATAAAATTAAGGATACAGATATTGAAGTTGTAGCGGAACAGCAGACTGCACATGCAAGGGATACAGCACTTGCCTCAGCAGAAAATATTCTTCAGGCAAATCCGGATATTGATGCTTTTGTTGGTGTTAATGAGAACTCTGGAATGGCAATCTTAAGTGCAGCGACTTCTGCAGGGCTGAGTGATCTTTATATTACAACTGTAGATGCAACAGCTGAAAATATGGCAGCGATCCGTGATGGAAAAGTAGCCATCGGAGTTTCTCAGGATCCGTATAAAATGGGATATACAGCTGTAGAGCAGGCAATCAAATGGTGCCAGGGAGAAGAAACAGATGAATTTATCGAAGTTCCGGTAGAGTACATGGATAAGGATAATATTCAGGATTTCATTGACCGTGAAAAAGGCTATGGTGTTGAAGTAGAATAGGATATTCTCATGTTAATAAGAAACCACCTGCATAGAGCAGGTGGTTTCTTAAAAAAAGGGGTGAAAATCAAATGATGTCTCAGACAATCGTAAAAATGGAAGGCATATCTAAAGCATTTGCAGGAATTAAAGCTTTAGATAATGTACAGATAGATCTTCGACAGGGTGAAATTCATGCGTTAATGGGTGAAAATGGGGCAGGAAAATCTACATTGATGAAGATTATGACTGGTGTATATAGCAGAGACAGTGGAAAGATGTATCTTCAGAATGCGTTATCAAATCAGTTGGAAGAGGTAGAAATCAAATCCCCTCTTGCAGCACAGAAATTAGGACTCAGCATGGTATTTCAGGAGTTTAACCTTCTTGAAAATATGAACATTGCAGAAAATATTTTCATAGGGAGAGAGCCATTAGGAGCAGGTCAGACAGTAGACAAGAAACAGCTTATTCAAAATGCAGCAGTTGAACTGAAAAAAGTAAATCTGGATATTGATCCAAGTACGGAAGTATCAAAGTTAAGCTGTGGACAGAAACAATGTGTGGAAATTGCGAAGGCATTATCATTTAATGCAAGAGTTGTAGTGTTTGATGAGCCAACAGCAAGTTTATCTGAAAGAGAATCCCAGACGTTATTCAAACTGATTAAGGAATTAAAAGAGAAAGGAGTATGTATTGTTTACATCTCTCATAGGATGGAAGAAGTTTTTGAACTTTCTGATCGAATTACAGTATTTCGAAATGGAAAATATATTGACACAGTCAATACAAAAGATGTTCAGGAAAAAGATATTATTTCCATGATGATCGGCCATGAATTAAATATTGAAAAAAAATCCGGAAGCGAATTTGTAAATAAAAATAAAGTTGTACTTGAAATAAAAAATGTACAGGTATTTCCTGGAGCAAAGCCAGTCAGTTTCAAACTCTATGAAAAAGAAATCCTTGGATTTTTTGGTCTTGTAGGAGCAGGAAGAACAGAACTTGCAAGAATTATCTTTGGTGTTGACCCGATTGGAAGTGGTGAAATTTATGTAGAAGGTGGAAAAGTCAAAATTTCCAGCCCGAAAGATGCGATCCAGGCAGGAATAGGTCTGGTTCCAGAGGATAGAAAAGGACTTGGATTGATCCTTGGAATGAGTATTAAAGATAATATGTTGATTTCTAAGATTGGACAGTTCAAAAGTTCTCTTTTGAATAAAAAAACATTGAAAAACATTACAGGAACTTTTATTTCAGATTTAGGAATCAGTCTTCGTAATGAAGAACAGGAAGTAAAAGAACTGAGTGGTGGAAATCAGCAGAAGGTAGTTATTGCAAAATGGCTCGCAATGGAACCTAATATTTTAATCATGGATGAGCCTACTCGAGGAATTGATATTGGAGCCAAAAGTGAAATTTATGCTTTGATGCGTAAAATGACAGAGCAGGGAATGAGTATTATTATGATTTCTTCAGAAATGGCTGAAGTAATGCAGGTAAGCGACCGTATTCTTGTTATGCATGAAGGAAGTATTTCAGGAGAATTGACGGCTGAAGAGGTAACAAGAAACAATATTATGCAGGCCGCATTTGGAGGTGTAAGAGAATGAAGGAAAAGAAAATAAATATCAATGGATTAAGAGAACTTCTTTTAGTAGGTGTTGTACTTTTACTTTGTGTAGTATGGACAGTTATGAATCCACAGTTCCTTTCTGTCAATAATATTACCAATATTTTAAGACAGGCGTCTTATACTGCTATTGCAGCAGTTGGAATGACAATGATCATTATCATTGGAGAAATTGATCTGTCAGCAGGATCACTTGTTTGCGCCGCCGGTCTGGTAGGAGCGGTTGTATGCAAAAATACAAATAATGTACTGCTTGCAGT
This sequence comes from Blautia sp. OM07-19, assembly GCF_003481595.1. Taxonomy (NCBI): domain Bacteria; kingdom Bacillati; phylum Bacillota; class Clostridia; order Lachnospirales; family Lachnospiraceae; genus Blautia; species Blautia sp. OM07-19. Next base: position 5,930 of record NZ_QULA01000039.1, read on the forward strand.
ACTTGCTGCGATTCTTGTTGGTGCATTAGTTGGTCTTTGTAATGGTATTCTTTGTGCGGTAGGATGTCTGCCAGGTTTTATTGCTACTCTGGCAAGTATGACAATCCTTAGAGGTCTGGCATATATTATCACAGGTGGAAATTCAATTGTATGGTCAAATGACAACTTTACTAAGATTGGAACTGGCTATATAGGACCGGTACCGATTCCGGTTATTATCATGATCATTGCAATTATATTTGGTGTCATGCTGACAACAAAATTCCGCTTTGGACGTTATATTTATGCCGTTGGTGGAAATATGGAAACGAGTCGTTGGTCAGGTATTCCGGTTGTAAAAGTAAAAATTCTTGTATATGTGATCATGGGTGTACTTACTGCAATTGCAGGACTGATTGTTACAACAAGACTTGGATCAGGACAGCCATCAGCAGGTCTGAACTTTGAGATGGACTGTATCACAGCATCTGTTGTTGGAGGTACCAGCATGTCAGGTGGACGTGGTAAAGTAATGGGTACGGTAGTTGGTGTACTTCTTCTTACTGTTCTGACAAACGGTATGACACTGGTTGGTATGAATACATACTGGCAGCAGGTATTAAAAGGAATTATCATTGTAGTATCTGTTCTGGCTGATACAAGAGGAAAAGCAAAATAATCAAAATATGTGAATAGATAAATCTCACATCAGCACACATGCCACATACGCAAGCGTATTCGGACCATAATAGTATTTCAGGTTATTCTTCTGACATACTTCCGATACCAGCATACCGCATGCTTCCATCGAAGAGATTCTTTTTCGCGGGAAGCGGCAGGGTGCATCCGGGTAGGTGCAGGTTTTGCAGAGCATGCAGCATCCGGTTCCGAGTGGCAGGAAAGAAAAATGAGAGGCGTGGAGTTTTTCGAGGAACGCAAGGAAATGTTCCTGGTGAAGATTCTGCGCCTTCATCATGCCATCCCAGTCAAATTCATCTTCTAATTTTGTAACAGTCTGTACAAGAATTCCCTCTTTATAACAATAAATACTTCCACGAAGCTGATCCAGAGTTCCACACCCAGGAGGACAGCTCCAGCGTTTGGCATACTGCTGGCATCCCTGGGCACACATGTCCCGGACGTCCTGTTTTAATTCGATGGTTGCAGTATTCAGCGGTGCTGCATGCGTAAATCCTGATTCTAAAGCCAGGTTTTTAAGTTCTTCGTAATTCATTTCTATTCTTCTCCAAACATTAAATGATCAATATAACAGTCCTGAAATTCCGGACAGGATGCCAGTTCCAGAAATTCTGTCTTGGCAGCAAGAAACTGGCTGTAAGCAAATTCACGGCGATTTAAGGCACAGAGCTTTGCACCTTCTCCGGCGGCGTTCCCAATCGTTTCAATGCGATCAAGAAGCACAGGAGGTATCATACCGATCCGGCATGCAGAGACCGGGTTCATGTAATTTCCAAAAGCTCCGGCAAGATATACTTTACGGATATCTCCTACAGATACCTGCATCCGCCTTGCAAGAAGTTCAATACCGGAGCGGATGGCAGATTTGGCAAATTGAACTTCGGAGATATCTTTCTGGGTCAGAGTGACTGCAGAAGTACTGATTCGATATTCCGGAGCCTGCATCAGACCAGCTTCACTTAAGAATCCAGTGTCCAGAAGAGCGGCGGTCAGATCCAGCAGTCCTGATCCGCACAATCCCCTGACCTCAGCATTTCCGATGGTATGATAACAGACTTCTCCATTTTTTACAGAAACATGATCGATGGCTCCGGGAATTCCCCGCATGCCGCAAGAGATTCTGGCTCCTTCAAAAGCAGGCCCGGCAGCAGTGGAACAGGCAATCTGACGATGGCGGTCCCCCAGGACCATTTCCCCATTTGTACCAATGTCGATCATAAGAGTCAGTTCATCAAGCTGGTCAAAATGAACAGAAGTCATACATGCAACGGTATCGGCACCGACAAAACCGGCTATATTTGGAAGGATGCGGATACGCCCCTCTGGATGAATGGGAAGCAGCGGAGCGGCAGGAATCTCCATGGCATTGGAAACCTTTGGCATATAAGGCGGCACGGTCAGCGGCGAAGGATCGATGCCAAGGAAAAGATGATGCATGGCAGTATTACCGACAACACAGGTGAGAGTGATCTCCGAAAGCGGGATACCGGCTTTTGCGGCTGCTTTTGCGGCAAGGCTGGCAAGAACATGTGTAATGCAGTACTGAAGCTCTGAAGAGTGATTTTTCAGAACATATTCGATCCGGGATATTACATCCGCACCGTAAGCAGTCTGAGGGTTCAATATACTTTCTTTGGCAAGTTCCTCACCGGAGATACCGTCCAGAAGATAACAGACAACAGTCGTGCTTCCGATATCGTATGCAAGGATATATCTGTCACGGCCGTCCGGCTGTACAGAAACAGAAGTGCCATGTTTCAGGATCTGCATGTCAGATTTCTCAGGAATGCGGACTGTGATATTGTCCCGTATCACAGTCTGGCATGCCAGAGTTTCCCTGTCATTTATATAAACGATACATTTACCACATTTTCCATTTCCGCCGCAGGGAGCATCCGGGGCGAGTGAATTCTGCTGGAGAACGTGGAGCAGGTTTTCGCCTTCATCTGCATTTAAAATCCGATCATATGGTAAAACAGTAATTTGATAAGTATTCATTTTTCTGTGCCTTTCTATCCGCGTTGCCGAAAATCTTTTTTTCAATATAGCATTGTAAACACGGAAATACAATATTTTACTGCGAACGGTAATGGAATCACAGTAAGATAGTATACATCAATCAAAAGATAGTAGAAGTTATAACCCTTTGGATATTATAAAATAAAAGTGCGGGACAGATCATATAAGCGGACATGATCTGTCAAATGAGAAGGTGTTTGACAATGGCACATCAGGAGGGAACAAAATAATGATCATAATAGGAGAGAAACTGAACGGATCTATTCCGTCAGTTGCCAAGGCAATCTCTGAGAAGGATGCGGATCTGATCAGAGAAAGAGCCAGAATGCAGGCAGAAGCGGGTGCTACATTTCTGGACGTATGTGCGTCTGTAGAAGAGGACGTAGAAGTAGAAACACTGAAATGGATGATCGATCTTGTACAGGAAGTAACAGATACACCGATCTGTGTAGACAGCCCGAGTGCAAAATCCTGCGTAGCAGCGATCCCATTCTGCAAGAGACCAGGTCTTATCAACTCTGTATCTCTTGAAGGTGATAAAATCGATACCATTTTCCCGGTAATTGCGGACACAGACTGGGAATGCGTAGCACTTCTGTGCGATAATGATGGTATTCCGGATTCCGTAGAGCGACGTATGAAAATTTTCTTCGGAATTATGGAAAAAGCAAAACAGTACGGCATTGCACCAAGCCGTTTACATATTGACCCACTGGTTGTAACTTTAGGAACAGATCAGACTGCATTAACTGTATTTGCAGACTGCTGCAGAAGAATTAAATCTGAATATCCGGACATCCACATCACAAGTGGACTTTCCAATATTTCTTTCGGACTTCCGGTGAGAAAAAATATCAACCAGGCATTTATGGTACTGGCTATGAATGCTGGTATGGACAGTGCGATCGTTGACCCGACCAACAAGAACATGATCGGTATGATCTATGCAACAAATGCATTGTTAGAGCGTGATGAATACTGCTTGCAGTATATTGATAAATTTGGAAACAAAGCCGCTGAAGAAGTACAGCCTGCACCGGCTTCTCCACTTGATGAGAAGATGCAGAAAGTATTCAAATTAACTCAGGATGGTAAGAACAAAGAAATCGGACAGGCCGTTCAGGAAGCACTTGATGCAGGCTGTGACCCGACTGCTATCTTAAATGACGCAATGATCGGAGCTATGGCTGTCGTAGGTGATAACTTCAAGAAAGAGATCATCTTCGTTCCACAGATGCTTGCAGCAGCACGTGCTATGAAAGCCGGCGTGGATGTTCTGAAACCATATCTTGCAACAGGTGAAGCAGGAAGCGCAGGAACCATTATCCTTGGTACTGTAGCAGGTGACCTTCATGATATCGGTAAAAATCTTGTCGGTATGATGTTTGAGAGTGCCGGATTCGAAGTTATCGACCTTGGTGTTGATGTACCGATCCAGACATTCATTGATGAAGTAAATTCACACAAAGAAGCAAGTATTGTAGCTCTTTCTGCTCTTCTTACAACAACAATGCCATCACTTCGTGACACTGTTGCAGCACTTCTGAAACAGCCGTTCCGTAACCGTGTCAAGATCATGGTTGGAGGTGCTCCGATCAGCCAGGAATTCGCTGATGAGATCGGTGCAGATGCTTATACAGAAGATGCAGCTTCCGCAGCAGAGCAGGCTAAGAAATATGCAGAATCCGGATTCTGTGCAAAAGCAGAAGCCGGTGAATTTGATGATCTTCCGGTAGAAGGTGCAGAACCGGTACAGGAAGAAGTTAAAGAAGAAGCTCCGAAGGCAGAAGAAAAAGTTTCTGAGACACCTAAATTCGAAAAAGGTGCCGTAGATTTAAGCAAGATCCAGCTTCCGAAACCGGGAGAAGGCTACAAGCTTAACTGGGAAGCAACCAAAGAAAAATTTGCTAATTACTGGCAGCACAAAAACACCGGAAGACCGCTGATGTGTGTTATCGCCAGAAGACCGGAAGTGGAGCAGTACTCAGACGGAACACCTGTTGAGGGTGGTTATCTGGATCAGATCTGCCAGGGTAAATATTACAACATGCCGGAAGAACTGAAATGGAAAGACATGGAAGACAAATACCAGAATGCACAGAGGATCGTAGACCGTTATCGTTACTTCTGCGATACACATGCATTCCTTGGAGAGAGTTTCCCGAACCTGAACATCGACTTTGGTCCAGGATCCGTAGCATCTTACCTCGGATCTGAGATCGGATTCAAAGAAGATACTGTATGGTTCAACAAATGTCTGGACAGCTGGGAAGGTGTACCGAAACTTACTTTTGACCCGGAAAACAAATGGTTCAAAAAACACATCCAGCTTGCAAAAGACTGTAAGGAACTGGCAGGAGACGATTTTGTTGTAGATATGCCTGACCTTATGGAAAACATCGACGTACTTGCTTCCCTCCGCGGTGCACAGGATATCCTGTTTGACCTGCTGGATGAGCCGGATATGATCGGTGAGAGAATCCAGGAAGTAACCGATGTTTACTATGAATACTATGACCGTTTCTATGATATCATCAAAGACGAAAACGGCGGAAACGCTTACACTGTATTCCAGATCTGGGGACCTGGAAGAACTGTAAAATTACAGTGCGATTTCTCTGCAATGATGTCACCGGAAGACTTCAGAAAATACATTCAGCCATCCTTACGTGAGCAGAGTGAGAAAGTAGACCATGTCCTGTATCATCTTGATGGACCGGCTGCGATCAAACACATGGATGCACTGATGGAAATCGATGGAATTGACGCTCTGCAGTGGACAAGTGGAGATGCAGGCCCGGACGGAACACTTCCGGACTGGGATGTGATCTACGACAAAGCAATTGCAGCAGGAAAATCCATCTGGGTAAAAGTTTACTCAGGAGAATTCGAAGACTGGATCAAGAACGTAGACCGTATCGTTAAGAAATATGGTTCTCACAGCTTATTCCTTCTGTTCCCGGAAATGTCTCTGGAACAGGCTGCATACCTTCTTGACTATGCAGACAAAAACTGGAGCGATGTAAAAGGAACTTATGTAGAATCTCTCGGAAGATAAACCCTTATATTAATATAGTTGAATCCCAAATTTAAATAAACGGGAGCCGCCAGGTAATGTCACGACCTGACGGCTCTTTTTTTGCTGCATGCAACCTGTTAAAACATACGAAAACGATATGCTTATAAAGGCGTAATTTATATAATTTACACAAAAAATCATAAGAAAGTATAGATTGTGCGGAAGAAAAAAGAGGAATATTCTCATTTAGAAAGTATAATTAGAGACATATTAAGGGATGCAACTATATAAGGTGAACAAATGAAAGAGAGGTTTTTTTAATCATGAAACAGAAAGCAATGGATGTAAAACTCGTAGTAAGACCACTGATCGGATGTCTGACACATACACACTTCTGGGAAGGCCCATGTCGTGCAGGTCACAAAGAAGACATGACTGTTGAGGCAGAAACAAAGGCAGCAGATGAGACATTTAAAGAATCTGTAGAAGCTCTGAAAGGTGTGATTGATGAAGTTCAGTTCACAGAGCCGATGGATGTTCGTTATGATGAATCTTTCGTAGTAAAGAAAGATCTGTTTGAAAAAATCGGCGAAAATCTTGATGAGATTGATTGCTTCCTGTGCATAGGATGGAGAATTCCAAAACTGGAACGCTACAACAAACCGGTAATCATCTGGCAGAACGGAAACGAAGGAATCGACTTTGCAGCTTACTGCCGTTCTATCGGAGTAGAAGCTTATGTAGCAATGGATCTTCAGGATGTAAACGAGATCGCACATATCCTCTGGGTAAGAAAAGCCGTTCGCAACACAAGAGCACTTGTACTTACAGCAGGATCTTTGCCAACATTCGGTATCCAGAGCCTGATCCGTGATCCGGAAGTTCTCCGTCAGCGTTATGGATTTGAAGTAGTAAAACTTCCATTCACATCTATCTTCAAATATATGGATGAGATCACAGACGAAGAAGCAAAACCGATCGCCGACAAGATCATTGCAGGTTCTACAGATACACAGGTAAATACAGACTGGTTCCTCAACGACGTGAAATATTATCTGGCAGCTAAGAAAATGATGGATATCTATGACTGCAACGCATTCTCAACTGCATGTCATGAGCTCTGCACAACAGAGATCCCGCAGAACCGTAAATTTACACCATGTATGTGTCATTCCATCATGAAAGATGAAGGAATCCCGAGCGGATGTGAGGAAGACCTGAACGCACTTATGGCTATGCTGATCATGCAGTACGCTGCAAACCGTCCGGCATTCATGGGTAACCCGAACCATGAGACAGACGAACTGCTTCGTATCCACCATGCAGTACCGGCACTTTGCATGAATGGTTATGGAACAAAACCACTGGAATACAAACTGTGGGCATTCACTGGTCAGGGATTTGGTGGAAAACTGCAGGTTGACTTCACAGAGAACGATGATGACTATGTAACACTTGGCCGTTTCAACCCGGCAGGCGATACCATCTGCATCAAGAAAGGTAAAGTTATCCGTTCCGAATATGCAGATACATACTGCAGCCCGTACTACTACATCCAGATGGATGACGCAAGAGAATATATGCACAACCTGGCAGGCTTTGGTCATCATCAGGTACTTATCTTTGGTGATTACACAAAACTTATCAAAAAGATTGCAAAGGTTATGAACTTTAACGTACTGGAAGGATGATTCCGAATGGTTTATCTGAATAACGCGGCTACATCATGGCCGAAACCTTCCTGCGTGAATGAAGCTGTACAGGCGTGTCTTATGGACACGCCTGCTTCACAATTCAGGGGAGGAAGCGCGATTTTAAAAAAAGATGTGGAAGTACTCTGTCGTGAAGCTATGGGGGAACTGCTGGGGATAGCAGAGAGTGAGAGGATTTTTTTTACATCAGGGGCAACAGAAAGTTTGAATACTGTCCTGTGTGGACTCGATTATGGAAAAGCAGGAAACAGCATTCTCGTGACACAGACAGAGCATAACAGTGTCCTGCGTCCGCTTATGAATCAGTCGGCATTAAAAGAGCATCCGGTAAAAATCATCTCCTGCACCGCGATTGGCGCAGTGACAGAGGAACTGCTGGAACAGGCGCTGGAAGAAGAGCGGCAGGACGGACGGCAGGCAGCAGCACTTGTGGTCAATCATTGCTCGAATGTAACGGGATATGTGCAGGACATGGACATGATCAGCAGGTTCGCAAAGAAAAACAACCTTTGTCTGATAGTGGATGTTTCCCAGAGTGCAGGCTGTATTCCGGTATATGCAGATCAGTGGAAAGCAGATGCGGTTATTTTTACAGGTCACAAAAGTCTTATGGGTATGCAGGGCAGTGGTGGATTTTATATCAGAGAAGGTATTTTACTAAAGCCGTTGAAATATGGGGGAACAGGACGTAACAGTAAGCAGCTGACCTATGAAGATGAAGATTATGAATATGAAGTTGGCACACAGAACCTTCCGGGAATCACGGCATTGCTGGCTGGAGTGAATTTTGTACGTGAAACAGGAGTTGACATGATCCATAAAAAAGAAATGGCACTTATGGAGAAATTGTATGAAGCTCTGGAGAAGATCCCGGGAATCCAGGTATACGGAAATTCTAAGGAATGCAGGGGACCTGTCATGAGTCTGAACTTCAAAGGCCTGACAGCTTCCGATGCGGCATATATCCTGGAAAGTGGGTATGGAATCACGGTACGTGCGGGACTTCACTGTTCTCCACTGATCCATGAAGCTATGGGAACACAAAAGAATGGAACGATCCGCATAAGCATATCTTACTTTACAAAAGAGAAGGACATACAGGAATTTCTTACAGCGGCAGAGCAGATCGCAGGCTCTGTGGCAGGACGATGAACAGGGGAAAAGTTTATGAAGATTACAGGAAAGCGGCCTTCAAGAGAGAAATGTGCAGAATCCGGCTGGTTTGCAACAGACTATCTTATGGATGCGCCGATAGACAGAGAATTTATTTTAAAGCTGAAATCACTTGGAGGTTTTGTATATCTTGATATGCTGAAACAGCCTTTTTTTAAGATCGAGAATAACTACTATATGATAAAGGGGATAGAAGGAAACGACTATTTCAGGATCGCCGTTCATGGAAAACATGAAGATGAACTGGCAAAACTGGAAGCATTCATCCTGAATTGCGTGAAAGAATAAAATCTGCTATACTGAGAACGTTAAAGAATCGAATTTTGTGTTATCAGATTTGACAGAATTAACGTTACTTACAGGAGGCAGACGATGAGGCTTGAACGAGATAATATTCCACTTGATAAAGATTTTCCTTTTCAGATTTCAGAGGTAGTGCTGACCCCGAAGAACAGCAGGCCGGGGACCTGGCACTGGCACAGTTACTTTGAGATCACCTGTGTGCTTGAGGGGAAGGGGAATTATTTTGTCAATGGACAGGAGTATACGATGGAGAAGGATGATGTGATCATCTTTAACAACGTAGAACCTCATGGGTGGAATCTTATCGGGGATGATATGAAGCTTCTGGTCATGATCTTTTCGCCGGAATTTATTGCAGAGAAGATCAGCGTATTTGACACGGAGTATCTGAAGCCCTTTGTAGAGCGGGGAAGTAATTTCAAGAACCGTGTCGGCAGGGAAGATGAAATAAATGCAGATATCCGTGCGGGCATCTGGGAAATTTATAAAGAGTGGAATGATCAGAAAGAAGGTTATCCTCTTATGATCAAGGCCAATGTATTGCGGATCCTCACCATGCTCATACGTACTTATCAGGATGAAACCAAATCCGGAGAGATGCTCAAGGAGAAAAAGAACGCCATGAAGCGTCTGGAGCAGGCGTTTGATTACATCGATGCTCATTACTGCGAGAAGATCACACTGGAAGAGGTTGCGTCATCTGTGTATATGAGTGCCAATTATTTTTCATCTTATTTTCGTAAGGTGACGAATATCAGTTTCAGTGATTATGTAACACGAATGCGTATCAATCATGCCCGTGAACTTCTTCGTGAAGGGAAGAAAAATGTTACGGAAATCGCCATGGAATGTGGGTTTAATAATATTTCAAATTTCTATCGACTGTATAAGAAACATGTGGGCAAAACACCCAAGGATGAAAAGAGTAAAAATAGTTAAAAATCAGAATCAGATAAGCCATAGACCGATCATAAACAGCCGTGTTAGGATAAAAACAGCAATGTTATATCCTGATACGGCGTTTTTTTATGGGAAACAAAAACTTACAAAAGGAGATTTGGGGAAATGATAAAAACAGACAGATATGTAGAATGTTCAGCAGCAGGCATGAAATATCGCCTGATACCGGTAACAGATGAGATCATCCGCTGCATGATCGCAAAAGATGAAGTAAAAACAGAGCAGGAATCTCTGATCATCGAGAAAAAAGAGTATCCGCAGGTTCCATTTGAAGCAGCAGAAGCAGACGAAGTAGTTACAGTAAAAACATCAGCAGTGCAGGCAGAACTGAATCTCAAAACAGGAGGGATCACCTGGAAACATGCAGATGGAAGTGTGTGGCTGGAGCAGAACAAAGCGGATCTCACCAGGATTGATGTCGTACACTATAATACAGGCGGCGAAAAACCGATCATCAACCGTGTAAAGACTGTAGACGGTGAAAGAAACTTTATCCAGAACCTCAAGGCAGAAAAAATCAGAGACGGATACCGCGCAAGAGTTTTCTTTGACTGGAAAGAAGACGAGGAGATCCATGGACTTGGACAGGCAGAAGAAGGTATTTACAACTACCGTGAACATACACAGTATCTGTATCAGCACAATATGCGTATCCCGATGCCGATGTTTGTATCTACCGAAGGATATGGAGTCCTGTTTGACTGCTGTTCACTGATGACTTTTAATGATGAAGGCAGAGAATCCTATCTGTTCCTGGATACGGTAGACCAGATCGATTATTATTTCCTCGGTGGAAATACAATGGATGAGATCATTCATGACTACCGTTATCTGACAGGTAAAGCACAGATGCTGCCGAAGTGGGCGTATGGCTACATCCAGTCCAAAGAGCAGTATTACACAGCAAAAGAACTGGCTGAGATCGTGCGTCATTACAGAGAGATCGGTGTTCCGATCGATTGTGTCGTTCAGGACTGGAATACCTGGGAACCAGGCAACTGGGGAGAAAAGATCCTCGACAAAGAACGCTACGGTGACAACAAAGAATGCATGGAAGAAATCAACAAAATGCATGCACACAGCATGGTCTCTGTATGGCCGAACATGAATGCGGGCGGCAAAAACCATCAGGAATTTTTTGACGCAGGCTATCTGCTTTATGACTATGCAACCTACAATGCTTTTGATGAAAAAGCCCGTGAAATGTACTGGAAACAGGCAAAAGAAGGACTTTTTGATGAAGGATTTGAATCCTGGTGGTGCGATTCCACAGAGCCTTTCTCCGGTCCTGACTGGAATGGCGGCGTGAAGAGAGAGCCATGGGAGAGATATGAACTTGTCGGCGGCGAGCACAAGAAATATCTGGATCCGGCTGTTGCCAATGCGTTTGCACTGATGCATGCAAAGGGTATTTATGAAAACCAGAGAAAAGACACTGAAGACAAACGTGTCCTCAACCTGACCCGTTCCGGTTATGCATCCGGGCAGAAATACGCAGCCATGCTGTGGTCCGGCGATACCTGCGCTTCCTGGGACAACTTCAAGATCCAGATCGTAGAAGGCCTGAATATGGGACTGAGTGGTTATCCGTACTGGACACTGGATATCGGTGCGTTCTTTACAGTTGCTGATAAATGGCAGAATCGTGGCTGTGGCTGCAACACAGATCCGGAGCCGAAGTGGTTCTGGCAGGGCAAATACAATGAAGGTGTGAAGGACAAAGGATACTGCGAGCTTTATACCAGATGGCTTGAGATGGGAACTTTCCTTCCGATGTTCCGCTCTCACGGAACAGATACTCCGAGAGAAATCTGGAACTTCGGTGACAAAGGAACGATGTTCTATGATGCAATTGAGAAATCTATTAAGCTGAGATACCATCTGATGCCGTATATCTATTCTCTTGCAGGAGCTGTTCACTTCAACGACTATACGATCATGAGAAGCCTTCTGTTTGATTTCCCGCAGGATAAGACTGCAAGAAAGATTGAGAATGAGTTTATGTTCGGACCGTCACTTCTGATCTGTGCAGTTACAGAGCCAATGTACTACGGCCCGGAAAGCACAGAACTTGACCGTGAAAAAACATGGGAATGTTATCTCCCCCAGGGAGCTGACTGGTATGATTACTGGACCGGCAAGAAATATGAAGGCGGTCAGTATGTAACGGTAGATGCGCCGATCGACCAGATGCCGATCTTTGTAAAAGCAGGAAGCATTCTTCCGGTTGCAGACGGACTTACTTATGCATCTCAGAAACCGGAAGGACCGGTGAAACTGATGGTTTACCCGGGAGCAGATGCAGAATTTACTCTTTATGAAGATGAGGGAAATAACTATAACTTTGAGAAGGGTGCATACGCAACCACAAAACTGATCTGGAATGACCAGAAAGGTGAACTGACTGTAGAAGAAAGACAGGGAAGCTTTGATGGTATGGAAGATATTTCTTATGAGGAAGTCATCATTTGATGGCTTCCTCTTTTTCATCGCGATATTCCAGCGGGCTCTTGCCGGTATGTTTCTTGAAGATACGGCTGAAATATCCCTGGTCATGGTAACCGCACATCTCTCCGATCTGACGGACAGAAAGTGAAGGCTCATTGAGAAGCAGCTTCTGTGCATGATGCATCCTCAGATTGGTCAGATATTTGGTCGGGGTACAGTCATATGCCTGGCAGAAGATCTTTGTCAGATAACCGGGACTGTAATTCATATTGTCTGCGATCAGGTTCAGATTGATATCGTCACTGTAGTTTTTTATAATAAAATCCCGCAGAACAGAAGCAATTTGAGAGGGAGTCATGGAAGCGGTTCCTGCATTAAAGACAGCTTCGTAATCCTTCTTGGCGATCTGAAATTCACGTTTGATCTTTTGCAGGGCATCATGGAGCTCATCGGGATCCACTGGTTTCAGCAGGTAGTCAGAGACTTTGAGAGTAATAGCTTTCTTGGCATATTCAAAGTCTGAAAACCCGCTTGTGATAATAAATTTAGTGAAAGGGAACTGACTTCTTACTTTGGTAAGCAAGGCCATCCCATCCATAACAGGCATACGGATATCCGTTATGACAAGATCAGGAGTAAGCTTTTCTACCAGTGCAAATGCCTGCTCGCCTGTCTGGGCAGTACCTGTAACCTGAAAATCCGGGTCCGCTTTCTGGATTTTCTGGACAAGGTTATTTAAAAGAAGTTCTTCGTCCTCCGCAACGACTACTGTGTATTTCATGATAGTTCCTTTCTCTTATTAATGCTGAGTTGTTTCTTGATCCTCTGATATATAACGTCCTATGGATACAATTCCGTGTCCGTCCTCGGTGTTTCCATATTCAAAAATGATTTTGCCGTTGCAGAAAATCTTCCATCTGAGATAAACATTTACAGTTCCCAGACCGTTGATCTTGAGTTCAGGAAGACCTGGATTCTGGTCTGCTTTGGCAAGATTCTGTGCGATCTTCTGACATGCTTCCTCAGAAAATCCGGGACCGTTATCTGTGACGGTGATCTTCCAGTAGTTTTCCGCGATAATACTGCTGACGGAGATCATCCATGGTGGTGCACAGTTGGAACCATATTTGATAGCATTTTCTACGAGTGGCTGGATCAGCAGCTTGGGAACCTCCTCAGAAAGAAGGCTTTCATCTACATCAATATTGTAGTTCAGACTGGACTGATAACGGACTTTCATACAGTACAGATATTTCTGAACATAATCCAGCTCATCGGCAAGAGATACGGTCGTGCTGCCTGTATCTGTAATATAGCGCATGATCAGAGAAAGATTCCGGCACATTTTGGCAACTGTGTCATTATCACCGTTTTCCGCAAGAACCATGATACTTGACAGTGAGTTGTAATAAAAATGCGGGTTGATCTGTGTCTGCAGAGCCATATTTCGAGCGTGCATTTCCTGTTCTTTTGCCTGTGTGAGTTTTACCATGGAATCCTTCAGATTATCGCTCATAAACTGAAATGCCTGGTAAAGTTCCTCAAGTTCATTGACAGAGACAGGATAGGAAGTGACCTTTTCCTGACCAAGAGTGTCCAGCTCCATTCGCTGAATGATATGTTTCAGATGCTTGACCGGTTTGACAACAGAACGGGACAGCCTGTATGAAACAATAACAGAAGCCAGAAGAAAAGCAGCAACAACTGCCAGAAGGATCTGGAGCATCTGATATACCGGTGCAAGTATGGCTGATTTTGACTGAACCGTGAGGTAAGTAAATCCAGTGTAGCCGGAGTCAATTCTTGCCGCATATTCGTCCTTGCCTGTCAGAGGGCTGGTAAGCCTGGAAGAAGTCTGAGATGAATCTGTCAATGTGTAATAGTCCTGGAGTTTGGAACTTTCACTGTCTGAAATATCGTAAGGATAGATCAGATCACCATTCTGATTAAATACATATACACTGGCTGCATCATCATGATTTTTCTTCTCGTAGGAAATGATACTTTTAAAAATGGATTTACACTGTTTGGCTGTTTCAATTACGCCTACACTGCGGCGGTACTGATTTGTGAAAGAGCGGTAGACGGAGATCATCCACTGAGAATATTTCGCCGACTTGGAATATTCATAGGTAAGATAGGGATTGGTGATTACTTTTCTGCCATCTGCTTCCCGGGCTTTCTGCAGCCATTCGGTGCGAGAATCGTCCGTTTTTTTTACCATGGTGGAAAGTCCTGCCTGAAGTACATATCCGGAAAAATCGTACAGATTCACCTGATCAGCTTTTAATTCAGTTCCGCTGAGAGAAATAAAAAGATCAGACATATCGGAGAGCATACTGTCAGAGATATTGAGATCAAATTTCTGATCGAGGATACTCTTGGACATATTACTGTAGTTGATATTGACGGATACTGTGTCCAGGTCAAGGATAGCAGAGTCTACCTGTGTTTTGAAACTGGAATTCAGGGTGTTCATGGCACTGATCTGACTTTCCTTCAGTCGTCCTGATACAAAGAGATAAAAAAATGCTGCAAAAGCAAACAGGATCAGACTTGCCATTCCGAGATAGGCGATAAAAAGTTTAGACTGTAAGCTGCGTTGTTTCATATATACGCCTCCTCCTGTAAAAAAGTACCAATGGTTTTTCAGGACATGTCAAAAGTATTTCGTCGAAATTATAACATGTTTATGTAAAAAGTACAAATGACAAAAAGCGAAACTGGTAAAAATAGTCAAAAATATACATTATAAATTGTGCAACCTAGTAGAATGATGTGAAAATAGCATACAAAAATGTGAAAAAAGTACAAATACAGAATGGCTTTGTCCATGGATAAAAAACACAGTTACTGATAAACTTATTTCATCAAGGACGTGACAAAAACAAATTAAAAGGAGGAAGTTTTTTATGTTGAGAAAGAGATTTTGGGCAGTTGCATGTGCAACAGCAATGGTAGCATCTATGACAGCAGGTCTTAGCGTGAATGTATTTGCAGCAGATGATACCAAAGATTTTGCAGGAGAGGAATTAAGCATTCTGGTATCCGCAGGCTGGATGGATAACCGTTATGATGAGACACTGGAGCGTTTCGAGGATACATACGATGTAACCGTTGACCTTCAGACAATCCCGGCAGATCAGTATTCTGATCTTCTTCAGTCAAAACTGGCAACAGATTCCTGTGCGGATGTTTTCTGGATCCAGTCCAATCCATTTGCAATTGAATCAACCATCGTTGACCCGGAGAAATACTGTATCGATTTTACAGGAGCTGACTGGGAAAACCTTATGCCGGAAACAAGAAAAGCATCCTGCACATACAACGATAAATTATACGGACTTCAGGTTTGGAACAATTCTCCGGAGTACGTAATGCTTTACAACAAAACTCTGTTTGAAGAAAATGGCTGGGAAGTTCCAACCACATATGCAGAACTCAAAGACCTCTGCGCAAAGATCGCAGATACAGGAATCACTCCATGGTTCATGCCAGGAGCAGACGGATGGCAGCATCAGCTCGCATTCTTCCAGATCGGTGGAGTTTATGAAGAAGCAACACCAGGACTGTACGATGCTCTGAATACAAACCAGGCAACATTTGCTGATAATGAAAAAATGCTTGAAGTTCTGAACGAGTTCAAAGAACTCTCTGATGCAGGCTACTTCGGAGAGGACTGGATCGGAACAGACAGCACAAACATGTCAAATGAATTTGGCGACAGAACATGTGCAATGGCAATGGCAAACTCCAGTTACATCAAACAGATCAAAGATGACACAGGTTCCGAAGATGAATATGGAATGTTCCTGATTCCTCTTGGAGACAATACCTGGTATCCAACCAGCCCGGCTGGCCCGACAATGTTCGGATACAAAGGAACAGAGCATGAAGACCTTGTAAGAGAATTCTTCAACTTCGTAACAACAACAGAAAGCCTTCAGGAAATCCTTGACAACTCACCGGCTTACACAAACCTTGATGTAAACGATGACAATCTGGAACAGCACTGGCTGCCAGAAGAGGAAGAATTCCTTGAGACTGTAGACAAAGATAAAATGAGTGTATCTGTACTTCAGAATGGTACAAAATATACAAACGACTACTGGATGCAGTTTGGACAGGATATGATCGCATTCTGCCAGGGTGAAATGGAAGCAAACGATGTTCTTGCAAACATGGATACCAACCGTGCAGAAGCAGCAAAAACTGTCGGAGATGAAAACTGGGAATAAATTTCAGATAAAAACGTTGTGAAATAAGGGTAATTCTTCAGTGCGAGGGAGTAAAATCCTTCGCACTGTCTGCTAAAGGAGTAAATAAGAAGATTATCCTTGTGACTTGATTAATCTGGCTGCTAAGAGAACAGGAGGTAACTTCAGTGAATAAGAAAAAAATATATCCCTGGTGGTTTCTGGTACTGCCGCTGGTATTGTATGTAATCTTTTTCCTGCTTCCAAGTGCAATGGGTGTAGGATATTCCTTTACAGACTGGAATTCCAGAAGTGTCCTGAATGGTACACATTTTGTAGGACTGCAGAACTTTAAAGAAATTCTGACATCAAACAAAGGCTATTTAAGTGGAATTGGGAATACACTTAAATTTACGATCATTTCTAACATTGTAAAACTGATCCCGGCACTTATGATCGCAATCATGCTTCAGGAAGGCTTAAGAGGAAAAGGACTTTACAGAACTCTGTTATATCTGCCATCTATTCTTCCATTTGTAATTATCGGTCTGATTTTTAAATCTATCCTCAATTACAATACAGGACTTCTGAATACGATCCTGGATGCACTGCATCTCGGAATCCTGAAACAGAAATGGCTTTCTGATCTGGGTGTTGTATGGAAATCCATTTACGGCGTAGATGCCTGGAGAGGTATTGGTTATGTTATGACTATTTTCCTCGCAGGTCTGAATACGATTCCGAAATCCTACTATGAAGCTGCTGAGATCGACGGTGCAAACTTCTGGCAGAGACTTCGCTATGTAACACTTCCAATGCTTACAGGTTCTATCATGATCAACCTTGTATTTGGTATTACATATGGTCTGAAAGTATTCGATATCGTTTACGTTCTTACAAACGGCGGTCCTGGACATGCAACAGAGGTTCTTACAACTTATGCATTCCAGCTTTACTCCAGAGGTCAGTATGGAATGTCTTCTGCATTGAATACGATCCTTCTTATCATTACGGCGATCATCGGTGTAGGTATTGTTAAGAAAATGAGTAAACAGGAGGTACAGCAGTAATGAAAAAGCAAAAAGTTCAAAACGCGTTGAAGCATATTGTCTGCATCCTTCTGTGCCTGACAGTTGTACTTCCATTTTACATGGTACTTATCAATTCCTTCAAGGATAAAGGAGAGGCCGCAAGAATGAGTCTTGCGCTTCCGACCAAATGGGTATTCTCAAACTACGCAGAGGTTATCAAAAAAGGTAATCTGATCCAGGGATTTGCAAACAGTTTACTGTATGCTCTGGTAGCAACTACACTTGGTGTTGTACTGTGTGCGATGGCAGCATTTGTAATGTGCCGTAACAGAACAAAGTTAAATACATTCCTGTATTACTTCGTTCTCTGCGGACTGTTCTTCCCGGTCAACTATGTAACTCTGGTAAGAGTTTTGAGTGCTTTAAACCTGAACGATACACGAGTTGGTATTGTCATGGTATTTACGAGTGCGATGATACCGTTCTGTGTATTTACGATCCGAAACTTCGTAATATCCATTCCGGTTGAATTGGACGAGGCAGCGGTTATTGATGGTGCGGGACCTCTGAGCCTGTTCTTCAAGATCATCATGCCGCTTATGAAACCAACACTTGTAACCTGCTTTATCCTGCAGTTCATGACAGTATGGAGCGATTTCCTTACACCTCTGTACCTGTCCAGCAAGAGCAAACTCTTCCCGATGACCATGGCAGTATACCAGTTCTTCGGAAAGAACAAGAGCTACTGGAACTACATCTTTGCAGATATCGTACTTACCTGTATTCCGGTTATCATTGTTTACATGATCGGCCAGAAATACATCGTTGGTGGAATGACTTCCGGTGCGGTGAAAGAGTAAAAACGATTAATAAAAAATAGACGTTTATCTCGTATAAGAGACAGACGTCTATTTTTTATTACAATACTTTATTCAGGAAATCAATTGTTCGTGCTTCCTGTGGATTCAGGAGAACTTCCTGTGGGGAGCCTTCCTCTACGATGTAACCGCCATCCATGAAGATAACCCGGTCGGCAACTTCGCGGGCGAAGCCCATTTCATGGGTTACGATCACCATTGTCATGCCATCGGCGGCGAGCTGCTTCATAACCTGAAGAACTTCACCAACCATTTCCGGGTCGAGAGCACTGGTTGGCTCATCAAAAAGCATGATATCAGGAGTCATGCAGAGGGCACGTGCGATCGCTACACGCTGCTTCTGCCCACCGGAAAGCTGCTCTGGATATGTGTCAGCTTTGTCGGCCATGCCGACTTTTTCCAGCATGTGGATGGCGCGCTGTCTGGCTTCATCCTTGGTAGCTTTTTTCAGTTCTACCGGAGCGAGCATCAGGTTCTGTGTGACATTCATATGCGGGAAAAGATTGAAATGCTGGAATACCATTCCTACATTTTCACGGACTTTATTGATATCAATATGTTTGTCTGTAAGATTGTGTCCATCTACGATCACTTCTCCGGCGGTAATCTCTTCGAGCTTGTTCATGCAGCGCAGGAAAGTAGATTTACCGCTTCCGGAAGGTCCGATGATAACGACTACTTCACCTTCATGAATGTCTGTGGAGATATCCTTCAGGACTTCCAGAGAGCCGAAGTTTTTTTTCAAATGTGATACGTGGATTTTGACGTTGTCTTTATTTACGGCCACGGTTTAATCTCCTTTCTAAGACTTTTGCGATTTTGGACAGGATTGTGATGACGATCAGGTACATGATCGCAACAATACCCCATGTCTGGAAGGACATGAAAGAATTGGCAACAACGTTCTTTGCAGTGTTGACCAGTTCCGGCCTGAAGTGCTGTCAGGGTAAAACTGAATCCCATCATATTGTTCAGACAGTAAGGAACACCGAAATAAATAAAATACGCGAGGACGATCATAGGAACGCCTCGGATAACATCAACAAAAATAGAAGATATGATTCTGCAGGCTTTATTCTTAAGTACACTTAACAAACCAAAAAACATACCCAGAATACAGGCAAAAAACAGACCGCATAAAGCAAGAAGCAGGGTCTGTCCCATTGCAAGGAGCAGCAGATTTCCATATCTTGTTATGATCTGGATCATGGAAAACTCCTTTCAAAAACAAAGCTGCCACAAAATGCAGCAGCCCTGTAATTCGTGTAATATATATTCTGATTATTCAGCAGCTTCTTCTGTCGGAACTGCGTCTTCTCCGAGGTATTTGGCAATGATCTCGTTGTATTCACCGCTTTCTTTTCTTTCATCTGTAATAGATGCGCCGGCGATCATACCGTCAGCCTGTCCAGTCTGGCATGCAGCGATAGAAGCGTCCCATCCAAGACTCTTGAGTTCATATTCAAAGCCCTGATCTTTTGCGATCGCATCAAGTACGTCTACGTCGATACCTACGAAATTACCGCTGTCATCTGTGTATTCAAAAGGTTTGAATACAGTATCAGTTGCGATAGTCCATTTCTTATCTGTCTCTGCATCAGAAGCTGCAAATACAGGAACAGTAAGGCTTCCTGCGAGTAATCCCATTGTTAATAAATAACACATCTTTTTCATAGAGAAACACTCCTTTTCTTTTAAATAATGAAAAAAGGCGCAGTTTACAAAAAAACTGACGCCTTCGTCGCTTT
Source organism: Blautia sp. OM07-19 (assembly GCF_003481595.1). NCBI lineage: Bacteria > Bacillati > Bacillota > Clostridia > Lachnospirales > Lachnospiraceae > Blautia > Blautia sp. OM07-19. The sequence goes on from NZ_QULA01000039.1 coordinate 26,095, forward strand.
TTTCAGTTCTATCATTCCCAAAACACACTGTCAATGGAATGTTTTAAAATTTTACCATATTAAAGGAATTGCCCTATAAATAAAACATAGTTTGAGGGAAGAGAGTATATTTATAGAAAATTTATGTACAGATATTGGTGCTTATGCTACCATTTAAATGTACATGTCAAAAAAGGTAAAAGAGGGACAGAAAATGGCAAAAATAAAAGTAGCAGCAATACAGATGCCAACAGTGACTGACAAAATGCAGAATGTCAGGACAGCGGGAATATATCTTGAAAAGATAAAAGATGAGAAACCGGATTTTGTTATCCTTCCGGAGATGTTCTGCTGTCCATATCAGACGCAGAATTTCCCGGTCTATGCAGAAGAAGAGGGTGGGCCTGTATGGCAGCAGCTCTCGGAATACGCAAAACAATATGGAATCTATCTTATCGGCGGTTCAATGCCGGAGAAGGATGCTGAGGGAAAGGTTTACAATACATCTTATATTTTTGACAGGCAGGGAAAACAGATTGGCAAGCACAGAAAGGTGCATTTGTTTGATATTGATGTCACAGGTGGACAGACATTTAAGGAATCCGATACTTTGACGGCGGGAGATCATGATACAGTTTTTGATACCGAGTTTGGCAGGATGGGAGTCATGCTATGTTTTGATATTCGGTTCCCTGAGCTTGCGCGGATGATGGTAAATGATGGCGCAAAGGCAATCCTCGTTCCAGCGGCTTTCAATATGACGACAGGTCCTGCACACTGGGAACTGTCCTTCCGAACCAGAGCACTGGACAACCAGATCTACATGATAGGCTGCGCCCCAATGCGCGATGAATCCGCAGGATATATTTCCTGGGGACATTCCATTGTCACAGATCCATGGGGCAGAGTCATAGATATGCTGGATGAAAAAGAAGGCGTACTTCTGACAGAACTGGACCTTGACTATGAAGAGCAGGTAAGAGAAGAGTTACCATTATTAAAGAGCAGGCGGAAGGATATGTACCGTCTGGAAAAACTATGCAAATAATGCTATGCTTTGTGCGAAGCTATATGTGCTTGTTATAATTTTTTATAAATTGATGGAAAGTATGGGATGGACCATAGAGCAGGCTATGGATGCACTTCAGATACCAAAGGAAGAGCGAAATAGCTACCTTAATATGTTGAATAACTGCGCGCCGCATTCTCGTTACTTCCAGTGATGAGTTAGGCGCGCAAAT
>NZ_QULA01000004.1:0-2815 GCF_003481595.1 Blautia sp. OM07-19
CTTGCTTATCGAAATTATCTTGTATAAATATGGGTCAAGTTAAGAGCTAAAGCAAGGGGGTACGACGCATTGGATAAAGAAAAGAGGATGATCGCTCATCCCCTTTCTCAGTCTTCTTTGTGAAGTTGTTTCACTACCTGGTTCACGTATGTAGAAAGTCCTGCGACCAGGATTCCCTGCGTGATGGCTGTGAATATTTCCATTGCAATGTCCTGCTTTGTGTGGCAGGTGCAGGTCGCAAACAGGTAGACAGCACAGATCAGGATTCCAATCCCGCCAAGAATCAGCGGAATGTATTTGTCCTTTACCGCCTGTGTCTGTTTCAGTGCGATGCCGATGAAATATAAGACAATGGCTACGATAAGAAGTTCTGGTCTTACGTAATTGGTGAACTGCTCTATGATGGTTTCCCCGCTTTCTGCCGGTGTGTGGCAGTGGTGTCTGGTTTATTGTATGCAGGTCGGAGAGTTTTGACCATAAATTTTACACTCAAATATTAGATATCAAAGCCTTTCTAAATACTCAATCGCTTCATACAATTTCTTATGTAGCATAAGCCAATATTCTATGCAGCCACTTGTCATTAACAGTCTTACTCTGATATTCTGATCCTTTCGTAGTTTTCTAAGTTTTTTGATTATACGATATCGTTCATCCCACTTATTTACATCTTTAGTTTCGACATCAAAGAAAAACCATACTTCATCGATAACTTCTGTATAGTCCCTATATTTAGGATCTTTCTTGAATCGGTCTTCGGCTCGGTCAAACAGTCCTGGTTCTTTTGGATATTGGATCACTGCCACATCACTGAATTTTTTCTTCAGATATTCCGTGTATGCCTGTTCACTCTCTCCCGCACAGAATACTCTTATGATGGCCTTTTCGGTGCCTCTGCTCCCGCAATCTCGTTTCTTTCTGGTCATTTATTCGACCTCCTCAATTTCAAGATCTGGAGTAGCTCCATATTTTCCCGCCAGATAGCCTTTGCGAATATTGTCTGCTGTTTTGGTCATAAAATCAGTAACACTGTATAATTCAGACGAACCATCATTTCTGTTTTTATCAGCAAAATAAATCTGATCTTTTCTTAGCAATTCCAAATTCATCAACTCTGTATTATGCGTTGTGAATATAATCTGTGCTCCATTTGGATTACTGTTTTTACTCTGAAATTTTGCAACAATAAAATTCACAAGCATCGGATGCAGTTCCCGTTCTATTTCATCTACCAGAAGAACGCCGCCTTTTTTCAAAACAGATTCAATAGCCGGTGCCAGAGACATCAGTTTTCTTGTTCCGTCGGATTCATCCTCTAATTCCAGTTTGAACAGACCAGCTTCTCCATTTTCCAAAATTCCTTTATGTTTTGACTGAGCCTTTACCTGACTCATTTTTAACATAATATATAACAAGAATTCTCCTACCTCTGCAGGTAGTGAGATGAATTGTAGATCTGAGCATAAATGCTCAAAAGAATTTTATAAATAAAAAAGAAAACACTTGTTCTCATGGATGACTTGTATTATAATAAAAAAGAACATATTGTTCAGAAATGGCAATTGAAATCATTTGTAAACATGTAGAAATACGAGGTGAGGAAAATAAATCGGGCAGTAAAAGTAAGAATCTATCCAAATGCAGAACAACGTGTACAAATAGAAAAAACAATCGGCTGCAGCCGATTTATCTATAACTATATGCTTGCAGATAAAATGGAACATTATAAAAAAGAAAAAAAAATGTTAAGAAACACACCAGCCAGTTACAAGAAAGAATATCCCTGGCTGAAAGAGGTGGATTCATTGGCGTTAGCAAATGTACAGATGCATCTGGAAAGCGCATTCCATAAGTTTTTTCGTGAACCATCTGCAGGATTTCCGCGTTTCAAATCAAAGAAGTCGTCAAGAAAATCTTATACAACAAACGTAGTGAATGGAAATATCTTTCTGGAAGGAAACTATTTGAAACTGCCTAAGATGACAGCTGTCAGAATGAAGCTTCACCGTCCGATATCAGAAAAATGGAAACTGAAATCTGTGACAGTCAGCAGGGAGCCATCCGGAAAATATTTTGCCAGTCTTTTATTTTGCAGTGAAAACCAAGCAGCAGAAAAAAGACCGGCAGAAAAATTTATTGGGATCGATTTTGCGATGCAGGGAATGTGTGTGTTTTCTACCGGTGAAAGAGCCAAATATCCGATGTTCTACCGGAACACAGAGAAAAAGCTTGCACGGGAACAGAGAAAGCTGTCCAGATGTCAGAAAGGCAGTCAGAATTATAAGAAGCAGAAGAAAAGAGTTGCACTGTGCCATGAAAAAATCCGAAATCAGAGAAAAGATTTTCAGCATAAACTCAGTGCCAGTCTTGCCGAGAGCTTCGATGCAATATGCGTGGAAGATCTGAATCTGAAAGGAATGACAGGAGGACTTCATCTTGGAAAAGGCGTACATGATAATGGATATGGCCTGTTTCTGTCTATGCTGGAATATAAACTGGAGGAACGCGGGAAGTATCTGATAAAAGTAGATCGTTATTTTGCATCAAGTAAGATTTGCAGTGCATGTGGAAAGAAAAAAGAAAAATTGTCTTTATCTGAAAGGATTTATTACTGTGAATGCGGATATAGAATGGACCGTGATGTAAATGCAGCAGTGAACATCATGAATGAGGGAAAAAGAATCTTTGCAGAATGTGCATGACAGCACAATAAAAAGTCCGTAACCGGACTAATAAAAATCGCGGGGCACGCGAGGATAGCTTGTAGATACTTGGCTCAGTAGAGCCATTGAGCAAGAAGCCCCCACTTCAAAAT
>NZ_QULA01000004.1:2825-170422 GCF_003481595.1 Blautia sp. OM07-19
GCCATTGAGCAAGAAGCCCCCACTTCAAAATCAGAGATTTAAGTGGTGGGAGCATGTCACTTTTCCTTCTGAATTATTTGAAGTTTCTGACAAGATCTGTATAAAGGATGTTAATGCCGATTTCATCCCCTCTGGAATATTTTCAGGAAAATCAATTGCTCCGTCAATCTCTTTATTTTCTATCTCAAACTGCATTTCTTCTATGCCAAAATCAGCAGCCTTTGCATATTCCGAAATTGCATTCAGCATATTGCTGTCTCCTGAATATTCCAGTAACTGCTGTGGAATATCTGTGTAGTCTCTCGAGAAAAAAATATCTTCTCGAAACCATTTCATAGCTTTCGTGCAAACTGCATCGTTCATTGTACATGCAACAGAAAAGAACAACTGATTCTCTGCCACCGTCTCGCTGATCAGTTTTCTTCGAGCTTTATCTTCTGTAAAATTAAATTTCTGCTGTTCTCTTGAAAATACTAAGGCTTTCTGCCCCTTCGGTGCATGATATAAAGATTCTCTTATAATTTTTTCCTTTGTTGCCTCAAATGAGTACCAGTATTTAATACCATCAGCAATATAGTCAAATGCAAACTCTGTTGGATTATTTGCAGAATAATCATCAAGTAAAAACGGTACCACCGGCATAGAAGCTTTTTCATGCTGTATTCTCTGTGCATTGCGGATAAACTGCACTCCCAGCCAGAAAGCTCGTATTACATTACTTTTACCACCACCATTTTTTCCGTAAATGGCAGCTCCCGGTAAAAGTTTCATCTTATTTTGTTCAATCAGGCTTTTTTTGAAAGAGCTAAGCCCTACTGCTTCCATTGAAAGAACTGCCTCGTCTCTGAATGATCTGTAATTTTTGAATCGAAATTCTATCAGCATAATTTTCACCTCTGATTACAGTATATCCATTTTTTAGAAGAAATACGATTGATTTTATTCATTATTTTAATTTTTTTGGCTTGATTTTCAAATATACATTTTTATAAAAAACGCCAGCCTGAGTCTTATTGAAATATCAATATATAACCCAAGCTGGTGGCTTTTTTACATCGTTCTGTTTTACTGTAACTCAATCCCCCATATCTTACAGTCCCTCGTGCCAACAACCGCCATATTATCATATACCGCCGGGGAGGCTTCGATGACGCCGTCGCTGATGGACAGGGTATCATTAAGTTCTCCTGTTTTGCCATCGAGGAGACGGACATCGCCGGTGCTGTTGCAGTAGAGGACTTTGCCGGTTCCGTCTTCGTTGTAGACGCAGACCGGTGAAGACCAGGCGTAGGAAGAGGAGTCTTCCCAGGCTTTGGAGCCGTCGGATTTCTTAAGGCAGGCAAGAACGCCGGAAGCGTTGTCGGAAGTCTTGGAGACTGTGACATATATGTAATCGGAAAGGCTGTTTTTGCCACAGGCGATCGTGGACTGGACACCGCCGGAAACGCCGTCGTCTGTGTAGCATTCATAATCTGTGTGCCAGATGATCTCTCCTGTCTCTGCATCGATCTTCCAGATTGGGATGGTCGCAGAATCATTGCTTCTCCATCCCAGACGGAAGGAGGTACTTACATACAGGTAAAGATGACCATTCTCAATTTCCAGAACCGGTGTGGAGTTGGAATCGTCCAGGGTATCCTGTACCCATACAAGCTCCAGAGTGTTTAAGTTCAGACACATCAGGTTACCACCGTTGTCTGCCATAAATACATAACCTTTGTAAACAGCCGCGCTATCCTCCATACCAAGCCAGAAAGACTCTGTGCTGGATCTTGTTCCATAATAGCGCCATTTCACGATCTTACCCGGATTGATGGACAGAGAGCCTGTCTCCTTATCATAGCTGGTATTCAGCTTGATGAGATACAGGATCCCATTTTCTCCCGGATAGATCAGAGTGTCTGTCTCTTCATCGACCAGTGCGGAACCGTCGAAGAAACTTAAAGAACCTCGAAGGGAAAACTCATCATTGTCCCCAAATGTGTACATAACACTGCAGTCGATCAGATTGACAACAAAAACTCTAGCAGTTCCCTCGTCGCTGTTATATCCAGCCCCGACATACATGATCGGGTATCCTCGCGGATCGAGTGCGCCTGCACCTTTGAAGGTGTAGCCCAGATACAGAGGATCACGTGTTTTTTCTCCTGTTTTGAGATCGAGGAAATAAACATTTCCGTCCATGCAGGCGTAGATCACTTCCACCAGATCGTCGTCTGCCTTGGCTTTTTCTGTCATGTTCATGTGGGCTTTGACTTCTTTTGGCCATTTCATCAGCAGTGGCTGTCCGGTCCAGCCGCTTCCGGTCCAGACGGTGTCACCGGATGCAAGGGAACCGGTATCTGCAGACCATAATCCATTGAGCTTATAGTTGGTCATATTTGCATAACCATGTGTAGGATTATCACGGAAACTGTTTCCTCTGAATGTAACAATTCCGTCCACATCTGTATAATCTTCTCCTACATTAAACTGAATATCTCCATCCGGCTGATAATCAGAAATATTTTCAAGCTGATTTCCATCTACTTCTATATTTGTATAGCTGATCAGATTCTCCGGCTTTGTTGAATCTACGCAGTGAGGTTCAAAAGCAATCTCCTTTGTCTCTTCCATTTCAACAACATCATCCTCTGCTTTGGCACTTTTGACCATAGCCTCTTTGGTTTTCTTGTTGTCAGATCCTTTTCCTGATGAAAAAATCCTGCTTCCCGCAAGCCCAAGCAGGAATACCAGAATAAGGATCCCCGCAATCTTAACCTGCGGTTTCAGACGGAAACGTCTTTTTCTGCGGCGGCTTCGCTGTCTGGAAGCTGTAGTATGATGTACTGCTGCCTGATTCGGATGTTTTCTCACATCCTGCTGGTGATGATTGCCTCCCGGACGGGCAGACTTTGGTGCTGCCGCCTTTTTTCTTGATGAAGCCGGGGCAGGTTTCGCTTGATACCGGCTCTGTCTGACATGTGTATTTCTTTTCTGTTCCATTACTCCCTCCTCAAAAAATCTGCCATATTTCGGCACAAACTCTCCCCATTATACAACAAAAATCCCGGAGAATCAAACTCTCCGGGACAATACCTTATTAATTTTTCGGAAATCTCTGACAGCCTGTCTGCCGATTCCGAAGATCTTTTTCATGTTGATGGAATTCACTCCACCCTGTCTCGGGCGGAAGGTAATCGGGATGTATTTGACCTTACAGCCTTTCTTTGCATAGATCACAGAAAGAATGACATTGGAAAGATTGAAATCCTTCGGGATAAGGCCGATATATTTCTGAAGTGTCGATGCTTTCATCAGACGGAACGGGGTGTTGGCATCTGTCACAGAAACTCCAAAACAGACACGGATGACCAGACGAAGTGTCCTGGTGACAAAGACACGGTTTCCTCCATCCTGACGTTTGTTTCTCCAGCCGATGACCATATCGTAGGATTCCTTCTGTTTCCAGAATGGTTCAAACTCCTCCGGAAGTGTCTGTCCGTCAGAATCTGTCTGGAATATGTAATCTGCTCCATGTTCCAGTGCATAATGATATCCATACAATACGGTTGCTCCATGACCGCCATTCGGCTTGGTCAGAGGCTCAAATAATGGATGTGTCCTGGCATACTCCTGCATGATCGCATAAGTGTCATCCTTACTTCCATCATCGATCACGACCAGACGGGACTCTCCACCGCCGGAATGCTTCTCTACCACCGGATACCAGTCATCCAGTACCTTATAAATGTTATCGCGCTCGTTATATGCCGGGATAACGATATATAACTTCTCTCCTGCTGCACTCACTATATAAACTCCTATATATTATCTGCGGACAAGTTCCCTGGTGATCTCCTCCCAGGTCACACCTTTCTCCACCATCAGCACCATAGCGTGGTACAGAAAATCAGAAATCTCATATTTGATTTCTTCTTTGTCCGGATTTTTTGCTGCAATCACGATCTCTGTGCACTCCTCACCAACTTTCTTGAGGATTTTATCGATTCCTTTGTCAAAAAGATAATTCGTATAAGAACCTTCCTTCGGATGAACCTTACGGTCTGCGATCACATCATAGACCTCCTGGAAAACCCTGAGCGGGTTCGTATCGTCATATTCTTTCTTCATGAGTTCTTTAAAGAAACAGGATCTGCTTCCTGTATGGCAGGCTGCACCAATCTGATCTACCTTTGCGAGAATTGTATCATTATCGCAGTCTAAATGCAAGGATTTCACATACTGAAAATGACCGGAAGTCAGTCCTTTTATCCAGAGTTCCTGGCGGCTGCGGCTCCAGTAGGTCATTTTTCCTGTTTTTACCGTCATATTGAAGGCATCTTCGTTCATGTAGGCAAGCATCAGCACCTGATCTGTCTTGTAATCCTGGACGATGACCGGCACCATCCCGTCGCTGTTCAGCTTGAATTCAGACCAGCTGATCGCGCTCTCGTAGGTGTTGACAGCAATCCCCGCTTCCTTACAGGTCTGTTTAAACTCATTGAGATCCAGTTCCAGAGCACTGATAAAACTTCCACTTAAGCCTCCGACCAGAGGATCTGAAAGAAGTTCCTGTAATGCTTTCGTATTTCTTTCCTCCGTATGAAGGATCACCGGCAGGCTGGAAGTTTCCTCCATCTTCGGAACTGCATCCAGGGCAAGGATTCCGGATGCAAATTCATGGATCTGTTCTCTGTGATCATTATATTCCTCCGAAGAAGAAATGCAGACCAGCATCTTCTCCCTTCCAAAACGTCTGGACACTTCTCCGAGAAGTTCCACATTGCTGTCTTTGGCAAAATTCAGAACAACTTTTGCACATCCGGCATAGATCAGTTTCTTGACATCCTCTGCACGGTTGATATTTCCGGCTGCCATGACCGGTACCTCAGATGCCGCACAGATCTCCTTGATCCGCGCGATCGCATGCTCATGCTCCTCATCACCGGAAGAAAAGTCAAAGACCAGAAGTTCATCTGCACCGTTGTCACTGTAAAAACGTGCCAGTTTCTCTACATCGCCGTCGCCAAAAAGATTTCTCTGTCCGAATCCGGTGACCGCCCTGCCTGCCTGCAAATATAAACAGGGAATCAGTAGTTTTTTGCTCATAAGATCATCCTCCCTGCCTTACAGACTTCCCTTGGTGGAAAGTACATCTGTGATCCTCGGGTCAAAAGAAGTTGCCTGATCCAGTGCCTTGGCAAAACTCTTGAACATTGCCTCCGCCATGTGATGGCTGTTTCCGCCTGTCAGCACCTTAATATGCAGGTTCATTCCACAGGAATAAGAGATCGCATAGAAAAATTCTTTCACCATTTCTGTCGCCATATCTCCGATCTTTTCTGAGGTAAATTCCGCATCCCAGGAGAAATACGGACGGCCGGACAGATCGACTGCACAGAGGACAAGTACTTCATCCATCGGAAGAATGCAGCTTCCGTAGCGGCGGATGCCTTTTTTGTCTCCGACTGCTTCTTTGATCGCATTGCCGAGAACGATTCCGGTGTCCTCGATCGTATGGTGATCATCTACATTCAGATCCCCATGTACACGGACGCTTAAATCAAAAAGTCCGTGACGTGTAAATCCGTCAAGCATGTGGTCAAAAAAGCCCACGCCTGTCTCAATATCTGAATATCCGGTTCCGTCCAGAACCAGTTTCAGTTTGATCTCTGTTTCCTTTGTATTGCGTTCTACAGATGCTTCTCTGGTCATTTGGTCCTCCTACTGTTCTTCATCCTCAAAACGGACAGCGATAGAATTTGCATGTGCTGTCAGCTGTTCTGAAGTTGCAAACTGTTCGATATCTTTGTGGATCTCACGTAATGCTTCTCTTGAATAGTATACGATGCTTGATTTCTTTACAAAATCATCTACAGAAAGAGCAGAGAAGAACTTCGCTGTTCCGTTTGTCGGCAGTACGTGGTTCGGTCCTGCAAAATAGTCGCCCAGCGGCTCGGAACTGTTCTCTCCGATAAAGATCGCACCGGCATTTCTTACTTTCATCATGACTTCAAACGGATTGGCAGTCACGATCTCCATATGTTCAGATGCAATGGCATTTGCTGCCTCGATCGCCTTGTCCATATTTTCGGCGATCAGGATGTAACCGAAGTTATCCAGGGATTTCTGGATGATCTCTTTACGGGAAAGGATCTTGACAAATCCATCTACTTCCTCGCTGACTTTTGCTGCAAATTCTCTGCTTGTTGTGATCAGGATCGCGGAAGCCAGTTCGTCATGCTCTGCCTGGGACAGAAGGTCTGCTGCCACATATCTAGGATTTGCAGTCTCATCTGCAAGAACCAGGATCTCACTTGGTCCTGCGATAGAGTCAATGCTGACATAACCGTAAACAGCTTTCTTTGCAAGAGCTACGAAAATGTTTCCAGGTCCTACGATCTTGTCTACCTTCGGGATGCTCTCTGTTCCGTATGCAAGTGCTCCGATCGCCTGTGCACCGCCGACTTTGTAGATCTCATCTGCACCGGCTTCTTTTGCCGCTACCAGAGTGGATGGATTGACTTTGCCGTCTTTTCCCGGAGGTGTGGTCATAACGATCTGGTCTACACCTGCAACCTTGGCAGGTACGATGTTCATAAGTACAGAAGACGGATAGACAGCCTTGCCGCCAGGAACATAAACGCCGACTCTCTCAAGCGGTGTCACTTTCTGTCCGAGCATGGTTCCCTTGGCTTCTGTGGTGAACCAGCTGTTCTGTCTCTGTTTCTCGTGATAGCTTCTGATATTTACCAGTGCTTTGCGGATCACTTCGATCAGGGCCGGATCTACTGCTTCATAAGCTTCTTTGATCTCTTCCTCTGTAACGCGGATGGTTTCTTTAGTAACTTCCGTCTTGTCAAATTCCTTTGTGTATGCAAAAAGAGCCTCGTCGCCTTTTTCCTTTACATTCTTAAGGATCTCATCAACTGCGGATTCAAATTTCCCGTAATTGTTCGGGCTTCTTTTGAGAAGATTTTCGAGAATATCTTTTGTGCTTTCTTTTGTCAGTGCTACTGTACGCATTGTCATCATCCCTTCTGTCAACAGTATTATTTATCGATCACTACATTTCTCAGGTCGCTGATCAGTTTGTGGATCCGTTCGCCTTCCATCTTCATGCTGACCTGGTTTACGACCATTCTTGCAGAAAGCGGGCAGACTTCTTCAAGGACCTTGAGGCCGTTTTCACGGAGTGTGCTTCCTGTCTCTACGATATCTACGATCACTTCGGACAGGCCTACGATCGGTGCAAGCTCGATGGAACCATTTAATTTGATCAGCTCTACGGTCTGGTGTTTCTGATTGTAAAAATAATCCTTGGCGATGTTCGGATATTTGGTCGCCACACGGATCAGCTGGTTATTATGTAAAAGCTCTCTGGCACTCTCCGGTCCGCAGACGCACATGCGGCATTTACCGAAACCTAAGTCCATGACTTCATATAATTTTCTTCCTTCTTCAAGGATGATATCCTTTCCTGTCACGCCGATATCTGCTGCACCGTACTCTACATAGGTCGGTACGTCAGGACCTTTTGCAAGGAAAAAGCGGAGTTTCAGTTCTTCATTTACAAAGATCAGTTTGCGGGAGCTCTTGTCTCTCATCTCCTCGCAGGTGATCCCGATCTGCTCCAGCATATCCAGAGTTTTCTCGGCAAGTCTTCCTTTTGTCAGGGCAATCGTCAGGTATCTCATATCAGTCTTCCTCCTTCTCACAGCGCAGGGCTACGCAGGTTCCCTCTTTACGAAGTCTCTGTGCTTCCAGGATCGCTTCTCTTCTGTTCTCTTCTGTGTAAGTGAGGACTACAGGAGCCTCATCCTTTGCAACTTCGATCTTCTGTCTGGAAAGTGCCATCAGAAGGTTGTCAACAACGATGACAAAACCGATGGATGCTGCCGGTTTGCCGAAATGTTTCAGAAGTTCGTTGTAACGGCCGCCCTTGACTACCGGCTCACCGATCCCATAAGTGTATGCCTGGAAAATGATCCCTGTGTAGTACTGGATCTTGCTGAGCATGCCGAAATCAAAACTTACGTATTTCTCATAACCGTAAACTTTGAGGATCTCATAGATCTCCTCCAGACGCTCTACTGCTGCAAGCGCGCATGTGTTGTCAGTCAGACTTCTTGCCTTTGCAAGTACTTCGCTGGTCCCGAACAGGTGTGGAAGTTCAAGGAATGCTTTTTCCAGAGATTCAGAAAGTTTCTGTTCTTTTACCAGATCTTCTACGCCGAAGTAGTTCTTCTGGGAGATCAGGGAGCGGAGACGCTCTTCTACTTCTTCCTCTAATCCCGCATCTTTGAGAAGGGATTTGAAGTAATCTACCTGTCCTACACTGATCTGGAATTCGGTAAGTCCTGATGCAAGAAGGCTCTCGATCGTCATCGCAAGAAGTTCTGCATCTGCCTCCGGAGAATCATCTCCGATACGCTCAACGCCCATCTGTGTGGTCTCTTTGAGACGTCCCTGATAGCTTGAATTGTTTACAAATGTATTTCCGGTATAGCACAGTGTCACTACCTGCTGATCCGGGTTAAAATAAGTCGCACATGCTCTGGATACGGACGGTGTGAAGTCAGGTCTCAGTACCAGAGTGTTTCCTTCTCTGTCAAAAAATTTATAAAGATCTCTGGAAGGAACGGTTCCTACCTCTTTGCTGAACACCTCAAAATATTCGATGCTCGGTGTCTCTATCTCTTCATATCCGTAGGAACGGAATACCTTGTAGATCTCCGCCTGCAGATGATGCTTCTGGCTGCACTCTCCATTGTAAATATCACGTACACCCTCTGGTGTATGAAAAATACGCTGCATATTTTATCCTCCTCGCGGGCAGCCATACGCTTTAGTATGCTACCATGTTACTATGTAAAACACTAACGATTATAGTGGATATTTCCATGCTTGTCAATCCCGCATTTTGAGATCCTGCTGGATTCCTTCCAGATATGGCACCAGAAATCCGCTCTGCTTCGGCAGATAAAACTCTTCTTTCAGTTCTTCTCTTCGGAAACTTTTGCGTCCGCCATTCTCCATGCGCTTCCAGAATACCATAAGGTCGCGGAATGGAAGATAATAAAAACGATCTGCATGACTGAAAAAGATAAGAAAGAATGCGATGCCGCCCTGCTGCTCAAACGCCTCCATAAAAGATACCTGATGAGAATGGACGTTACTTAAAGGAAACGTATCCACACAGCATTCCTTGGCATCGAAACAGACCGGGATCCCCTGTACTGCCCCGATATAATCCACGGTACTTTTCTGCTCAAAATAGGCAAGTGTGATGTGCCGGTTTTCTTTGTCCATACGGACCGGAGTGATCGGTGTCGGGATCTTCTGGATCAGAGCGAGCTTCTTCTCCGCATACTGTTCGTTGGTACGATTGACAAGGTCTTCGAGTGTTGAACCTCGAAGACCTCTGCTGTTCCATGTTGCCATTGTTTATTCCAGAACCTTGATGGATGGATAATATCTGATGATTGCTTTGCCGACGATCTCATCATAAGTCACGAACGTATTGCTCCAGAATCTGGAATCCTTGGAATGCTCGCGGTTATCACCAAGCATGAAATAGCATCCCTCCGGCACAACGTACGGACCATAATTGCCGGTCGGTGTTTCCGGTACATGACTGTTTGCTTCTTCGTCCTCTTCGCCGTTGATAAAGACTTTGCCGTTTTTGATCTCAACGGTGTCTCCCGGAAGGCCGATCAGTCGTTTGATAAAGAGCTGGCTCTCATCATCAGGATATTTGAAGATGATGATGTCGTAACGCTCCGGATCTTTCATTTTCTTGGAAACATGAGTTCCGAAGAAGTCAAAATTAATGCCATATGCCATACGGAAACCGAAGATACGGTCACCGGTCATGATCGTCTGCTCCATAGATTCAGACGGGATCTTTGCGTTGATAAGAACTACATTGTTTACGACCAGAACTACGACGATCACGATGATGAACATTTTGATGTAGTCCCAGACTTCATTCCAGATTTTCATAATAATTTCTCCCCTAACTTTTCTTCTTTTATGATACGCTCAAACTGTGCCGGCAGCGGTGCACGGAAGCATTTGCCGGACAGATCCGAAAGCCGTCCTTCCATTCCGTCTGGAAAACTCAGTCGGAAAGCATGCAGCAGCTGATGCTTCAGCTGGTATTTTTCCCTGTAACGGCGGTTGAATGCATCCTGTCCATATTTGGTATCTCCTGCCAGCGGATGCCCCTCAGAAGCAAGATGTGCACGGATCTGATGCGTACGTCCCGTGATCAGTCCTACTTTGAGAAGGGTCACTTCACCGTTATCCTCCAGCGGTTCGTAAACTGTCTCGATCGGCTGTGCTTCTTTCTGCTTTTGCTTATAGATCGCTACTTTATTCTGTTTCGTATCTTTGTACAGATAACCCTTGATGTGCTTCTTCTCGCGAAGGACTCCCTTTACAATACAGAGGTATTCCTTATGTACCGTCCGGTCGTGGAATAATTCTGAAAGTTCCTGAAGGCCTGCCAGAGACTTGCCTGCCGCGATGATGCCGCTCGTATTCTTGTCAAGACGGTTGCAGACAGACGGGCGGAACGTCCGCAGGTCTTCCTCTGTAAGCTCGCCCTTCTCCAGAAGATAGCCGATCACATACTCTACCATCGAAGGTTCCTTCGTATCATCTGGCTGCGAGAGCATCCCAGCCGGCTTGTTGATAAGAAGGACATCTGCATCTTCATAAAGTACATCCAGCGTCGTTACCGCTCTGGCGGCCTTGTCCTGCTGGCTGAATTTATCAAATGTCTCATCGCTCAAAAATAACTTTACCTGGTCTCCTGCTTCCAGCTTCTCGTTTCCGGTCGCCTTCTTACCGTTCAGTGTGATATTTTTTTTGCGGAGCATTTTGTAGAAAAAACTTTTCGGAGCATTCCGAAGAAGTTTGGACAGGTACTTGTCAAATCTCTGTCCTGCCTCATTGTCCCGAATCTGAAACTCCTTCATTTCTCTGTTCCTCTTTCTATCAGACACAGATCGCCAGGATCGTGTGCTTGATCAGTTCATTTCTGGAAAGTTCCGGATATTTCTCATCCGGGCGGAATTTAATTCCTTCTTCCAGGGATTCTCTGTGCTCGTTCATGGAATCCAGACGTTCCAGAAACTGCGGCAGTCTGGTAAAGATCTTGACATTTGCCTTGAATCCGTTGCCGCGGAGGATCTTCTGCGCCTCCTGTTCCATGAATGCGGCATCGATCTTTGGATCACTGCTGAAACCGACAACTGTGTTGCCGCAGATCGCAAATGCATCGATCGATGCGCTCTTCTCATAAAAAGTCATATACATTTCATAGGACATGACCAGTTCGCCCGCATGTTTACTGATTTCCTGATATACCTGCGGTGCGACCGGTTTTGCACGGAAGATCATGATCAGGCTTACTACAGATTTACATGCCGGAAGGCAGCCGACCACTGCGATCACAGTCCATACAGTCAGTCTGGTCTTAAAGTAGATCATTGCTGAAAAAAAGATCAGAAGCGGTGCTGCGAACAGAGCTGCCGTGATCAGAATGCGTTTCTTTTTTTCGGCGGCAATGTAGCCGTAGTCGCCCTTCCTTACTTTATTTTTATTGTTTGTTTTGCTCATCTATAAGCTCCTTATTTTTTCTTATGCGTATTGCGGATCGTTTTCTTTGCGGGCTTACGTCCCTGGTTCTGTGGCTTCCTGCGGTCTCCTCCTGATGGATTTCTGCCGGATTCTTTCCTTCGGTCTCTCTCCGGGCGGAGCAGACATTTCGGGCCGAAACCGACCAGATCCATGCGTCCTGCGATCTTGAGCCCCTCCAGTACAAGGCTTCTGTTTGCCGGGTTCTTATACTGCATCAGCGCACGCTGGATGGCTTTTTCATGCGGGTCACGCGGAATGTAAACCTTCTCCCCTGTAAGCGGATGGATACCGGTGTAATACATACAGGTGGAAAGGGTCGATGGAGTCGGGTAAAAATCCTGCACCTGTTCCGGTGTAAATCCAAGGTCACGCACGTATTCTGCAAGCTTCACCGCTTCCTTCATCGTACATCCCGGATGGGAGGACATAAAGTATGGGACGGCGTACTGCTTCTTGCCTGTCGCCGCGTTTGCCTTCTCATACTGATCCAGAAACTGCTGATAGACCTGATGGGATGGTTTTCCCATATAGTGAAGTACCTGGTCGGAAACGTGTTCCGGCGCGACACGAAGCTGTCCGCTTACATGGTATTTCACAAGTTCCTGCAAAAAAACTGGGCTTTTGTCCGCTACTACATAGTCAAATCGGACTCCGGAGCGGACGAAAACTTTCTTGACTCCGGAGATCTTGCGGAGTTTCCGAAGAAGTGCCACGTAATCGGTATGGTCTACGGTAAGGTTTCCGCACGGTTTCGGGAAAAGACACTGCCGGTTCTGGCAGACACCTTTGGTGAGCTGCTTCTGACAGGATGGCTGCCTGAAGTCTGCGGTAGGGCCTCCGATATCATGGATATAGCCCTTGAAATCCGGATCATGAGTCATTTTTTTTGCTTCTTTGAGAATGGACTCATGACTTCTCGTCTGGAGAATGCGTCCCTGATGGAACGTCAGAGCACAGAAATTACAGCCGCCGAAACAGCCCCTGTTGCTCGTCAGGCTGAATTTGATCTCCTCCAGAGCAGGGATTCCGCCTTTGGCGTCATACATCGGATGCCAGGTATTCTGATAGGGAAGGTCGTAAACATCGTCCATCTCCTGCTGGCTCAGTGGAAGTGCCGGCGGGTTCTGGATCACGCATCCTCGATTTCCGTAGCTCTCTGCCATCGGTCTGGCAGTAAACGGGTCGGTATTTCTGTACTGCTCGGCAAAGCTTTCGGCATAGGCTTTTTTGTCCGAAGATACTGTCTCATAGGACGGAAGGATGATCGGATCATAAGCGCGCGACAGATCTTTGCACTTATAAACGGTTCCCGGAATGAAAGTGATCTCATCTACCGGAAGGCCGCTCTGAAGCGCCTCCGCGATCTGGATGATCGAATGCTCTCCCATTCCATAAGAAATAAGATCCGCCCCGGAATCCAGAAGGACACTGCGGCGCACCTTGTTTTCCCAATAATCATAGTGTGCGAGGCGTCGAAGGCTTGCCTCGATCCCGCCCAGGATGATCGGTGTATGTTTATACGTCTGACGGATCAGGTTACTGTACACCACGGTAGGCATGTCCGGGCGCAGTCCCATCTCGCCGCCTGGTGAATAGGAATCCTTCTGGCGGTGTTTCTTGGAAACGGTGTAATGGTTCACCATGGAATCCATATTTCCGGCACTGACAAGAAAACCAAGACGCGGTTCGCCAAATACCTGGACGCTTTCTTTCTTACGCCAGTCCGGCTGTGGGATGATCCCCACGCGGTAGCCTCTGCTCTCCAGAAGTCTTGATATGATCGCTGTACCAAAAGAAGGATGGTCTACATAAGCATCTCCTGTCAGATAGACAAAATCCACCTGTTCCCATCCTCTCTGCTGCATTTCTTTTTTGGTTACTGGTAAAAAATCCTGCATGTATATGTTCTTCTCCTAAAATGATACCGACTGTGCCCGATATCCCTCTGCGATGATATCAAGCTGTCTGTGAAAACGTGCAAGCTGCTGCAGATCCTTCGTCCGGAATACGCGGAGAAACTCGTCCTGGATCTTGGCAACTTCCCTTTTGTTTGAAATCTTGTAAAGATTTTCGATGCTGAGAAGAATATCCTTGACAAGATTCGACTGCATCTGCGAAGAGTTCTGTGCATCCATGATCTCATCGCGGACAGAGGACATCTCCTGATCCAGCGCAATGATCGCATCTGCGGCGTTGCTCAGGCGCTCTGCCACGTGAAGCGGCATCTCACCTTTGTATTTGTACTGGAGAGAATGCTCGATCGTCGCCCAGAAATTCATCGCCATGGTACGGATCTGGATCTCCGCCTGGATCTTCTTTGGTCCGTTTATCGTTTCAACTGTATAATAAATGATCAGGTGATAACTTCTGTATCCACTCTGTTTGATGTGCTTCAGATAGTTCTTCTCACTCTTGATCGTCATATCGGTACGCTTCTGAATGATCGCAGCAACGGTATCAATGTCTTCCTCAAACTGGCAGATAATGCGGATACCTGCGATATCCTCCAGTTCTTCCTCCATGCGTTCCATGGGAATGTGTTTGCGCTGCATCTTTTCCAGAATGCTTGGCAGGCTCTTGACGCGTCCGCTGACCTGCTCGATCGGAGAATAAAGATCGTTCTGCTTGTGTTCTTCTATAATATGTTCAAACTTGACCATCAGCTCCTTGACAGCCAGTTCATATGGACATAATATACTTCTCCATAACTGTATTTCCATAAAAATCGCTCCCTTGGTGGCTTGTAGCAAAAGTAGCCCCGGCTTCCTCTTGATTTAAAGCGAAACTACTTTTGCATTATAGCACATTTTTGCATGGATATGTAATTAATATACACACTTTCTGATTTTTTTCTGAACGGCCTTCAGCACCCAGTATGGGTTTACGCTCATCTCCCTCGAATACGGTGTCTGAATGTAGATCCCGAGATGCAGATGTACCGGAAATTTTCCCTTTGTACCTTCACTGCCATAACCGGTATCGCCCATAAACCCAAGGATTTCTCCCGCTTTTATGGAATCTCCCTCCTTCCAGTCCCGCTCATAGGAAGAAAGGTGTGCATAATAAAAATAGCCTCCTGAAGGAGAACGGATACCGATCCGATAGCCACCTAAGGGGAGCCAGCCGACCGCTTCTACACTTCCGTCCGTCATACTGATGATCGGATAAAAATCTGCTGCCCCGCAACCTCCAAAAAGATCACAGCCTTCATGAACACGCTCTCCCCCAAAGCTTCTCTCTTCCATCCAGCCGTCCTCAAATGAGATGTCATCTGCTGCGACCGGAAAATATCTGACATCCTTCCAGACCGCCTGGTAAAAACTGCACAGATCTGTATATTCTTTATATTTATATCTCAGATAAGGCTCCCTGTCAGAAGAACATCTCCCGGGATAAAATTTCCCGTTCAGCATTGTCGTCGTCAGATTTTCGATCCAGTCTGTATTTCCTGAACTTTCATCCTGGTTTCGAAGCTGCCGGTATAATTCCGTCGGAAGATGCTGCTCCCGAAACGCAGCCGTCTCACATGTTTTTTCATCCAGTATCGATGCCCGGCTTCGCTCCAGAAGGATCTTCTGGGCGCCAGTGATGCAGGTAAGAATAAAAAAACAGAAGAAACTTTTCCAGAGCCATCGTCTCATGAGCCTGAAATTCTGCCTTTATACGATATCGTCAATTTTTATTCTATTCTCTCTCTTACATCATTATTACGCCAAAAACAGAGGCTCCCGGCGATCACCGCTCAGAAGCCTCTGTCGTAGAAACTTAGTTTTGTTTTATCAGTCTTTTAACTGTTCCAGAACTTTAACAAGGTAATTCCATACACGTTCTGTGGATGCGATATCCAGAACTTCCTCTGAAGTATGGATGTCCTTCATGTTTGGTCCCAGAGATACGCAGTCAAGTCCTTCGATCTTCTTGTAGAAAAGTCCACACTCCAGTCCTGCATGGATCGCAACAACTGCCGGTTTCTGTCCGTACATTTCTTCGTATACGGATACCATCTTGTCACGGAGCGGAGATTCCTTGCGGTACTCCCATGCCGGATAAGCACCCTGGATGGTGTACTCGCCACCAAGGAACTCTGTCAGATACTGGATCCTGTCAGAAAGTGCATCTCTTGCTGCCTCTACGGAACTTCTGACACTGGAGCTTGCAAAGAATTCATCCTCATAAAGTTTGACAATACCGATATTGGTAGAAGTCTCTACCAGCCCCTCGATGCTTCCGCTCATCTTCTGGATGCCGAACGGAACTTCCATCAGATAGAAGAGAACCTTCTCTCTGCTGGTCGGATAAAGGACCATTGCTGTCTCCACATCGCCCTCTGTGATCTGGATGATGATCCTTGCATCGCTGCCTTCGTATTCCTCACGAAGACCTTCCTGTACTTTGGCTGCATAAGCTTTGACTGCTTCTGTCTGGTCGCCGTCGATCAGGAGTTCTGCGACAGCTTCTCTTGTGATCGCATTGTCCTTCTGACCACCCTCAAGAGAAATCATCTCATAATCTGCCTTGTTCTTGAGTCCGTAAAGGAAACGTGCCATAAGAACGTTGGCATTTGCGCGTTTCTTGTCGATCTCTGCTCCGGAATGTCCACCCATCAGTCCGCAGATCTTGACTCCGATCTTCTTTCCTTCTGCCTCGACTCTCTTCACCGGAATGCTGCTGACTGCGGAAAGACCGCCTGCACAGCTGATCCAGAGACTTCCTTCTGCTTCGGAATCCATGTTAATCATACGTTTTCCTTTGAGAACGCTGCAGTCAAGTCCTACTGCTCCAAGAAGTCCGATCTCCTCGTCTACAGTGACCAGAACTTCCAGTGCCGGATGCGGAATATCTGTGCTGTCCAGAAGTGCCAGTGCATAAGCAACAGCGATTCCGTCATCACCACCAAGTGTGGTTCCATTTGCGCTTACATATCCGTCCTTAACAGAAAGGTTCAATCCGTCTTTCTCGAAATCATGCTCTACATCCGGACGTTTCTCGCATACCATATCCATATGACCCTGAAGGATCACAGTCGGTGCATTCTCATATCCGGCAGTTGCAGGTTTGTAGATGACAACGTTATTCAGTTCATCCTGTACATAATCAAATCCATGATCCTTCGCAAAATTCACCAGATAATCACTGATCTGCTTTGTATTGCGGGAACCATGCGGAATCTTACAGATTTCTTCAAAATAATAAAATACTCTTTTTGGTTCACAGTTTTCTAAAACTCTCATTTTGATTTCCTCCATTATTACTGCAGTATAGTTTATATTACCCAGAAATCTTTTTGATTTCAAGGGTTTCTGGATTTTTTCCTCATATTTGTCCCGGGTATTTCGTATAGTAAAGAAAAAAAGATTTTTTTATGAAAAAAATTCTCTATACCGTCGTAAGTCTCGTATTGCTTGTGTTTCTTTTATTTTTTCCACGGGAAAGTCTGGCTTCCGCACAGGAAGGAATGCAGCTCTGGCTCAATATCCTGCTGCCGACGCTATTGCCTTTCATGATCCTGACTGGAGTCCTGATCCGAACAGATATGATCGGCCAGCGCCTAACCCCCATGGAATCCATCTGGCAAAAAATCTTCGGTGTTTCTCCTGCCGGAGCTTATGCCGTTCTTTTTGGGCTGCTCTGTGGTTATCCCATGGGAGCCAAACTTACTTCCGATCTCTATGCCAGCCGAAAGATCAGTCGCAGGGAAGCACAGTATCTCCTGACTTTTACCAACCACGCCAGTCCCATGTTCATCAGTTCTTATCTGATACATACCTGCATGAACGGGCAGGTCTCTGCTTTGGAGGTATTCTCGCTTCTTCTCGGCTCCGCCTTCCTCACCATGCTGTGCATGCGCCTGTGGTTTTTTCGTACAGGCAGCCGGTACACTGCTGGCTTCTCCCCGATATACACATCAAAAAAAGAGACATCCTCTGACAGCTCTCCGGGAGCCATACTGGATGCCTCTATTATGAACGGTTTCGAAACGATCACCAAACTGGGCGGGTATATTCTTATGTTCTCGATCCTGACTGCCTGTGTACGTCATTTCTGGAAAAGTCAGTCCATACTTTCGTATGTGCTGTTCTGCCTCCTGGAAATGACTACCGGGCTTCACAGTCTCGCACTCTCAGGTTTGAAACCGGAAATAAAATATCTCTGTGCCCTGGTCACTGTCGTACTCGGCGGTGCCTGCATCACTGCACAAACACGAAGCCTCGTGACAGAAGAACTCTCCCTGCTTCCCTATCTCGCATCCAAGCTTGTGAATGCGCTGATCGTCATACTACTATTCTTATTCTTCGCCAAGATCATCTAAGAGATTGTCATCCTCAGCTTCCTTGGCAGGTTCGTCATGGTAAGAACCTGTGATCGCTGCTGCCTGTGCTGTCTGAGGTGCCAGCTCCTGGCGATTGTGGTTTACAACTTCCAGACAACTCTGCAGAGAGTCGATGAAAGTCTTGTATTTGCCGCCTGCATCCTCCAGTGTCTGGTTCAGGACAGATCCGATGTTTGCCATCATGTCATCTGTGTAAGTGATCGCGCTCAGACGAATGCTGTTGGCATCCTGTGTAGCGGAATCCAGGATCTCCTGTGCCTGCTTGTTGGCAGCGTTGATGGTCTCGTTCGCCTGTGCGTAAGCCTTCTGCATGATCTCGTGCTGTGTAACGAGCTCCTGTGCCTTGGTCTGTGCATCTGCGATCAGGGCATCTGCCTTGGTCTGTGCATCCTCAAGGATCGCATCTTTGTTGCTGATGATCTTCTGATATCTCTTGATCTCATCCGGAGTCTTAAGACGAAGTTCTCTTAAGTACTCTTCCATCTCTTCTTTATTTACAACGATCTTGGTTGCTGATAAAGGCTGAAATTTACAGCCTTCTATAAATTCATCGATTTCGTCGATAAGCTGTTCAATTCTGCTGCTCATAGTACATTCTCCTTATATTTTGTCTTTTTCCTGCATCTTCAGGAGTAGTTCCTGAATGATCTCTGCCGGTGCAAAACTGGATAAATCTCCTCCAAATCGGGCTACTTCCTTCATAATGGTGGAGCTTACATAAGCGTACTCCAGACTTGTGGTCAGGAATACGGTATCTACATCCGGAGCCAGAACGCGGTTGGTCTGAGCCATCTGAAGCTCATACTCAAAATCAGTAACCGCACGAAGCCCACGTACAATGACCTGGGCCTGATTCTCTCTGGCAAAGTTCACAGAAAGTCCGTCAAATGGCTTGATAATCACATTCGGGATATCCCTGGTCGCCTTTTCTAATATATTAACACGTTCTTCCACAGAAAACAACGGACTTTTTGCAGAATTCTGCAAAACCCCGACTACAACTCTGTCAAAAGATACGCTTGCGCGCCTGATGACATCCAGATGACCATAGGTTGCCGGATCAAAACTTCCCGGATAAACTGCTGTTACCATAGGTATTTCTCACTTTCTTTTGTGCAAAAAAATATGCTTATTGGTCTTGTATTCTTTGGAACGGCTCAGTTCATAGCCAAATTCTTCCACATAAGAGAAGTCCGTATGAAGGTCTGCCTCAACGATGATCAGGGTATCCTCATCCGCGAGGGAGCTATCCTGCAGATACTCCAGCACCTGTCTCTCCAGCTCATTGTTATACGGTGGATCCATAAAAACACAGTCGAATGCAGCCTGCCCTTCCATAGAACGAAGAGCCTGCAGTACATCCATGTTCAGCAGTTTACCATGTTCAGCCAGCTTTGTAAATGCAAGATTTTCCCGGATGCAGGCGCATGCCTTGGGATTTTTCTCAACGAAGGTCGCATGTTCTGCGCCTCTGCTGAGTGCCTCGATCCCGATTCCACCGCTTCCACTGAAAAGATCCAGGAAGGTGCTGTCCGGAATGTATGGCTGCAGAATATTAAACAGAGTTTCTTTGATTCTGTCTGTAGTTGGTCTTGTTTCCATGCCAGGCACTGTCTTGAGTGCAAGACGTCTGGCAGTTCCAGCGATTACTCTCATTTCAGATTCAGTCTCCAATCCAGGTCGCCGCGTGCAAGTCCGAGAATCAGAAGTTCTGCCGTTGCGATATTCGTAGCGACCGGTATATTATATTGATCACACCTCATAACGATGGCGTGGATGTCCGGTTCTTTCGGATCCATCATGACCGGATTGTAAAACAGGATGACCATGTCAAGATCCTGTCGTTCTACCATTTCCATAAATTGCTTATCTCCGCCTATACTTCCTGCAAGGAACTTATGCACATGAAGGTTTGTGGCTTCCTCAATCCGCCTTCCGGTTGTTCCGGTAGCATAAACCTCATGCTTGGCGAGAATATTCTTGTAGGCGATACAGAAATCTTCGATAAGTACCTTTTTGCTGTTGTGTGCAATGATTCCTAAATTCATCGTTCATCTCTCCATTTTCACCAATACATTACTGGTTTTTTAGTTTTAAGCTTATTTGTTACTGTTAACGTGGTAAACAGTAACACTTATTTTTGTTTATTATAACAAGTTACCAAAAAAAGTGCAATTAAATCTTTCAAACTTATACATAATTCATAGAAATTTAATATTTTCATATTTCTGGCAGATTATACGCTAAATTCCAGTGTATTATTTCGATAAATCCACATACTAGCATTGTAACACAAACACAAAAACAACCAAGGAGGAATCAATCATGTCAAACAATACTTCTTCTAACAAAGCAGTCGTACCAGAAGCAAAAGGCGCACTGGACCGTTTTAAATTCGAAGTAGCAAATGAATTAGGTGTACCGCTCACAGATGGATACAACGGAAACCTTACCTCCAAACAGAATGGTTCTGTCGGCGGATATATGGTTAAAAAAATGATCGAGCAGCAGGAAAGACAGATGTCTTCCGGAAGCCAGGGCGGTCAGTATTAATCTTTATCTCTCTGCCTGAAAGGGTCAAAAAGCTCAGATGAACAGATCATCTGAGCTTTTTATTGTTCTTATAATCCAAGAAATCCTGTAATATCACCATTGATGACATAGTGTGCCCCATTGTCTTCTGGTTTGATATATACTTTTAAGTCTTCAAGTTCTGATTCTTTTCTGCCCATCTCTTCTGTCCAGATCTTTTTGATGCTCTCAACAACATCCTTTGCATATATCTCTTTGCCAAGCCACTGTACGAATACTTCTGTAGTTGCTTCTGCTTTCTTTGCAGCTGCTTTTCTGGTTGTTCTCTTCGCAGTGGTTTTCTTCTCTGTTGTCTTTTCTTCGGTTGTCTTCTTGACAGCAGTTCTCTTTCTGGTTGTCTTCTTTGCAGGTGTTTTTACTTCTTCAGTTATTTTCTCGGTTACTGTTGCTTTGACCGGCTCTTTTGTCTCCGGTTCTGCAGCGAGCTTTGCAGGAGCCTCTTTTTCGATAGCCGTCTTCGCAGTTGTTGTCTTAGGTTCTGCCTTTTTTGTCGTTGTTCTTGTAGCCATAATAGCCTCCTTACAAGGTGAAAAATAGTTTTTACGGTACTAAAATACCACGTTTTCCCGGGTTTGGCAATATTTTCTTTTCAGAGGGCGATGTTTTCTGTCGCATTCTGGCTGTAATGTTCCATCCGTTCTCTCAAAGATCTGTGCTGTTCAAGATCAAGTTCCGGGTCCAGGGAAAGGATCTCTTCTGCCGCTTCGCTGGCTTCTTTGAGGATCGTGGAATCGTTGTAGATATCACCGATCCGAAATTCCATATCACCACTCTGACGGATCCCGAACAAGTCGCCGGGGCCACGGAGTTTGAGGTCTTCGCCTGCGATATAAAAGCCATCATTTGATTTGTTCAGGATCTCCAGACGTTTCGAAATCTGATCCTGATTTCCCTGGATAAAAATACAGTAAGACTGGTATTCTCCACGTCCTACACGGCCGCGGAGCTGGTGAAGCTGTGCAAGACCGAAACGTTCGGCATTTTCAACCATCATGACAGTGGCATTCGGCACATTCACACCTACCTCAACGACCGTTGTTGAGACAAGCACCTGGATCTCGCCGGCTGCGAAAGACTCCATCACACGGTTCTTTTCTTTGGGTTTCATCTTGCCATGGAGGTATTCGATCTGAATGTCAGATGGAAGGTTTTCTTTAAGCTTCTGCGTATAATCGAGGACGTTTTCTGCATCCATGCCCTCGCTCTCCTCTACCATCGGACAGATAACGTATGCCTGTCTGCCCTGGCGCACCTGTTTCTCTATGAAGGAGTAGGCTTTGGGGCGGTATGAAGTATTGACAACGCAGTTTTTGATCGGGAGACGCTTTGCCGGAAGTTCATCGATCACGGAGATATCAAGATCTCCGTAGAGGATGATCGCCAGTGTTCTCGGGATCGGTGTTGCGCTCATGACAAGGACATTAGGCGGATTTCCTCTCGTTGTCAGGGCTTCCCTCTGTTTGACACCGAAACGGTGCTGCTCATCTGTAATGACCAGGGCAAGGTTTGCGTATTCGACTTTTTCCTGGATCAGCGCATGCGTACCGATGATGATAGCAGCTTCTCCGGAGGCAATGCGTTCGTAGGCGATACGTTTTTCTTTTGCTGTATCAGAACCGGTCAGAAGAACGGTCGGGAAAGAAAGTCCCTGTTCTTCCATCAGTTTCAGGAATCCTTCGTAATGCTGTCTTGCAAGGACTTCGGTCGGTGCCATCAGGGCTGCCTGATAGTCATTATCTGCCACAAGGAACATCGCAAGAAATGCGAGGATCGTCTTGCCGCTTCCAACATCTCCCTGTACAAGCCGGGACATCATCGTTCTTCCGGCAAGGTCGCGCTCAATCTCGTGCCAGGCGTTAAGCTGTGCATTCGTAAGTGAATAGGGAAGACGCTCAATGACCTCCTCTGTCAGCCAGGTTTCTTTGACTGGAAAACAGTTCGGAGTCTCCTCTGCCTTTTCTTTCATTCGCCTTACAGAAATGATAAAAAGAAGAAATTCGTCAAAAACAAGGCGTTTCCTGGAAACAAGCAGTTCTTCTTTGTTTTTTGGGAAATGGATGGTCTTGAGTGCGTAGTTGATGTCTGCAAGTCTGTAGCGTTCTTTGAGTTCTTCCGGGAGGTATTCACTCTGCATCGGAAGTGTTTCCAGAAGCTGTGTGACCATTTTGACGACGGTCTTGTTAGAAAGTCCTGCTGTCAGTCCGTATATCGGCTGGAGGTTATGCAGGATCTCCTCGTATGCTGACGGGGTAAAGATCTCCGGATGTTCCATCTCAAGCTTGCCCTGCTTGCGCACGATCCTGCCGCGGAAAACAAACCAGCTTCCTTTCCTGAGGGTTTTCTTCAAATATGGAAGATTGAACCAGACCACAGGAAATTTCCCGCTCTGGTCAGCGATGTTTACGGAGATGATCTGTCTGCCCCTCACGGAATTAACATAAACGCCGGAACATACCGCAGCGGAGACGGCCTGCACCGTCTCCTCCTTAAGCTCTGCGATATCTACCGGCGTTTCATATTCATCATAATTTCTTGGATAGTAGTGCAGGAGATCGTCGGTATCGTAAATACCAACCTTCTGGAAAAGCTTCTCAGTCTTCTCTCCTACACCTTTTAGGGTTCTTAAACTCTGTGCCATTTGTCCTACTCAACAGAAATGATGTAATAATAGATCGGCTGTCCGCCATAGTTTACTTCTACTTCACAGTCCGGATATTTCTCTTCCAGAGTAGCTGCGAGTTCCTCTGCCTTCTCCTCGGAAGCATCTGCGCCATAATAAACACTGATAACCTCAGCATCATCTGTCATCATGGCTGCTACGGTATCCTCTGCAACTTTTTCTTTGCCGCTTCCGACTGCAAGGATTCCCTTGTCACCAATACCCATGATATCTCCCTCATGGATCTCGTTATCCTCGATCCTGGTATCTCTGACTGCATAGGTGATCTGGCCAGTCTTGACTCTTGCGATCGCCTCGGTCATCTCTTCGGTGTTTTCCTCGAGAGATTTCTCCGGAACGTAGCTGATGAGAGCAGTAACTCCCTGTGGAACCGTCTTGGTCGGAACAACGATGATCTCCTTGTCCTCAGTAAGATCTCTTGCCTGGTTTGCCGCGAGGATGATGTTCTTATTATTAGGAAGGATGTAGATCGCCTTGGCATTGACTTTGTCGATCGCGTTCAGCATATCCTCAGTACTTGGATTCATGGTCTGACCGCCCTCGATCAGATAGTCTACACCAAGTTCTTTGAAGATGTCTGTGAGTCCATCACCTGCGGACACTGCGATGAAGCCAACTTCCTTTGCCGGTTCCTGTTTCTTCTCTTCTTCTGCCTGCTGTTTGGCAAGTTTCTCTGCGTCTTTGATAAGTTTTTCCTGATGTTCTTCGCGCATGTTGTCGATCTTCATACGGGAAAGGGCTCCATAAGTCAGTGCACGCTCGATCGCCTGTCCCGGATGATTGGTGTGCACATGGACTTTGACGATCTCATCGTCTGCAACGAGAACGATGGAATCACCGATGGAAGTCAGGAATTCCTTGAATTTGTGTTCTTCTTCGATCGGAAGCGTTTTGTCCAGAAGGATGATGAATTCTGTACAGTAACCGAATTTGATATCAGCCTCTGCCTGTGGAGAGATCTTGGTCACTGCTGGTCCCGCAGTCTTCTCAAAGTCGGAATAATCTACTTCTTTGCCGAGGAAGCCGTCAATGGCACCTCTTAAAACTTCAAGGAGACCCTGTCCACCGGAGTCTACAACACCTGCTTCCTTAAGAACAGGAAGCATCTCCGGTGTCTTTGCCAGAGTTGCCTCTGCGTGTGCAAAAACTTCCTCAAAAAACGGCTGCAGTTCCTCTGCTTCCGGAGCGATCTCTGCAGCCTTGAGTGCTGCTTCTCTGGCTACAGTGAGGATGGTTCCTTCCTTCGGTTTCATAACTGCCTTGTATGCAGTCTCTACTGCACGGTCCATAGCTGCTGCAACTGCAAGTGCATCGAGTTCCTTAGCTTTCTTAACGCTCTTGGTGAATCCTCGAAGTAACTGGGAAAGGATAACACCTGAGTTTCCTCTGGCTCCACGGAGAGAACCGGAAGAGATCGCCTTGGCAAGAGTCTCCATATCCGGATCTGTCAGTGCACTTACCTCTGCAGCTGCTGACATGATCGTCATTGTCATATTGGTTCCTGTATCTCCGTCTGGTACCGGAAATACGTTTAATTCATTGATCCATTCTTTCTTTGCTTCCAGATTCTTGGCTCCTGCCAGGAACATTCTGGAAAGCACACTGGCATCGATGGTTTTTATATTCAACACGTGTTCCTCCTCTGATTCCTTAGTCTATTGCGCGAACGCCTTCTACGTAAATATTGATCTTGTCGATCTCCATGCCAGTGAAATCCTCTACTTTGTACTTCACATTGCTGACAAGGTTATCGGCGATCGTACTGATATTTACGCCATACGCTACAATCACATGGAAATTCAGGCGGATCTTGTTGTCCTCTGTGATCTTGACACTGATACCATGTTTCAGGCTTTCCATACGAAGCAGCTTGACCAGTCCGTCCTTCATGCTGACTGCTGCCATTCCTACGATCCCGAAACATTCAACTGCCACACTGCCCGCATAGGTAGCAATAACGTCTGTATCAATGACGATCTGCCCTAAGCCGGAATCTATACGTCCATTCATATAGTGACCTCCATAAAAAATTATTATATAAATATATTATAACCCGTTTTTTTGGATAAGACAATGTTTAATTTCGACATGGGCTGTTCTCATGATTTCTAATATAAAAAGAAGCTGGTCGGATTTGATCTCCAGCCAGCTCATACACGATAGCATTTTTCTTCTTGATATTTCAGCTCCCTGCTTTTGACCTGATCCGATGAAAAACAGGGATTTCTGAAATGTTTCTAGAAAAAAACAGACGGCAGCATTGCCATAGATAAAAAAGATGTATTGCTTAATTCTATATTAACACTCCCATCCCTATAATTCAAGTGATTTTACTATTATTTTTTAATTATCTGTGTTTTTATAATTAAATTTTGAAATAAGATATTATTTCACACGTTTTTTCATTTTTACCATATTTTATAACATTTTTTACATATTTACAATATTCCTCATCTCTGTCGTTCCGGTTTCATACTTATAATATATAGTCTGAAAACAGCTATATTTTACCTTGTTTTTGCCCTTTTGAAGAATATTTTGAGATTTTCTATTTTTTTACTTGCAAAACCTGGCTTCATCTGGTAGAATAAAATCTGTTGAAAAAAAGCGTCAAGGAGGTGCTATCATGGCTAAATGCGCAGTTTGTGAAAAAGGTGCTTATTTCGGAAATAATGTAAGTCATTCCCATAGAAGATCCAATAAAATGTGGAAATCCAATGTAAAATCCGTTAAAGTTAAAACAGCTAACGGCGGTGCACAGAAGATGTATGTATGTACTTCTTGTCTGAGATCCGGAAAAGTTGAGAGAGCATAATTCCGAATTATGTATGAACGACCAAGCAGGGCACGGGAATTTTCCCGTGCCTCTTTTTCGTTTTACAATAAACAAAGCTATAAAACATCTATTTTCATTGTTAATGGCAGAACATATGATAACCACAGAGAAGGCAAAGCCCGGCTGTGACAATAATGACCACATTCTCCTGTATCAGCATGCCGATCACAATTCCTATCCCTATGCAGAAAATCATCAATCCCAGAAGTCTTCCCACACTCTTACCCTCATCTTATGGTCTCATAATATCTTATGCCAAAAACCCCTGTGGAATACAAAAAGCTTTACCGCACCTGCACGATAAAGCTCTTTGATATATCTCTTACTTTTTATTTAAATCTCTGTCTCACTTTCTGTGTCATCACTCTTGCCGAATCCAGAGGCAAATCTGTCTACAAAATCCGGAACCATATCGAGGACTTTGGTGAGTCCGTCCTGATTCTTGACATTGACGAGTTTGGTAGTTCCATTCTGGATGACCAGGACGGCACTTGGGGTCAGTTTACCGGTCATTCCACCGCCGCCGTTGCTCTTCTTGTCACCCTCGAAAGCCCCTGCTCCTACGCCGAAGGAAACATCCACCAGCGGAAGGATGATCGTATCTCCGACATGGATCGCATCTCCGACAACTGTCTTGGCAGAAATAAATGCATCCATTCCTTTAAAAAGAGAATTTACAGTATCCTTAAAATTGTTTTCACCTGACATAACACCAGTCCTCCTTTATTTATGTTTCCATCGTCTGATGACGTATTTTATATTTTTATCAAAATACAGCTCTATGGCTGTTTTAACCAGCATGGTCCCGTATACTCTGCCCTTCAGATTCACATTTCCATAGAGAACATTCCGGTTCTCAAAAAGCGGCATGACACGGATACAGTTTCTGTGAAGCGGGATCGTCATTCCAAGGACTGCAAGTACAGAGCCCGTGATCGACGGATCTGTGCAGTCAAATACAAGTTCTCCCTCCACTTTCGTCGGAAATACATGCCGCAAAAGACGAAATGCCCTGGTTTTGACAAGAGATATGGCTTTCTGTGTACGTGGATGTCCGATAAATGCTTTCCACCAGTCAATCTTGTCACAAAGCGCATCCTTCTTTCGGGAGAGATTCTCCAGATCTGCGGGGATCTTCATGATCCTTCGATAGACTGCTTTTATTTTGTCCCAGATCCTTCTGGCTTTATTCCCCAGATCATAAAACAGATTCTTAAGTTTCTCTGCTGTCTGCTGCCATTTGCGTTCTTTCTCGATATCCGGATCTGACAGATCTTCTTCGGATGTTTCCATCTCCGGCCAGGATGCCTGCGGGGTCTCTGCTACTCCCCGGCTGTGCTTTGTCTCATCCCGAGAAAGTTCTTTCGCTTCTATATAAGTCGCATTTCCAGTGCTGTCCTCATCAGTCTCACTGTACTCTATCTCATCATCCATGTCAGGATCTGTTTTCTTCTTGTTCTTACGGTTCCTCAGTTTCTTCAGGACTTTCATGACAGGGATCCCAAATAACCGGAAATCCGATACCGTCTGTCCATTCTGAAACCCAAGAGAAAATGAGATACCGCCAAACAGCCAGCTTACCTTCGCCCGCCCACTGGCAGTGCGGAAGGAACCGGCCTCCTTCGTCCCTTCTGCCCGATACCTTACAGGACAGAATAAAATCAGCAGCAGTGCAAACAGGATCAGCCCCAGTATTATCCCTATAAGGATCAATATAAATTTTATGATCATCCACAAGATATGTAGCATGGCATCACCTGTTCTTCCAATATTCTTCTATCCGAAAATCTCCTGTCGCATCGTAGACTTCCTGAATGATCTCCACAACCATATCCACAGCCTCGTCCTTATCGCCGGCAAGTCCGATGATCTCCGGACAGATGTCTGCAGCACTCTGCTGGATCATTGTCAGAGCCGGTATGATCTCCAGAAGGTTCCGTGGATTTTCTGAAAAAGTGATAAGATAGACACCCGGCACGATCTTCCCATGATTCAGTTTACGACGGATCTTATCTGCTCTCTTTACGCCCTCGCCAATGCGAAGATCCTTACACCATTTCAGCATCGCTTGCTTCTCCTTCGGCTGTTATTATAGAGGATTTCCTTTTTTTCGGAATCTAAACAGGGCTGCGTCAGAAACACAGCCCTATTGTACATCTTCCATGCAGAAAATCTGAACAGTTATGCTCAATCTCTGCGCTGTTTGCCCCAGAGTCCCTGACTCCGTAGTTCCAGATATTCCTGGTAAGCCTTCTCCACGATCTGCTTCTCATTCGAGAAACGAAGCAGATGATAGATCTCATGGAATTTGTAATACCCGGAATCCACAAAAAACTCTTCTCTCTGAGGTCTGCTATGATAATTATCAGCCGTCATCAGATACCAATGTACTTCCTTTGTAACGATATCCTCCGGAACTGTGAAATTATAATGGCTCTTGCCGATATACTTGACTACGGTAGCCTTCACGCCAGATTCTTCCTGCACTTCCCGAAGTGCTGTCTGAATATGCGTCTCACCTGGTTCTACAGTTCCCTTTGGCAGCACCCAGCCTTCATAACGGTTCTTATAAGACTTGTAAAGTGCCAGTATCTTGCCACGATAAATTACCACACCGCCACAGCTCGTTGCTTCTATCATGTTGCAATTTCCTCCTGTACTGCGTGTGAGTTGTTACTGTTCACTCCGTTCACAGTAACTGTAAGTTTCATACACTGAACTGTTAATAGTATAACTCTTTTTGGACAAACTGGCAACCTTAATCGTTATTCGATCAGTCAAAATAATATGCATCAAAGACATCCGCCGCGATCGGCACTGCCGCCTCGCTTCCGGTACCACCATCCTCGACGATGACAGAAACCACGATATCCGGATTATCAACATTAGAATATCCGACAAACCAGGAATGGCTTGCACCACTTTCGTTGTATTCAGCAGAACCGGTCTTTCCTGCCACTGTATAGCCTCTTCCATTCAGAGAAGAAGCTGTACCGTTCTGTACAACCCCCTTCATCAGTTCTCCGAGGAGAGATGCTTCGTTGTCTGTCATCAGACGTTTATATGCTTCCGGCTCTGTGGTATCCACCTCATCACCGGCATGATTCTGCACCTTGTCGATCAGATATGGTTTCATCAGAACACCGCCGTTTGCAATGGAACTTGTGATCAGTGCCATGTGCATCGGAGATACCAGGGTATTTCCCTGACCGATCGCCGTCTGCATCGTGAGCGGAACTCCAGAGCTTCCATTTAAAGTAAAGGAGCTCTTACGATAGGATCTCAGCGGAAGCTTCTGATTAAACAGAAGGTTCTCGCTTGTCTTAAGAAGTGCAGCTCCGCCAAGCTGTGTTCCCATCTCCGCAAATGCACAGTTACAGGATTTCGCGAATGCCGCATAAAAATCCTCCTGCCCATGGACGGTCCCGCCATAACACCGGATCGTATGGTCTTCTTTCGTGATGCTTCCCTGGCAGTCATAGGAAAATCCATTAAAAGTCCCATTCTGCCGCAGATAAGTCAGCGCTGTGACGATCTTGAACGTAGATCCCGGAGGATACTGTCCCATCGTCGCACGGTTCAGAAGACTGCTGTTTGTCTCATCATTTACAAGCTGTTCCCAGTTTGCTGCGATCGTATTCGGATCAAAGTCCGGCTTGCTGACCATCGCAAGGATTTTTCCCGTAGATGGCTGCAATACTACAACAGCACCTCTCCTGTCACCAAGAGAATTGTATGCCGTTGTCTGGAGATCCGCATTCAAAGTGGAGACGACCGTATCCCCGACATTCTTCGCACCGGCAAATTCATTTCTGATCTGGCTCAGGAAAAATTCATGGGAACTCAGAAGCTGGAAGTTCGCCTCTGATTCCAGTCCGCTTTTTCCATTAGTATCATATCCGACAACATGTGCAAAAATATTGGAATATGGATAAGACCGTTCCTCTGTTCCATCTTCACTGACATTTGTCTGTGCAAGTACCTCTCCGTCGGAAGATATGATGCTTCCGCGCACAACTCTGTCTGCAAATGTATCCTGTCTTGTATTGTAAGGACTGTTGATAAAACTGTCGCTCTTTACGGTATTGAAATAAACAAGATATCCCGCCAGTCCCAGAAAAATAAGCACAAAGAAGACAGATACAAATGTATATTCCTTATTTCTTGCTCTGCGGCTCTTAGATACGGCGCGTTCTTTCGCCGATCTCCTCTCTTGCTCTGATTCTCTGTAACGCTTCTTTTCTTCGTTTCTCAAATTCCTCGTCCTCGTCTTCTCTCAAAATATACAGTCCCTGAATGATCGCCAGCATGAGGATCGTGCTCAGAAGAGAACTTCCTCCGTAACTTACCAGCGGAAGGGTAACACCTGTCATAGGGATAAATTTGGTAGCACCACCGATCGTTAAGAACACCTGGAAAGCATACTCTGTTCCAAGTCCCAGTGCGATCAGCTTATAAAAAGGATTGATGATACGCAGCGCGATATTGACGATCATCAGGAAGAAACTCATGCACACCAAGATCAGGCAGATTGCAAAAATCCCTCCCAGTTCCTCGCAGATCGCACTGAAGATAAAGTCATTCTTGACAACCGGAATGGACTCCGGTGAGCCCTGGCAGAGTCCCATGCCGAACCAGCCACCAGTTCCGATTGCAAACAGCGACTGTACGATCTGGTAGCCTTCGTTCTGGTAAACTGCCATCGGATCCTTCCATGCGCTGACTCTCTGTCTGACATGTCCAAACAGATGATAGGCGACCACTGCTGCCCCGCTTCCGCCTACAAGTCCAAGTCCCAGATATCCGACATTTCTGGTAGATACATAGACCATGACCAGATAAGCCACAAAAAAGATCACGGCACTTCCAAGGTCCCTGGAAAGCACCAGTATCCCCACATGGAAAGCTGCAACTGCCGATACCTGTACCACAGCTTTAAGACTGGTATCTCTGGACAAAAATGATGCCATAAAGAATACAAAGGTAATCTTGATCGCCTCTGATGGCTGCACACCCAAAAGTGTCAACTTCGCTCCATAGCTGGTTCTGGCCAGAAGAAATACAGCCCCCAGAAGTACAACGCCTATTCCTGCATATATCCAGGTCAGTTTGCGAAGAAAACGCATCTTACGGATCATGACCGGTATTGCAAGCGCAACAGCACTGGCACCGGCCGCAACAAGAAGCTGCTTGGTAGCCATCGTGATGTCAAGACGGCACAGCATGATAAATCCAACACTCAAAAGCATGCACATATTATTCAGAAGCAGCAATGATGCTTTCTTGTACAAGACTCTGTACAGGATCTGGATCACTGCAAAAAAGATCTGCATTTCTATATAAAAACGTACCACCTTGTAATCAAACGTCTTGAGGTAGATCACAAGAAACGCAGTGAAGTCGATAAAAAAGATCAGGATAAGCTGCTGACGCAGAAGCTCATTCCTCTCCTCTTCATCCGGCTGACGCACGGTATAAAAACAATGAAACGTATAGACGATCATCAGCGTCAGGATAATGTATTTGGATAATTCTACTATTACATTGATCATATGCCCCTACTCGGCTCCTCTTTTAAAATGTCCTTTGGTAAAGTTCCTTTCGGCAGGTATACGGTTATGATAATATACCCCCAGAAATTCATCCAGAATCTGCTCTGTTTCCTTAGCTGTCTCCATAGTCAGGGAAATACGTAAGGACTGCATCCCAAGTGCAAGCACCTGCTTCGACTCCTTAAGAAGTCCATACGGCAGACTGTTATAGATTATATTATAGCAGCGTTCTTTTGTTTTTGTAGTTCCTGTTTTCCATGGGTGGCAGACACAGACTGCTGTAAATTCCTTGTCGTATCTGTCCTTCAGGATCATACTGCCCTCGCACATATCACAGGAAGCGATATTTTTGCGGACGCACTGCGCTGACTGCATCAATGGAATATATCCATATACGATAAGCTCACTGTTCCTGTTATCCCTGTGACGCATTTCCGCTTCTTTCAGTTCCAGAGGTACCGTATTCTTAAGAATGTCCTGTTTCTCCCAGAAATCGACGGCTTCGTTATTCCAGGTATACATCGTTGCATCCAGAACCGCAGATTTCTCAAGGCCCTGTTTTTTCAGCATTCCATAGGATTCCAGATTTCTCACAAGAAATCCCTTCATTCCTTCCTCAAGCCACCTTAAAGCAGTCTCAAAAAAATGCTCCGGTGCCTGTTCTCTGGTGATATAAGGAAATGCAAGATACAGTTCTTTCTGGTTCTGAATGCCCCTGGCCATTGCCTGCTCCATAACAAAATATGGAAGATACAATCCCTGAACTTCGTCTCTCTGCCATGCTGTCTCTGCCTGCTCCATCGTTTCGCAGGATATGAACATGCCTGGTATACTGCCATTCTTTCCGGCAGGACTCCCTTCCATTGTGGCAAACACTGGTCTGTCCGCTGCTTTCCGGTACATCGGCGCACAAAGTTCTTCTCCCAATGCTGCCAGAGCGTTTCTCCTGAGTTCATTAAGAAGTTTCACCGGAACAAAGATATTTCCATCCATCTGGATATCCAGGGATTCCCATTCAAATTCAGTATTTCCCAGTTTCTCCATCTGTTTGCGGATACGCTCCTCTGACATCGGATGTTCCTTGGCAAACTGGACTTCTCCATCGGAAACCACCACCTGCCTGTCCCCGCAGGAAACCTGCAGGATTGCCGGGCTCTCCGGGTAAAGCATCAGGCTTCCGGTGATCTTCTCCTTACATTTCGTAAGTTCTCCGGATACGCCGCCGGTCTTCTTCTCATTGGAGAATGCCATCATGGACGGACCGTTGTGCTGCTTATAATAGCCCGTGCAGGAACCGCCTCTGTTAAAGATATCTAAAAGATATTTCCTGTCTTTGTCTGTCACCTGATAATTTTGTCTGTTCTCTAACAATATGTCCAGATATTTCCGATACATACCTGTCACCCCGGCTGTATATCCCGGCTGTTTCATTCTTCCCTCGATCTTGAGCGACATCACGCCCGCTTCTACAATCTCCGGCAGAATATCCAGTGTACAGATATCCTTAAGACTCAGAGGACACAAATCCTCTGTCTTCGGAAATTTCCTGTCTTCTCCCTTACGGACCTGGTAAGGAAGCCTGCATGGCTGTGCGCATCTTCCACGGTTGCCGCTCCTGCCTCCGAGGATGCTGCTCATCAGGCACTGCCCGGACAGACTGTAGCAAAGAGCCCCATGGACAAACGCTTCGATCTCAATACTGCTTTTCTTATGCATGGCAGCCAGTTCCTCAAGGCTTAATTCCCTGGCAGCAACGACACGTGCCGCTCCCTGTTCCTCAAGGAATTTCATTCCCTCCGGTCCGGTAACTGCCATCTGTGTGCTGGCATGGATATGCATGTCCGGAAAATTTCTGCGGATGAACTGAAAAACGCCAAGATCCTGAACAATGACCGCATCCAGTCCCGCCTCATACAGCGGTTTCAGGGAATCAAAGAGTTTCTCCTTGATCTCACGGTTCTTAAGCAGGGTGTTTACCGTGAGATACAGCTTCCTGCCATGAATGTGCGCTGTCCGGATCGCACGGATCAGTTCTTCCTGTGTAAAATTCTGCGCGTAAGCTCTTGCCCCGAAATCCGGTCCGCCTACATAAACTGCATCTGCACCGGCTCCGATCGCAGCCTCGAATCCCTCATAGGAACCTGCCGGTGAAAGTAATTCTATTTCCTGTTTCTTCAAATGAGATTTTCCTTTCATCAGATCATTCTGTAACAAATAAAGAGGACTACCGAAGCAATCCCCTCCCTACTCTTACTTAAGCAACTTATCTATCTCTTCTTCCAGTTCCTTGACCTTCCCTTCAAGAAGTTCCTTCTGTGTTCTGGCATCCTGTTCTTTCTTCTCAGTTTCTTCGATCTTCATGCGGAGTGCGATCAGTTCATGCTTTAATTCATACATCTCCTGATCCTTCTGCTGAAGATCCTGCTCAAAGATCTCTGCCTGCTTCTTTGCCTTGAAATAATCATCTGTAACATTCAGGCTGAGCAGGGTGTGCTTTGTCTCCATTGGCTGACGGGAATATCCCGGCATTTCGCTCAATTCAGACATTTTGTTATTTATATATGATGCCACTTTCTGGAAATACTCTTCAGATTCGTAACCACCAAGAGTTATGATCTTCCCTCCGATGACTACCTGCGCCGTATTTTTGACTGCCATAACAAGCCTCCCGTATCTTAAACTTTCATCCTTCTTCCATAACGGAAGCCGACCAGATTTTTACAAATCTATGGCGTAGTAATACTCCTCACGCCTTGTCTGTACTCCATTATAATCGAATTTTGTAAAAATGTATAGGAATTTTTACGAATTTCTTTCAATTCCGAGATGCTTATAGGCAAGTGCGGACGCTGTACGGCCTCTCGGGGTCCTGTTGAGGAAGCCATTCTGCAGAAGATATGGCTCATAAACATCCTCCAGAGTGCCTGCATCCTCCCCGATCGCTGCCGCCAGAGTCTCCAGACCAACCGGTCCTCCCTGGAAGTTTACGATCAGTGTCTTGAGGATCCTCCGGTCGATCTTGTCCAGTCCATATTGATCCACCTCAAGAAGATCCAGTGCAAAAGAAGCTACATCATAAGTGATCTTTCCATCGTATTTGACCTGTGCAAAATCACGGACTCTCTTGAGAAGACGGTTTGCAAGGCGCGGGGTTCCTCTGGAACGCTTGGCGATCTCTGCCGCACCCCTCGTATCGATCTCAACACCAAGGACATCTGCTGAACGAAGGATGATCGTCTGAAGTTCTTCCTTATTATAGAATTCCAGATGGTGCATCACCCCAAAACGATCCCGGAGCGGTGCAGAAAGAAGTCCCGCCCTCGTTGTCGCTCCGACCAGGGTAAATTTCGGAAGATCAAGACGGATAGATCTCGCAGAAGCACCCTTGCCGATCATAATGTCGATTGCAAAATCCTCCATCGCCGGATAAAGGACCTCCTCCACCTGACGATTCAGGCGGTGGATCTCATCCACAAACAGGATATCTCCCTCCTGGAGATTATTGAGGATCGCCGCCATCTCACCCGGCTTCTCGATCGCCGGACCGGATGTTACCTTCATATGGGTTCCCATCTCATTGGCGATGATCCCGGATAAAGTAGTCTTACCAAGTCCCGGAGGTCCGTAAAACAGGACATGGTCGAGGGCATCGTGTCTCTGTTTCGCGGCTTCTATATAGATCTTGAGTGTGTTTTTGGTTTTTTCCTGACCAATGTATTCATCGAGGGTCTGTGGACGGAGGTTTCCCTCCAGAGGCAGATCCTCCTCTGTCACATCTGTTGTGATCATTCTTTTTTCCATTTATCATTACTCCATTATAATTGTTTGAGGGCAGCCTTGAGGATTGCTTCCACATCGCCCGGGTCTACATCTGTGACTCTGCGGACTGCCTTGAGTGCCTCGGAACTGCTGTAGCCAAGTGCTGTCAGGGCTTCCACTGCCTCCTGGCGTCCATCATGGAAATCTGCACCAGCAAGGACTGCCGCCTCCTGCTCATGTGCCAGTTTCTTCTCAAACGCATCCTCCAGTTTCAGTTTATCCTTCAGTTCAAGGATCAGTTTCTGGGCGGTTTTTTTACCGATCCCAGGCGCTTTGGAAAGAGCCTTGACATCATCAGAGAGTACCGCGAACCGAAGCTCATCAGAAGTAAGTCCTGCCAAAACTCCCAGTGCAGCCTTCGGCCCGATCCCGTTGACACCAAGAAGAAGACGGAACATCTGAAGATCGTCCTTATTCCAGAAACCATATAACTGCATGGCATCCTCACGCACATGGAAATATGTATGGACTTTCACCTTACCTTCCATACGGACCGCCTGCTCGATCGCCGTCCCTGTCATAAAAACCTCATATCCGATCCCGCCTGTCTCTATGATCACAGAATTCTCTGTTGTATCTGCCACCTGGCCGCAAATGAATGAAATCATGCAAACTCTACTCCTGCTCTAATCAAATTTTTTCCTGTTTTTCAATCATAACATAACAAAAAGCAAAAAGCAAACATCTATTCGAAAAGATCCCGGTCAGAGAAGCATTGCCTCTCACGGCCGGGATCTTATTCATATGATATGAAGTTTTAGAGAATGACTTTTCTCGGGCATGCTTCTTTACATGCACCGCAGTTTGTACATTTGTCGTAATCGATGTGTGCACAGAAGTCTGTAACAGTGATCGCACCGTTCGGACAGGTCTTCTCACACTTCTTACATCCGATACATCCAAGTTCGCAGGCAGTTGTAACAGCCTTGCCTTTGGCATGGGAACTGCAGCCTACGAAAGTCTTCTGCTCGTATGGTGCAAGCTCGATCAGATGATGCGGGCATTTTGCGATACATTTACCACAGGCTTTACATGCATCACGGTCTACGACTGCAACACCGTTCACGATATGGATCGCATCAAACGGGCAGGCTTTTACGCAGCTTCCGAATCCCATACATCCATAGGAACAGGCTTTGGCACCGCCGCCCGGGATGAATGCCATCATTTCACAGTCTTCTACACCTGTGTAAGTGTAGTTGTCTTTTGTTTTTTCACAAGTTCCGGTACATTTTACGAAAGCAGCCATACGTGCGCTCTCGACAACTTCCTGTCCCATGATCCCTGCGATCACTTTTCCAACTGCTTCGCCGCCTACCGGACATGCATTGACCGGTGCTTCTCCTTTGGCGATCGCTGCTGCCAGACCATCACAGCCCGGATATCCACATCCACCACAGTTGTTTCCCGGAAGTGCTTCACGGACAGCAACTTCCTTCTCATCGACTTCTACCGCAAATTTCTTGCCGGCAACGCCGAGGAAGATTCCAATAAAGAGGCCCACTGCTGCAACAACGACAGTTGCCACGATAATTGCATTAATATCCATAATCTACGCCTCCTTCGTTACTTAAGCAGTCCGGAAAATCCGAAGAATGCGATCGCCATCAGACCTGCTGTAAGCAGTACTTTCGGGAAGCCCTGGAAAGATTCCGGAACATCGTTGTATTCAATTTTTTCTCTGATACCAGCCATCAGGGTGATAGAGATTGTAAATCCGACTGCTGTCGCAAATCCGTTTACAGTTCCCTGAAGGATGTTGTAGCTTTTCTGTACGTTTGTCAGGGCAACACCAAGAACTGCACAGTTTGTTGTGATCAGAGGAAGGTATACACCGAGTGACTGATAAAGTGCCGGCATACCTTTCTTGAGGAACATTTCAACAAACTGGACAAGTGCTGCGATGATAAGGATAAATACGATCGTCTGTAAATATTCCATATGTGTCGGTACCAGGATGAAGTTGTAGATCAGACCTGTTACAAAGGAAGACAATGTGATGACGAAGATGATCGCACCACCCATTCCTGCCGCCGTTTCGATTCTCTTGGATACACCGAAGAACGGGCAGAGTCCGAGGAACTGGCTTAAGACTACGTTGTTGACGATCGCAGAGCTTACCAGGATCAGTAATAATTCTTTCATGCTTCCTTGCCTCCTTTGCACATTGTGTTGTTGCAGGTATCACAGCCTGCGCAGCATCCGCAGCCTTCACTCGGGTCAATGCCTCTCTTGGCAGCACCGATCTTGAATTTGTTCTGGAGCGCTGCAAGCATTGCAAGAACAAAGAATGCTCCAGGTGCAAGGATAAAGATCGTGATCGGCTCATATCCGAACTTTCCGCCTGCTGCGAGTGGAAGTATCTGATGTCCAAAGATCTGTCCGGCACCGAGAAGTTCACGGACTGCACCGATGCAGGTGATACTTAAGGTAAATCCAAGTCCCATACCAATACCATCAAATAATGACGGGATTGGAGGATTCTTGGAAGCATATGCCTCTGCACGGCCAAGGATGATACAGTTTACAACGATCAGAGGGATATAGATTCCAAGTGCGGAATACAGGCTTGGGATAAATCCCTGTAAAAGCATCTGTACAATAGTTACGAAAGATGCAACGACAACGATAAATGCCGGCATACGAACTCCATCCGGAATGAATTTCCTAAGAAGGGAGATCATAAGGTTTGACATTGCAAGGACTACTGTTGTGGTAAGTCCCATTCCGATACCGTTGATCGCGGATGTGGTAACTGCCAGTGTAGGACACATACCCAGTACCAGCACAAAAGTCGGGTTTTCTTTGATAATACCGTTTACAAGACGTTCAGCAGGTGTATTTGCTTTCATGACTCTGCTCCTCCTTCCACATAACGAAATGCACAAAGGCCGGCATTTACACCGTTTGTCATGGCATTTGTAGTAATTGTGGCACCACTGATCGCATCGATCTGGTCGTCAGATGTGGCACCTGTCTTGGTATATTCGAATTTCTCTACGTTCTTATCCTTAAACTGATCCTGGAAATCCGGGTTCTTGGCTTTCATACCAAGTCCGGCTGTCTCGCTGATGGACAGGATGGAAATTCCGTTTAAGGTTCCGTCGTTCTGAATTCCCATGGTGAACTGGATGTCTCCGCCATATCCTTCAGAATCTGTAACGTTGAGTGCATAGCCGATCGTCTCACCGGAAGCATCCTTGGCTTCCATGATCTCGTTGATCGTCTGTGCATTGAAATTATTCTCTGCAAGGTTTGCTGCCAGTGCATCAGCATCTACATCATATACTTCAAAGCTATCTGCATCTTCAAATACAGCCTTGTATGCTTCCTGTTTGGACTGCTCCTGCTGCTGTGCGATAGGACCTGCTGTGATATCCTGGACTACGCCAAGTGCAAGACCGGCAACAAGCGTGATCGCTGTAATCGCGATCGTATCTTTTACAATACTCATGCTTTTTTACCTCCTTTTCCAAAAGCAACCGGTTTGGTCACTTTCTCGATAAGCGGTACCAGAAGGTTACAGAAGATGATCGCATAGGAAACACCCTCTGCGGATCCGCCAAAGAGACGGAAGATCGCTGTGACAACACCAAGACAGCATCCGTAAAGTAACTGTCCCTTCGGTGTGATCGGGGTCGTTACATAGTCAGTTGCCATGAACCATGCACCAAGCATCAGACCGCCGCCAAACAGATGGCTAAAAAGATAGTTTACATCAAATCCCTTGCCTGTTCCAAGCATATAAAGGATTACAAATACTGCAAAACTTCCGATATATGTAAGCGGGATCTTGAGGTCGATGACTTTGAATGCAAGCAGGATCACTGCACCGATCAGGATCGCGATTGCAGAAGTCTCACCGATGGTTCCGTGAATATTACCGATGAACAGGTTCTTTACAGAGATGGAATCTGCTGTGAATCCGCTGTTCTTAAGTTCTGCAAGAGCAGTTGCTCCTGTAACAGTATCAATACAGTGATATCCGCTCAACTTGTCCACTGCGAAATCTGTCATTTTGCCTGCAAAGGAGATCATCAGGAAACATCTTGCAGCAAGTGCCGGGTTCATGAAGTTCTGTCCCAGACCGCCGAAAAGCTGTTTTACAACGATGATTGCAAAGGCACTGCCGAGTACCGGCATCCACAGCGGGATCTGCGGCGGCATGTTGAGCGCAAGCAGAAGTCCTGTAACAACTGCACTGAAATCATTGATTGTGTTCTTTTTATGCATAAGACGGTCATACAGCCATTCAAAAAAGACGCTGGACGCAACCGTCACGAGTACAACAAGAAGTGCACGGAAGCCGAAGTTCCAGATACCAAACAGTGTGGTAGGAAGCAGCGCAAGTGCAACGAGCTGCATGATCCGGCTTGTTGTCATTTTGTCCCTGACATGAGGATTAGATGATACATTTAACATTTGT
The DNA here is from genome assembly GCF_003481595.1 of Blautia sp. OM07-19. Taxonomy (NCBI): domain Bacteria; kingdom Bacillati; phylum Bacillota; class Clostridia; order Lachnospirales; family Lachnospiraceae; genus Blautia; species Blautia sp. OM07-19. The sequence continues at coordinate 42,693 of NZ_QULA01000004.1, forward strand.
TCCATTTTGTTCCCTCCCCCTATTTCTTCTTACGGCTGGCAAGAACCATTTTACGCATAGATTTGATACTCTGGGTCAGCGGTCTCTTCGCCGGACAGATATAACTGCAGCATCCGCATTCACAGCATTCCATACCATCCAGTGCTTCAAAACCTGCCATATCACCACGTTCAGCCAGCGTAGCCAGACGAGCCGGAAGAACATGACCGGGACAGACACCTACACAACGGCCACAGTTGATACATGCCGTCTGGATCTTCTGTGCCTCAGCTACTGCATCATGCTCCAGGAAAAGGAATGCAGAGCTTGTCTTGGTGCACGGGATATGAAGGTCATATAACGGGAATCCCATCATCGGACCACCGGAGATGATTTTCTCGATCTTGGCTTTCAGTCCGCCTGCTGCATCGATCAGTTCAGACATATCGGTTCCTGTATAAACACTGAAGTTCTTAGGCTCTTTGATGCCGTCACCTGTTACAGTCACAACTCGATCCATGACAGGTCTGCCCTGGATAACAGCCTTGTATACAGCAACTACAGTCTCTACGTTGTCTACCACGCATCCAACATCTGCCGGGAGCATTTTGGAGTTGATCTCTCTGCCTGTTGTCGCGTAGATCAGGGTACGCTCACCACCCTGTGGGTATTTGGTCATGAGTTCTTTGACTTCAATCCTCGGGATATCCTTGACCAGTTTCTGCATCTTCTCGATACAGTCCGGTTTGTTGTCCTCGATACAGATATAACCTTTGGCAGAATCAAAGAGTTTCAGGATCACTTTAAGTCCCTCGACTACTTTCTCCGGTTCTTCCATCATTCTGCGGTAGTCACTGGTGATGTACGGTTCGCACTCCGCGCCGTTTACCAGTACGTATTCGATCTTGGAAGGATCCTTCGGTGCCAGTTTGACATGAGTCGGGAAACCGGCTCCACCCATACCTACTACTCCGCCTTCTTTGATACGGTTCAGGATTTCTTCTTTGGTCAGATCTTCCAGTTTCGCAGGTGTGAACTCCACTTCCTGATACTGTTGGTCGTTCTCCACGATGATCGCATCGATCATGGCGCCTGTCGCATTCAGGCGCTTCTCGATCCCCTTAACAGTACCTGATACAGATGCGTGAAGAGGTACAGATACAAATCCTCCTGCATCTGCGATCTTCTGTCCTGCGAGAACCTGGTCACCCTTTTTGACACATGGAACAGACGGTGCTCCGATGTGCTGAGACATCAGGTAAGCCATGTCTCCTTTTGGGAGATACTTCTCAATCGGATGATTCTTTGCCAGTTCCTTACCTTCGTAAGGATGGATTCCGCCCTTAAAGGTCAGTTTTCCCATATATTCGTTTCCTCCTTTTTCATGAGCTGGTATCCACCGCCCATGTTTATTTTGTTTCTGGTGCTGCAGACGATGCCCTCTGCAGTAGAAATCTTGATTAGTTACTGTGCACTCCATTCACAATAACCGCTATGTTACTGTTCACTCCGTTCACAGCAACTTGGTCAAAATCCATTCCAAATCACCTTCGGTGATAGGATTTTGCCCTGTATGTCTCGGGATTTTGCCATATTCATGGCAAAACACCTCGCGGGATACTACCTGTGAACAGTAACATCTCTATTACTACTATACATCTTTTTCACTAAAAATTCACTACCCAATTCACAAAATATTGTGTATAATTAAATACAATCAAGAAAGGAAAAAAATACCATGATTGTTAAAAAAATGCCGATTTTACAAGGGTTTCCAGACTCTGATACTGTTAAATTTTTGTCGAATGCGGAATTAAAGTTGTCAGAATTTTCACCTATTTTTTACGATATTGAGACTACAGGTCTGTCCCGATATTCTACCTTCGTTTATCTGATCGGAGCCGTCCGACATGAACAAAACCTATGGATCCTGACACAGTGGCTCGCAGAATCTCCCGAAGAAGAATCTCTGATCATCGAGGAATTTACCCGCTATATACAGGGCGCAACCTGTACGATCCAGTACAATGGAAACCGTTTTGACCAGCCTTATCTCGAGGAAAGGTGTCGAAGGAACGGTCTTCCTTCCCCTTTTGGAGAGCTTCCGTCGATTGATCTCTATCAGTCGCTTAGATCGTGTCAGACTTTGTTTAAATTATCACGAATGAAGCAGCTCGACCTGGAAAATCTGTTTCCTTCCATACACAGAATACACTGTGACGGCGGTCAGTGCATCCGATTATACCGCTCCTATATAAAAAAGGAGGACCCCTCCGCACTGGAAACGGTTCTGGGTCACAATCAGGAAGACTTATGCGGGCTTGGATCTGTCTATACGCTTCTGAGCTACAAATTCCTCTATCTTGGCGAATATGAGCCTTCCGCTGTCCGCATGCACGGCCAGGAAGAACTTGTGATCACGCTGGCGCTAAAGCATCCGGTCCCTGTTCCCGTTTCCTGTGTCACAGAGGAATTCTATCTCACCGTCAATGATTCCGAAGCCAAACTGCTCCTCCATCTCAGGGATGGAAAGCTCCGGCAGTATTATCCGAATTACAAGGACTATGAATATCTCCCCGGAGAAGATCAGGCAATCCCCAAATCGCTCAGCCGCTACGTGGACAAGAGCCTGCGGACAGCAGCCACGCCCCAGACCTGTTACACCTGGTTCTGCTGCGACGAAAGTTTCCTCAACAGCAGACAGAAACAGATGCAGTACCTGACACATTCTCTCCCCTGTCTTCTCAAAAATCTCGGAAAATAACGCAAAAAAAATCCCGGCAGACCTTAAATCTGTCGGGATTTCATATTATTTGGAATTAATTAAGCCTCTGTGTCTTCTTCTGCCTGTGCAGGAGCTTCCAGTGCTTTCATGCTAAGGCTGATCTTCTTGTCTTCGCCGTTGAAGTCAACAACCTTTGCTTCGATTTCCTGTCCGATGGAAAGTACATCAGATGGTTTTGCAACGTGCTCTCTGGAAATCTGGGATACATGAAGAAGTGCATCGATTCCAGGTGCCAGTTCAACGAATGCACCAAAATCTGTCATACGTGCAACTTTACCAGTTACAACGTTGCCTACTGCGAATTTCTCAGCAGCTGTAAGCCATGGATTCTCTTCCGGGAATTTCATGGACAGTGCGATCTTGTCTCCGTTGATCTCTTTGATCATAACTTTAACTTCGTCACCAACGTTGAATACTTTCTTCGGGTTCTCTACTCTGCCCCAGGACATTTCGGAGATATGAAGAAGTCCGTCTGCTCCACCGAGATCGATGAATGCACCGAAATCTGTAACATTTTTAACAACGCCTGTAACAACATCGCCAACGTTGATTCTCTCCATAAGTTCTTTCTGTTTTTCTGCTTTCTCAGCAAGAAGAAGCTGTTTACGGTTACCGATGATACGGCGTCTTCTTGGGTTGAATTCTGTGATAACGAATTCAATCTCCTGATCTGCATATTTGGAAAGATCTTTCTCATAAGTATCGGATACAAGGCTTGCAGGAATGAATACTCTTGCTTCCTCAACGTTTACACAAAGTCCGCCATCCAGTACCTGTGTTACAGGAGCTTTCAGTACTTCCTGAGATTCAAAAGCAGCTTCCAGACGTTTGTTGCCTTTCTCTGCAGCAAGACGTTTGTATGTCAGGATAACCTGGCCCTCTCCATCGTTCACTTTCAGGACTTTTGCTTCCATAGTGTCACCAACTTTGACTGCATCGGTGAGTACCAGGGAAGAATCGTTGGAATATTCATTCTTTGTGATGATACCATCTGCTTTATAACCGATATTCAGGATGATCTCATCCTCTTTGACATCGATAACAGTACCCTGTACGATCTCTCCATTTCTGATTGTTTTTACGGAATCCTCCAGCATCTGTTCAAAACTTAATTCTGACATGTTCTTGAACCTCCTCAATAATTTTCTTTGGGGTGGACGCCCCTGCTGTAATACCTACACAACTACTGCGATGGAACATTTCAGAATCCAAGTCTACAGGTGTTTGTATATAGTAAGTATTTCCACATTCCTCTTTGCATATTTCAAACAGCTTTTGAGTATTGGAACTATGTCTGCCACCGATGACAAGCATAGTGTCTACCTCTCCGGCTATGTTTTTTGCTTCTTTCTGCCGTTCTTCAGTAGCATTACAAATAGTGTTTAAAATATTGCTAATATTTAAAACATTATTATAATACCTCTTTTCGCGGAGAATTTCAACTAGTTCTTTAAATTTGTTGTAATTAAATGTCGTCTGTGATACAACGCATGCTTCCATATCTGCTTCCGGAATCATATTCTCGACATCTTCTCTGTTTTTGAGGACTCTGTACGGACCATGGCACCATCCGCAGATTCCCTGCACCTCCGGATGCTTCGGATCTCCGAAAATGAAGATCTGTTTCCCAGCAAGGCTTTCTTTCTCGACGATCCGGTGGATCTTGAGTACGAATGGGCAGGTGACATCTACATATTCAAGTCCATTCTCCTTAAGCTTCTCATAGATCTCTCTTCCCACGCCGTGAGAGCGGATCACAACGGTACCACTCTTAATATGATCGAGATTCTCTACTTCAATCACACGCACGCCTCTTGATTCCAGATCAGAGACAACTTCTTCATTGTGGATGATCGGTCCCAGAGTATAAATAGGAGAAACTCCATCCTCGATCAGCTGATAGACCTTGTCGACAGCCCGCTTGACTCCGAAACAGAAGCCTGCAGTCTCTGCTACTTTAACCTTCATATCGTTTATTCCTTTTCTGATACTTTGGAGTGATAGACAGAAAGGATCTTCTCGACAGTCTCATCGATCGTAAGTTCTGAGGAATCCACGAGAACAGCATCCTCTGCCTGGCAGAGCGGCGAGATCTCTCTGGTCATATCTCTCTGATCTCTCTCCTCGATTGTTTTCTGGATCTCGGCAAGATCACAAGCCTCACCCTTTTCCTGATATTCAAGATAACGGCGACGTGCCCTTGTCAGTGAGCTTGCGGTAAGATAGATCTTGACATCTGCATCCGGCAGGATCGTTGTTCCGATATCTCTGCCGTCCATGACAACGCTCATGGTCCTGGCCAGCTTGCGCTGCAGATCAAGAAGCTTCTCTCTCACACGCGGCACTGCAGAACTTACAGACGCCATTGCACTCACTTCTTCTGTGCGGAGATGTGCATTTACATTTTCTCCGTCGAGAAGAACGATCTGCTCTCCATTCTGATACTCAATAGAAATCTCCGCATTCTGACATGCCTCTCCGATCTCATCCGGTTCCTCGCGGTTTACTCCCTTTCTGAGAAGATAAAGTGCCATGGCGCGATACATTGCTCCTGTATCCACGTATACAAAAGAAAGTTCTTTTGCTACTTTTTGGGCCACTGTACTTTTGCCCGCTCCAGCCGGACCGTCAATTGCAATATTGTGTACCATTTTGTTTTCCTCCTAGTTACTCTTTTTCGCTTATATCTATAGCAGCAAGGTATGCAGTGGACCACGCGATCTGAAGATTGTAGCCCCCTGTTACTGCGTCAAGATCAAGAACTTCACCTGTAAAATACAGGTTTTTGATTTTTTTGGACTCCATGCTTCCCGGGTTGATATCCTTGACGGAAACACCGCCCTGTGTGATGACCGCCTCCTTGAATTCTCCCGGCTCCGTGATCGTGAACGGGAAATTCTTGACGACTGTGCCAAAGGCAAGGCGTTCTTCTCTGGATATCTCATGGATCACCTTATCTCCCGGGATTCCACCGATCTCAAGCATCACCGGTGTAAGTGATGACGGGAAAAGGACTCCTATCACATTCTTAAACTGCTTATTCTTGCCATTTTCAAACTCTCGAAGTATCCGCTCATCAAGCTGCTCCGGACTGAGGGCCGGCTTAAGATCGATAAATGCGCTCAGTTCTTCTCCTTTGGCAAGATATTTGCCAAGTTTGGCACTGGCACTTAAGATCAGCGGTCCGGTAACACCGGTATGTGTAAACATCATCTCTCCAAAATCCCGATAAAGGATCTTTTTGCCGCGTCTGACTGTAAGCTCTACATTCTTGAGTGAAAGTCCTGTCATCCTCGGAATATAATCTTCTTTGACCTTAAGCGGAACAAGCGATGGGATACAGTCCGTCACCTGATGCCCGGTCTCCCGTGCAAAACGATATCCGTCTCCTGTGGAACCGGTCGTTGGATAAGACAGTCCGCCTGTCGCAACGACTACTGCATCTGCATTCTGAACTTCTCCGTCCGCCAGGGAAATTCCTGTCGCAGTCCCGTCCTTTGTCAGAATCTCTCTGACTTCACTTCTGAATCTTACGTGAACGCCATATTTCTTCATAAGACGTTCCAGACCGCGGATGATGTCTGAAGAGCGGTCAGACTGTGGAAAAACGCGGTTTCCCCGTTCTGTCTTGAGCGATACGCCCGTCTCCTCAAGAAGTGCCATCATATCCTGGCTGTTAAAAGTATAAAATGCACTGTACAGAAATTTGCTGTTCGTCATCACTGCGCGGAGCAGGTCTTCTACCTCACAGTTATTTGTAACATTGCATCTTCCTTTTCCTGTAATATAGAGTTTCTTTCCCAGCTTTTCGTTTTTTTCGTATAAAAAAACTTCACAGCCGTTTCTGGCGGCGATGATACTGCACAGCATACCGGCAGCTCCGCCCCCGACAATTATCACTTTGTTCATGGAAATCCTTTCTTGCAAGCAAGCCCGTCAGAAAAATCTGGCGGGCCTGATTATTTTCCTTCATTTGGAACGCTGTCCAAAGCAGGGATTTTTATTTTTTATACCGGATATGCTCCGTTTTCTGTGTCTGCAGCTTTCTCGTCTACTTTTTTCTCCTGAGCCTGACGGTATTTGAAGAAGTCAGTAGCAACCTGCGGGAACAGTGCGTAGGACAGAACGTCCTCATCCTGCTCTTTGTAAGCGGACATTTCTGTTTCCAGTTTGTCCAGCTCATTGTCGAGAAGGTCTGCCGGACGGCAGGTGATCGGTTTTGCATCTCCGATGCACTTCTTCTGTACATCCTGGTTGAATGGTTTTACGGTTGCACCGTATTTTCCTAACAGGATATCCTTTGTTTCTTTTGTGACCATCTTGTATCTCTCACCCATGAGCACGTTGAATACAGCCTGTGTACCAACGATCTGAGAAGACGGAGTTACGAGCGGCGGCTCACCGAGGTCTTTACGAACCTTCGGAACTTCCTCAAGAACATCGTAGAATTTGTCTTCTGCGTGCTGCTCTTTGAGCTGTGATGTCAGGTTGGAAAGCATTCCGCCTGGTACCTGATACAGAAGAGTCTTGATGTTTACACCAAGGTTCTTCGGATTCAGAAGGCCGCTGTCCAGAGCGTCATCACGGATCGGCCGGAAGTAATCAGCGATCTCAGCAAGGAGTTTCTGATCAAATCCTGTATCATATGGTGTGCCTTTGAAGGTCTCTACCATAACCTCTGTTGCCGGCTGGGAAGTTCCCAGAGCGAACGGAGACATTGCAGTATCGATGATATCAACACCAGCTTCTACTGCTTTGAGGTATGTCATGGAAGCAACACCAGAGGTGTAATGTGTATGAAGATCGATCGGGATCTTAACAGCATCTTTGAGTGCTCCGACAAGCTCAGTTGCTTTATATGGAAGCAGAAGACCTGCCATATCTTTGATACAGATGGAATCTGCACCCATGTCTTCGATGTGTTTTGCGATGTTTACCCAGTACTCAAGAGTATATGCATCACCTAATGTGTAGGAAAGAGCAACCTGTGCGTGTGCTTTTTCTTTGTTGGCAGCTTTAACTGCTGTCTGAAGGTTACGCATATCGTTGAGGCAGTCAAAAATACGGATGATGTCGATTCCGTTTGCTACAGATTTCTGTACGAAGTATTCTACTACGTCATCTGCATATGGACGATATCCAAGGATGTTCTGTCCACGGAACAGCATCTGAAGTTTTGTGTTCTTGAAGCCGTCACGTAATTTACGAAGTCTTTCCCATGGGTCTTCTTTAAGGAAACGAAGGGAAGCATCGAAAGTAGCTCCACCCCAGCACTCTACTGCGTGGTAGCCGACTTTGTCCATTTTATCTACGATCGGGAGCATCTGTTCTGTGGTAAGTCTTGTTGCGATCAGAGACTGATGAGCATCACGGAGAACAGTTTCCACGATTTTTACAGGTTTTTTTTCTAATTCAGCCATTATGTTTTCTCCTTATATTATTAATTCAGCTAAACGCATCTGACCCAGCGGGATCAAACACCGAAGATAGCCATGAAGGTTCCGGCTGCAACGGCTGTTCCGATTACACCGGCTACGTTTGGTCCCATTGCATGCATCAGCAGGAAGTTTGTAGGATCTGCTTCTGCGCCGACTTTCTGGGATACACGGGCAGCCATAGGAACGGCTGATACACCAGCGGATCCGATCAGCGGATTGATCTTTCCACCGGACAGTTTGCACATCAGTTTACCAAGCATACATCCGCCGAAAGTACCGAATGCAAATGCTGCAAGACCGAGAACAACGATTTTCAGAGTATCAACATTAAGGAATGCCTCTGCGCTTGTAGAAGCACCTACAGATGTACCAAGCAGGATAACTACGATGTACATCAGGGCATTGGAAGCAGTCTCAGTAAGCTGTTTAACAACGCCTGACTCACGGAAGAGGTTACCCAGCATCAGCATACCTACCAGCGGAGCTGTTGTAGGAAGAAGTAAGCAGACAACGATCGTGATAACGATCGGGAACAGGATCTTCTCGATCTTGGTTACCGGACGAAGCTGATCCATTTTGATCTTACGTTCTGCTTCTGTAGTACAGAGTTTCATAATCGGCGGCTGAATGATCGGAACCAGTGACATATAAGAATATGCCGCCACCGCGATCGGTCCCATTAAAGCGGTCTGTCCAAGTTTTCCGGCAAGGAAAATGGAGGTAGGACCATCTGCTCCACCGATGATGGAGATCGCTGCTGCTGCTTTTCCGTTGAATCCAAGGAAGATCGCAAGGAAGTATGCAACATAGATACCAAGCTGTGCAGCTGCTCCGAGGAGGAAGCTCTTCGGATTGGCGATCAGCGGACCGAAGTCTGTCATCGCACCAACGCCCATGAAGATCAGGGACGGAAGGATACTCCACTCATCGAGGATATAGAAGTAATGCAGAAGACCACCAACACCGTTGGACATGTCTTCCGGATTTGCCATAATGTCCGGGTAGATATTTACCAGGAGCATACCAAAAGCGATCGGAACCAGAAGAAGCGGCTCAAAACCTTTTTTGATAGCAAGGAATAAGAATACACACGCCACCGCGATCATCAGATAGTTTCCCCATGTCAGGTTAAAAAATGCTGTCTGATGGATCAGGTTGGACAGGGTTTCTATTACATAAGACATTTGATTACCTCCCGTCCTAGTTCATTGTAGCCAGAGTATCTCCGTTTTCTACGGATGCGCCTTCGGATGTGTCGATGCTGGCTACAGTACCATCCTGAGGAGCTACAACCGGGATCTCCATCTTCATGGATTCCAGGATCACGATGTTGTCTCCTGCTTTTACTGCCTGTCCTGCGGAAGCTACGATCTTGAGGACTTTACCTGGTACAGAAGCGGTAACTTTGACTGCGCCTGCTCCTGCTGCCGGTGCTGCTGCTTTAGGAGCTGCTGCCGGTGCTGCCTTCGGTGCTGCTACTGGAGCTGCTGCCGGTGCGCTTACGCTTCCTGTTTCTTCTACAGTAACTTCATATGCTGTTCCATTTACGGTGATTGTATAGCTTTTCATTTTTAATCCTCCTAAAATTGTCAATTACCTTTTTTTGCGGTTGATCTTACGGATGGAGCGTACAACAAATCCGTCTGTTGTAGTTCCCTCTGATGCTGCGATCGCTGCTGCGATCACGGCGATCAGCTCTGAGTTATCAGTTTCTTCCTGAACAGGTGCTGCTGCCACCGGAACCGGTGCAGGAGCCGGAGTTGCTGCTTCTTCTTTTTTCTTTTTAACCTGCTGTGCTCCTGAACCCGGAATGTATTTGAACAGGGAGATCAGGAAGATCAGCATGGCCAGAATCACGAATACAGTACCGATTCCCATAAGAGTGTTAAGTGCTGCATTCTTCATGGTTGTTCCAAAAGAATACTGAATATCGACTGCCAGTGAAGTAGGAGTCAGGTTCTTGTCAAATACATAAGTAAATTCAGCGTCTTCTTTTTCGAATTCAACCGGAATAACTGCTGTATATTCATCACCTGAATATTCGATCTCTACATCACCGGTTTCCTTCAGCTCACCCAGGTCGTCTTTGGTTCCGTCCCAGGCTGTCATTGCACTTGAAGTAAACGCATCGTCGGACTCCATGTACTGCTCGATCTGATCATCAGACAGTCCGATGATCTCATCTGTCAGTCCTTCTGCATAAGTTTCAATCTGGTTTTTGACGGTTTCGTCGATCTCACCATCTGCCCAAACAACTGCTGCACCGGAGAACATCAGGGATGCGGCGCAGGCAAAAGCAGCGCAGGTAGTGGATGCTTTCTTTAACATCTGATTCATATGCTCACCTCGCTTAGACTGTGCCATGTTTCTTAGCTGGACGGTCTTCTCTCTTTGTGAACAGCATCTCAAATGCTCCGATCACGTATTTACGTGTGTCAGCCGGAGCGATCACAGTATCTACATATCCTCTTGCTGCGGCAGATTCTACGCTGGACTGCAGTTCTCTGTACTCTGCAGCTTTCTCGTTGATAACAGAAGCTTCTGATCCCGGGTACATGATCTTTGCTGCCATGGAAGCATCCATCATTCCGATTTCTGCATTGTCCCATGCATAAACGATATCTGCACCTACAGATTTGCTGTTCATTGCCACATAAGCTGTGCCGTATGCTTTGCCGATGATGACATTTACCTTCGGAACGGTTGCGGATGCAAATGCATGAACCAGTTCTCCGACGGATTTAGCCATAACTTTCTCGCCGCATACAGTTGCCTTGAATCCTGTTACATTTGTAAGAGTCAGTACCGGGATATCAAAAGCGTCACAGAATTTCACGAATCCGGCTGCTTTTCTTGCTGCTCTTGCGGAAAGAGTGCCGTCGAATTCTTCTGCCTTCTCACCTTCTGCATCGTAAACTTCTGTTCTGTTGGCCACTGCACCTACAGTCATTCCGTTTACACGAAGGAATCCTGTAACAACGTCTTTGCCGAAGTCTCTCTTGGTCTCGAAGAAGATTCCGTTGTCTGCGATTCTGGAAAGTGCAATGGAGGTATCTCCTGCGCATGCTGCGATATCCTCGCATGCACGGTTCAGATCATCTGTGCACTCTGCGAAAGAATCATTGTCTTCGAAGTTGGATGGAAGAAGGCTTACAAGCTGACGGATCTCAGCAAGGATCTCTTCTTCAGATTCTACAGCATCGATAAGTCCTGTCTCCTCGCTCTGGAAAGCAGCGGATGCTGTGTCACATTTCTCTGTGTAGTTTCCATCAAGTGCGTTCGGGCTGTTTACGAACATTTTGCCTTTTTTGGCTTCGATGAATGTGAAATCAGTCAGTGCCGGAACAACTGCCATTCCTCCGCCACAGGTACCGAATACCGCTGTGATCTGCGGGATCATTCCGGATGCCATTGTCTGTTTGAAGTAGATTCCACCGAATGCTTCCAGTGCATCTGTTGCTTCCTGAAGACGCATTCCTGCACAATCTACCAGTCCGATCACAGGTGCTCCTGTTTTGATAGCAAGGTCATATAATGCGGAGATCTTCTTTGCATGCATCTCGCCTACAGTTCCGTTCAGTACGGAAGCATCCTGGCTGTATACATAGACAAGATTCCCATCGATCACACCATATCCGGTGATAACACCGTCTGAAGGCGCTTTTTTCTCAGTCATGTTGAAGTCTGTGGATCTGGCTGTTACGCTTTTCCCGATTTCAACAAAACTGTTGGCGTCAAGCAAAGAAGTGATTCTTGTGCTCGCTAAGCTTTGTGTTGCATTACTCATTCTCTTTTGCCCTCCATGTTTATAAAATTTTAAAATATAACCAAAATTTTAGCCGATTGTAATTGTAACCTGTTTTCAAGTTTTTTTCAATACATTTCGTTTTTTTTGTTAATTTTTTAACCCTAAAAATTATTTTATAACAACACAAAATTTTTGGCCAAAAAAAGAAAAGCCCTCTCCTCGCGGAAAAGACTTTTTGCCCTCTTTCATCTCCTTAATGAAAAAATCTATCAGAAACATGCTCCAGCGTCCGGCTGAAAGTTCTCTCCCCGACAGACTGTTCTGCCAGTACCGGGTAAGCAGAGAGCAATTCCCCATTCAGCCGGAATGTCACCTGCCCGATCTCATCTCCCCGTCTTACAGGAGCTTCGATCGAAGACGGCACTTTTACCTGACAGGTCACATTTTCCCTGTCAGAAAGAAGCATGCAGGTTTCTTTCTGTTCTTCGGAGATATCGAGAAGACCGTGCAGATATATCTTCTTTCTGCCGACAGGATCTCCCGTGAATCCATTTTTGACCTGGATCAGAGGAATCTCGGGGTCTTTCCACCAGCTGCGGTATTTATAATTTTCTTCGCCGTAATTAAGAAGTGCTGCGGTATCCTTCCATTTGTAAGTCTTGTGGTTCGGCCAGCCGCTTCCCAGAAGGGCAACAATGAAAGTCCTGCCGTCTTTTTCCTCTGCACAGACATAACAGTAGCCCGCATCTCCTGTGTAGCCGGTTTTTCCTGACAGGATGCCTTCTCTCATATCCAGGAACGCATTCGCATTGTGGAGAGAAAATGTCCGATTCTTCTCAATATCTGAAAAAGAATAGTCCCTTGTCTCGGTGATCTTGAGGAACATCGGATTCTGTATGGCATAGCGCATGATAAGCGCCAGGTCCCGTGCCGTTGTATGATGGCTGCCTCCACTGTCTCTGGCGTCCAGCCCGTTCGGTGTCACAAAGTGTGTGTCCGTACAGCCGATCTCTTTCGCTTTCTGGTTCATCATGGCTGCAAATCCTTCCACAGAACCTCCGATATGTTCCGCGATCGCGACCGCGGCATCGTTGTGGCTCTGCAGCATCAGAGAGTACAAAAGGTCTTCCAGATAATACTGCTCTCCTTTTTGGATACCAAGCCGTACATCTGGCTGCGCGGCAGCATTGGAAGAAACCTGTACATAATCATCGCCTTTACCGTTTTCCAGGGCAAGGATGCAGGTCAGGACTTTCGTGGTGCTTGCATTCGCTCTCGGTGTTTCGCCCTCTTTTTCATACAGGACACGCCCCGAATCCCCATCCATCAGAACTGCCGAAAGCGCATAAAGATTTCCGGGCGCACTGCTTTCCCCGGAAGCAGCACAGACTGTGGAATTTATCAGAAAAACTGCTATGACCAGAATCGTGACCGTGATATTATATCTGCGTTTCATATCCCACCTCTTATTCTTTATAGGATATTTTATGCAGACCTGTCCTCATTATATGTCTCTGTTCCTTCCGGTTCCAGTAAGCCGGTCAGCCGTTATAAGTCTTATACCATCTCTCGCCCAGCGGTCTGTCTTCTTTTGAAAGTCTGAATAATTCCTCAAGGTACTGCGGTGCTTCCTTTATCTCCCTGTCATACAGTCCGTGCAGGGCATGGACCGGAACTGCGCTCCCCGGGACCGGGTCTTTCGCCATGAAATATTCCATCATGGAATCAGACAGCTTCTTGCCAGCAAGCCTCGAAAGCACCGTGAGAAATTTCTTACGCCTGCCCTTGTTATCATAAACCAGACAGTTTGTGATCAGCTTCATGCGCCTCAGAGATTTCAGGATATCTCCTGTCGCTATTTTGGGGATCGCACGGTGGATCACTCTGGCATAGGTAATCCTCGGAAATACACCGCATGCCGGGTAATAATGATATGGATTTTTATGAGTTTCCAGCATCAATGTCCGGTCAAATTCTTTCTCAAGAAGGGTATGCGTGATCACTTCCTTCGCTGCCATATCCTCGATATAGGGATGGCAGGCGCTGTCCAGAAGATAGTGGCATCCGAATCCAAGAAGATAGGCAAGAAGCTTCTCATCGTGAGTTTCCCGCACGATCGCCATTCCCCTCTCAAAAAAAGGAGCCGCTTTTTCCTTATGCATGCGGATCCCTGTTGTGGATACCTTTGGTTTCAGCATGTGATAAAACAGGATATCCGGTCCGTGAAGTCCGATCCGGTACAGATTAACATTTCTCTGAATGACCATCTGCATCTCCTTCGGAAGTTTGTGATAAATTTTTTTACCAAATAAGTCATGTGCATAGGTCGTAGGCATTTTATTTTCCTCCTAAACATCCAGGCGAAGCTGTACTTCTTCCTCGGCTTCCGCCTTAAAATCTTCCAGACGGACCGGATCTACAGCAGGAAGTTCTTCCAGCCCCTGTACGCCAAAACAGCGCAGGAACTCTTCGGTCGTCCCAAGGAGGATCGGTCGTCCCGGCGCATCCAGTCGTCCAAGCTCTTTTACAAGCTCATATTCTACCAGTTTGTTGATCGCATGGTCACATTTTACCCCGCGGATCTTCTCGATCTCTGCCTTTGTGACCGGCTGTTTGTACGCGATAATAGAAAGTGTCTCCAGCATGACATCTGTCAGTGCCGGTTTCTTGGGATGCAGGGCAAGACGGATCAGACATTCGTAGTATTCTTTTTTGGTGCACATCTGATAGGACTGCTCCAGTTCGATGATCTGGATCCCTCTGTCTTCCTCCTGATAACGGTCCATCATATTGTTGAGAAGTTTTCGCGTTGTCTCCTTGTCCTGCTGGATCGCACTGGCGATCTGCGTCAGCTCCACGGATTCTCCCATGGTAAAAAGCACCGCTTCGATCGCCGCTTCTAATTTCTTTATTTCCATATGATTCCTCAATCTCTGTATTTATTCGTCTGCAAATTCTGTCAAATGTGTCCATTCTACAGGGTCCCTGACAACATCCACCTGAATATCATCGAACAGCTCGTCCTGCTCCACGTGAATATATCCCATCTTCATCAGTTCCAGAATAGAAAGAAAAGTCACGATAAGCTGCACTCTTGACTTCTGCCCGACAAGTAGCTGACGGAAACTGAATTTCCTGTGGTTTCCTGCATATTCCTTCATTTCGAGCATTTTTTCGGAAAGACTGACTTCTTCTTTCTCGATCGTTCCAAATCTGCTTCGGATCGGGTCGATCTTGTCCTCCTGTTTCTTAAGGATCGACTGATAAATGCTGTGCAGTTTCTCAAGGGTAAGTCCCGCAAGAAGTTCCCTCGGGTCGACCGGCTCCCTGTACTTCATTACCTCGTCCGGAACAGTAGCTCCCTTATAAAAAACTCCGACAGCCCCGTCCATCCTGTCTTTCAGTTCATAGGACATATATTTATACATCTTATATTCCAGAAGTTTCTGGACAAGTTCTTCTCGCGGATCCTCTTCCTCACCCTCTTCGTTCACTTCTTTCGGGAGAAGCATTTTACACTTGATGTCGAGAAGTGTCGCCGCCATGACAAGAAATTCGCTCATGACGCCTAAGTCTTCTTTTTCCATGGAGTGAATATATTCCATGTACTGATCTGTGATCTCCACGATCGGAATATCATAGATATCGATCTTGTTTTTTTCGATCAGATGGAGAAGAAGGTCAAGAGGTCCTTCAAAGACGTTAATTTTTACCGGTATTGCCATTTGCTGTTTTCCTTCCTGTTTTGTGAGAGTCTTCCTTATGGGCAGACGGACAGAATTCGATCACCAGAAGCTCCCTCGGATTGTGGAGACGGATCGGTATCGTATGCTCTCCAAGCCCTGCACTGACAAGCATCGTGCTTTTGCCGCTTTGGAATCTGCCGCAGCAATACGGCGGAAAAAGGAGATACTGCGGGCAGGTCAGCCCGTGATTCTCGCCAAAGCGCAGGATTCCCCCATGATAATGTCCGGACAAAACAAGGTCCGCACCCCAGGAAAGATACGTATTTCCATATTTAGGGTTATGTGCCAGAAGAATATGTATCCCCGACATGAACGGTGTCCCGAGAAGTTCTTCCAGCTCTGTGAGACTGAGTTTTGGAGAATTCGGTTTGTGATAATATTCGATTGGAAGTTCCAGTCCGTGAAAGATAAAATCAGTTCCACAAAAATTCGAAGATATGCGCTCATTATGCAGAAAGCACACACCTGCACTAGTGAGCAGCCGTTCATAATTCAAGTACTCCTGCCGTACTTCAGGATTCAGAAGCATCTTATACTCATGGTTCCCAAGCGTATAAAAAACCGGTATCTTCTCACTCAGACGGCTCAGAAGCACTGCTGCCGCCTGAAGCGTCTCAGTCTTTCGGTTGACGATCATATCTCCGGCGACAAGAACTGCCGCCGGATCATGTTTCAGAACAGCGTCATATAATTCCTGATGATTATTGCCATAGATAAGGCCATGAAGATCTGTCAGAAATGCAAATCTTACTTTATGTCCGTTTTTCAGTTTATCTGTGTGAATCTCATATGTTCTGGTTCTGAATGTTTTTTTCATGTAATTCCCCAATATTTTTTATTTACCGAAACCGCAGTTCGGGAAGGTGCAGGATGCACAGTTCAGGCAGAGTCCGCCCTCTCCGTAGGCTGCGATCTCCTCAGCACGGATCGGATCATCTGCCATGACACGCGGAAGGATCAAGTCAAAGACTGTTCTCTTGGCGTACATGACACATCCCGGAAGTCCGAGGATCGGCACTGTCCGCTCTCCGTCCTTATAATAGGCGAGAAGCAGCATGGCTCCCGGAAGCACCGGAGCTCCGTATGTGACGATATCTGCCCCTGTATCCTTGATCGCGCCAGGTGTGCGGTCATCCGGGTCCACGCTCATCCCACCGCTGCAGATCACAAGGTCTGCGCCTTCTTTGATAAAGTTCAGAATGTCGGCTGTGATCTGTTTTCGGTCATCACCCGGTGTGGTCTGCCCCATGACAGGACAGGCATATTCCTCCAGTTTATCTTTAAGGACCGGTGTAAAAGTATCCTTGATCAGTCCGTTCTTTACTTCGCTTCCGGTGGTCACGATCCCCGCCTTCTTATTTTTGAAAGGAAGAATGGAAAAGATCGGCTCCTCTCCTGCCACTTCCTCGGCGCGGTCCATTTTTTCCTTCTCGATCACAAGCGGGATGATACGGGTTCCTGCGATCTTGTCGCCCTTTCTGATCGGGAAATCGCCGTGTCTGGATGCGATCATCATCTCACCCAGAGAGTTTACCTTAAGAAGTGCATCTCTTCGGATCTTAAGCACACCGTCGCAGTCCGCGATCAGCTCGATCTTGCCTTCCTTGATGTCACTTCCATGCATATGCTCTCCTGCGGAAATCTTGTAAAGGATCTCTGCTGCCTCGTTTTCGTGAAGGATCCCCTCCTTTTTCTCCCACACGAAAAGATGCTCTTTTCCTACAGAAAGAAGTGCAGGTATGTCTTCTTCCCTTACGATATGTCCTTTTTTGAATAAAACTCCCTTTTTCTGATCTTTGATGATCTGTGTGATGTCGTGGCACAGGATATGTCCCACTGCATCTTGTGTTCTGATTTCTTTCATTGTTTTCTTCTCCTAGTTTTTGCTTTGACCATTTGGATATTATTATACCTCTCACAGTGTATCTTTGTCAAAAGATTCCTGCCCGGCGGTTAGCCATAAATAACCAGCTGTTTTGCGAAGGCAGTCGAGATATCCCGCACGTTCAATGTCTTCCGCATAAAGGATCGTAAGGCGTCCAAGTTCTTTATCACCTGCGGTATAGATCACTTCTCCTGCTTTCGCGCCTTTTTTTATCGGTGCTTCGGTCTTTTCGGGAAGACTTATTTCTTTTTTTACATCGGAAATGCTGTGTCCTTCGGTATCCAGATAACGGAAAGTGCCATCGTAGGAAAGCGAGACCGTTTCTTCTTTTCCTTTCTTTACAGAAAGCTCTGGAAGTTCTGCCGGTTTGTTGTCGATATAGCGACAGCACCTGGCAAATCCATAATCCAGAAGAGAGGCGGCATCTTTGAGCCTTGCCTTATAATCCGGTGCTGCCATGACGACAGAGATCAGCATAAGTTCATTCCTCTCTGCCACCGCGCTCAGGCAGAATCCCGCTTTGCTGGTACTTCCCGTTTTGAGTCCGATACAGCCGGAATACGTACGGATCAGTCGATTCGTGTTGGTGAGTCCGAATTCTTTGCTTCCCTGTCTGGTAACGTGAGTGATATTTTCCATCCAGATCGAAGAATACTGAAAGATCTCCGGATAATTCAGGATCAGCTCCCGGCTCATCAGGGCAATGTCATATGCTGTCGTATAATGTTCATCCGAATCCGTCAGTCCACAGCAGTCGACAAAATGCGTATTTTCCATCCCAAGCCCTTCTGCCCTGGCATTCATCTCTTTTGCAAAAGCTTCCTCACTTCCTGCGATATGTTCTGCCATCGCAACACTGGCATCATTTCCCGATGCAACGACGATACACTTGATCATCGTCTCCACATCCTGCGTCTCGCCTTCTTCCAGAAAAACCTGCGAACCGCCCATGGATTTCGCATGTGCGCTTGTCGTCACAGTATCGGTAAGTTTCAGGCTTCCGTCTTTCAGGTGATCGAAGATCAACAGGAGCGTCATGACTTTTGTGACACTCGCAGGACTCCTTCTGGTGTCTTTGTCTTTCTCATAAAGAATCGTTTTTGTCTCCGGCTCCATCAGGACACCACTTGGTGCCGAGATCTCCACCGCCTCATTTTCTTCTGCATGTACGGGAATGCAGGCAAGTACAATACAGAATAATAAAAAACATGCCGCCGTTTTTCTTATTTTTCCAGGGAATTTCATACAATACCTCAAAATCCTTTTCCTTACTATTGTAAAAACTTTCCTGCGAAATTATACCATTGCATACAAAAAAGGAATGCGGCAGTTCCCCTCTCGAAAAACCGTCGTATTCCCTTTCGTATCATTTTTATAACAGCGGGGCAAAAAGCCTCAGGATGCTCTGGAATCCGCGCACCAGGATGTTTCTGTCACGGCAGAATTCAATATTGATCGGATCACAATAATTCAGGGTTTCTCTGAAATCCTCCAGAATATCCCCGACTACTTTGTTCTTGTAGAACCAGACGCCGTTTTCAAAATGAAGATACAGGCTGCGGTAGTCCAGATTGATCGTTCCGACAACCGCGATCTCATCATCACAGACAAAAGATTTCGCATGAAGGAATCCCGGCTGGTACTCATAGATCCGCACTCCTGCCTCCAGAAGCTGCTCATAATAAGACTGTGTCAGCAGAAAGACCATCTTCTTGTCCGGGACACCCGGTGTCATGATCCGGACATCGACACCGCTCTTGGCAGCCAGACAGAGGGCTGTCATCATCTCATTGTCGATGATCAGATATGGCGTACAGATATAGACATATTTCTTTGCACGGTTGATGATGTTCAGGTAAACGTTCTCACCGAGGACTTCCCCGTCCAGCGGCGTATCACTGTATGGCTGCACGAAACCGTCATCCTCAAATGCCTCCGGATGATATTTGTGCGGCATATGGAGTTCATGCTCCATCGGCTCTGCAGAGTTATTGACCACACTCCACATATGCAGGAACATCACCGTCATATTCCAGACAGCCTCGCCCTTGAGCATGACTGCGGTATCCTTCCAGTGACCGAAGCGTTCTTTCTGGTTGATATATTCGTCCGCGAGGTTGATTCCCCCGGTAAATCCTGTCTTACCGTCGATCACGCAGATCTTGCGGTGGTCGCGGTTATTCTGAACGATATTCAGAAGCGGCCGAAACGGGTTGAAAATGGTACATTTGATGCCCTTTTCCCTGAGAACTTTGTCGTATCTGTTCGGAAGCGTGGTAAGGCAGCCAAATCCGTCATAGATCAGCCGGACATCCACGCCCTCTTTCGCCTTGCGTTCCAGAATATCGAGGATCGTCCGCCACATCACACCGTCATTGATGATAAAATACTCAATATAGATATAATGCTGCGCCTGTTCCAACTCACGTACCAGGACCGGGAACATGTCATCTCCGACCTGGAAATATTCTGCCGTTGTATTCCCATGGACAGGGAAACTGGAATACTGATGGATATATCTGGACTGCACCGCCGCTCCCGCGCTCTGTTCTTCCAGTTCTTGAAACGTCTGCTCATCCTGCTCCATATAAGGAAGGCTTTCTTCCTGAACCTGTGTGTATTTGTCCTGGATCGCCTGCGCGATCCTGGATTTACCAAAAAGCACATACAGGAGAACACCAAATACAGGAACCGTCATTATCAGGATCGTCCATCCCAGTTTGTAGGATGGATTGATCTTTTTGTTTACGATCCAGAGCACGATCAGAACACTGATGATCCCGATCGCATTGGAAATATATTTCGAGTAAGCTGCCAGCCTCCATGCAGTGATCAAAAGCCAGCCCATCTGGATCAAAAGGGCAAGCGCAACATAAAAGATCCTGTTGAACAGAAGTTTTAAAATTCTCTTAAGAAACTGCATAATACGACCCATAAACTCTTCCCCGTTGCCCTTTCCTCTGTCTCGTTAAATAAGTATCAATTTTAAATCTTAAAAATCCCTGACGGACTTGTCGTCAGGGATTTTTTGCGCACAATTAATTATATTTACGTTTTCTTGCGGCTTCAGATTTTTTCTTACGACGAACGCTTGGTTTCTCGTAATGCTCTCTCTTGCGGATTTCCTGCTGGATACCTGCTTTTGCACAGCTTCTCTTGAATCTGCGAAGAGCGCTATCTAAAGTCTCGTTTTCTTTTACGATAACGTTTGACATAGACTCACACCTAACCTCCCTCCAGTTGTAGATTGTGCTAAAATACAACTGTCTGGGTATTTTTCTTGCACGACTGTTATTATATAACATAGTGATAACATTCGTCAACATCTTTTGGCTAAATTTAGAAAAAAATTATTTTTGACAAAAAATGCACTTTTTAGTGGATCTGCTGTTCCAGGATTCCTGCTGCTGCTTTAACTGCTTCGTCCGCTTTTTCCGGATTCTTTCCGCCGGCCTGAGCCATGTTCGGACGACCGCCGCCGCCACCGCCTACGATCGCTGCGACACCTTTGATGAGGTTTCCTGCATGTGCTCCTGATTTCTGAGCTGCATCTGTAGCCATGGCAAGGAGATTTACTTTGCCGCCGTTTACAGCTGCAAGGACAACAACGCCCTCTCCGATCTTCTCTTTGAGCTGATCACCCAGATCACGGAGTCCGTTCATGTCAACGCCCTCAACCTTAGCTGCAAGGAGTTTCACACCCTTGACATCTACGATCTGGTTCATGATATCACCAAGAGATCCCTGAGCCAGTTTGCTCTTGAGGGATTCGTTCTCGCTCTGGAGAGATTTGACCTCTGCCTGGAGATGTGTGATCTTCTCAGCAACTTCTGCCGGCTGTGCCTTGAGTGCTTTGGCAGCCTCGTGGAGCATAGCTTCCTGTTTCTTATAATATTCAATAACACCGTTTCCTGTCAGTGCCTCGATACGACGTACACCTGCTGCGATACCAGCCTCGGATACGATCTTGAAGAGCATGATGGAGCTTGTGTTCTTAACGTGTGTACCACCACAGAGTTCTTTGGAGAAGTCGCCCATGGATACGACACGTACCTTCTGGTTGTATTTCTCGCCGAACAGAGCCATTGCGCCGGATTTCTTGGCTTCTTCGATGTCCATGACATTTGTCTCTACAGGAAGAGCTGCCTGGATCTCTTTGTTTACGAGAGCTTCTGTCTCTGCGATCTCTTCCGGTGTCATTGCCTGGAAGTGTGCAAAGTCAAAACGAAGTCTGTCCGGAGTTACCAGGGAACCTTTCTGTTCTATGTGAGAACCAAGGACAGTCTTGAGTGCTTTCTGAAGAAGATGTGTTGCACTGTGGTTCTTCTCCGTATCACGGCGGGCCTGCTCATTAACTTTAAGAGCTACTGTCTCTCCTGTGGAAAGCATTCCGGATTCCATATGTCCGACATGGCCAAATTTACCGCCACGAAGTTTGATGGTATCTTCTACTACAAATTTACCATTTGCAGTCTCGATCACACCAGTATCACCTTCCTGTCCACCCATGGTAGCGTAGAATGGTGTTTCTCTTACAAATACAGTACCTTTCTGACCTTCCATCAGAGAAGTTACGATTTCTTTTTCTGTTGTGAGAACTGTGATCTCGGAATCATATGTGAGGTGATCGTATCCTTCGAACTCTGTCGTTACATTGACATCGATCTCATCATATACGGTAGCGTCAGCTCCCATGTAGTTGGTCACTTCACGTGCAGTACGTGCTTTGACTCTCTGCGCTTCCATTGCTTTCTGGAAGCCGTCTTCGTCGATTCCGTAACCCTTTTCCTCAAGGATCTCTTTGGTGAGGTCAAGCGGGAATCCGTAAGTATCGTACAGTTTGAATGCATTTTCTCCTGAAAGGGTTTTTACTCCGGCTGCTTTCATCTCTTCTTCCATGTCTGCAAGGATGCGGAGACCCTGGTCGATGGTCTTGTTGAACTGGTTCTCTTCGTTTGTCAGGACTTTGAAGATAAACTCTTTCTTTTCTTCCAGTTCCGGATATCCTGCTTTGGATCCGTCGATCACTTCTGCACTGAGTTTTGCAAGGAAAGTTCCCTTGATTCCCAGAAGACGTCCATGACGTGCTGCACGACGGATCAGACGACGAAGTACATATCCACGTCCTTCGTTGGTCGGCATGATACCATCGGAGATCATAAATGTTGCAGAACGGATATGGTCTGTGATCAGACGGATGGATACGTCATCCTGATAGTTCTTCTCATATTCCTTGCCTGCAATCTCGCATACCAGGTTACGAAGTGCACAGATGGTATCCACATCAAAGATAGAATCAACATCCTGAACAACAACTGCCAGACGCTCAAGACCCATACCTGTATCGATGTTCTTCTGTTTCAAGGTTGTATAGTTTCCGTTTCCATCGTTCTCAAACTGAGTGAATACGTTGTTCCATACTTCCATGTAACGGTCGCAGTCGCAGCCTACAGTACAGCCAGGTTTTCCGCAGCCATATTTCTCTCCACGGTCATAGTAGATCTCAGAACATGGACCGCAAGGACCTGCGCCATGCTCCCAGAAGTTATCTTCCTTACCGAAACGGAAGATTCTGTCTGCCGGAATTCCGATTTCTTTATTCCAGATGTCGAATGCTTCATCATCCTCCAGATATACTGACGGGTACAGTCTGTTTGCATCCAGGCCAACGACTTCTGTCAGGAATTCCCAGGACCAGTGGATCGCTTCTCTCTTGAAGTAATCTCCAAAAGAGAAGTTACCAAGCATCTCAAAGAAGGTACCGTGACGTGCTGTCTTACCAACGTTTTCGATATCACCTGTACGGATACATTTCTGACATGTGGTGACTCTTGTTCTCGGCGGTTTCTCTGCACCTGTGAAATATGGTTTCAGTGGAGCCATACCTGCGTTGATCAGCAGGAGGCTCTTGTCTCCCTGAGGTACCAGGGAGAAGCTTTTCATTGCGAGATGTCCTTTGCTCTCCATGAAATCAAGGAACATCTGACGAAGTTCGTTTACTCCGTATTTCTTCATGATTCTTTCCTCCTAAAAGTATTTATCAAAAAAATACTTATTATTTAGCATAAACTCTGTTGAATTTCTTTTTGCCTCGTTTGAGGACAACACCGTCACCTGCGAGTGCGTCTTTGGCAACTGTGTGTTTGATGTCTGTGATCTTTTCACCGTCGATGGAAACACCGCCCTGCTCGATCGCACGACGTCCCTCAGAACGTGTCGGAACGAGGCCTGTCTTGATCAGCATTGTGATAAGATCGATGGTTCCTTCCTCTGTGAAATCTTCATCAGTCAGCTCTGTGCTTGGCATATGTGCAGTGTCTGCGCCGCCAGAGAACAGTGCTCTTGCACCTTCCTGAGCTTTCTTGGCTTCTTCTTCGCCATGAACCAGGTTTGTCAGCTCGTATGCAAGGATCTCTTTGGCTTTGTTTAACTGGCTTCCTTCCCATTTGGCCATCTCATCGATCTGCTCAAGTGGAAGGAAAGTAAGAAGACGCATGCATTTGATAACGTCTGCATCGTCTACGTTTCTCCAGTACTGGTAGAAATCAAATGGAGATGTCTTGTTCGGATCAAGCCATACAGCACCGGACTGTGTCTTGCCCATCTTCTTGCCCTCTGAGTTCAGAAGAAGTGTGATGGTCATAGCGTATGCATCTTTGCCAAGTTTACGACGGATCAGTTCTGTACCGCCGAGCATGTTGCTCCACTGGTCATCACCGCCAAACTGCATATTGCAGCCGTATTTCTGGTATAACATATAGAAGTCATAGCTCTGCATGATCATGTAGTTGAATTCAAGGAAACTAAGTCCTCTCTCCATACGCTGTTTGTAGCACTCTGCAGTAAGCATACGATTTACTGAGAAATGAGCTCCTACATCACGAAGCAGATCTACATAGTTCAGGTTCAGAAGCCAGTCAGCATTGTTGACCATCAGTGCCTTGCCATCGGAAAAGTCGATGAAGCGGGACATCTGTTTCTTGAAGCAGTCAATGTTGTGCTGGATGGTTTCTTTTGTCATCATCTGACGCATGTCAGTTCTTCCTGAAGGGTCACCGATCATACCGGTACCGCCGCCGAGAAGTGCGATTGGACGGTTGCCTGCCATCTGGAGACGTTTCATCAGGCAGAGTGCCATGAAGTGTCCTACATGAAGGCTGTCTGCGGTAGGGTCAAATCCGATGTAGAAAGTAGCCTTACCGTTGTTTACCATTTCTTTGATCTCGTCTTCGTCTGTTACCTGGGCGATCAGGCCTCTGGCCTTAAGTTCTTCCCATACTGTCATAATAATTTCCTCCTGTCGCGGTATTCATCATCAGGTGCGTCCAAAGGCGCCTCCTCGATATGCAAAAAAGCCCGGTTCCTGTCCTTCTTAGGACGAGAACCGGGTCCCGTGATACCACCTAACTTCGCGGAAAATCTCCCGCCTCATTGAGCACGGTAACGAGTGCCACTCCGTCGCAGCCTACTGAAAAAAGTTCGGTGCGAAGCTCCGGGATGTATTCGCAAAAGTACTGCACGCGCCTCTCACCATCCGGCTGCTCTCTGTGTGTGTTGCTTCTGTTACTTCTTCCCTTCAAAGCCGTTTCATATACTTCTAAAAGTATACAAATTGGCTTTTTGTTTGTCAAGGGTGTTTTCTTATTAGTTTAACAACTTAAAGCGATAACGTTATTGTCAGAACGATTCACAAAAACTTATCTATGAGCTGCCGCCATGCAGTGCTTCGCATTATCAAGGATCTCCTGCGGATTATCAATAAAGATCTCGTCGGCCATCTGCCGTCCCATTTTCTTTGTGACATAGGCATAGGCATCTCCGATCCTTGTGACACGGCGTTTGCTTCCATGGCAGTCAGAACCAATATAACTTACAAGTTCTTCTTCCAGAAGTTTCCCGCAGTATTTCTTGGCTGCATGTCCGTTCTTGCCGATCACACTGTCTGCATTGACCTGCATCAGTGCACCTTTATTTACAAGATGTTCTACAAAATCCAGATCATGCATGCATCTGTAACGTTCAATATGTGCTATGATCGGCCTGTATCCGCCGGAAAGCAGTTCGTAGATCCTGTCGCTGATATACTTTTCTTCTGTACTTGAAGAAAATTCTGTGAGCACATATCTGGAACCAGCCATCGAATAAACCTTGTCAGAACGCAGATAATCCAGCATTTCTACATTTGCATGAAATTCACATCCGAGGAACACTTTGAAATCTGGTCCGATCTTTTCCGCCAGTCGTCTCAATACCAGAAAATGCTTTTTGATAATTTCCGAAGGAGTCTCAAACATTTCTCTTCTGAAATGGGGCGTCACAATAATCTTACGCACACCCTGATCGTACTCCATCTGAAGCATAGCAAAAGCTTCTTTTACACTCTGAGCTCCATCATCGACTGCCGGTACAATATGGCAGTGCATATCAAACAGTCCCCTGTCTGCCATTCCATCCTCTCCTTTTCTTTTTCTGCTGTGTTTACCCGGGTATTATATCCCATGGTCGTTTCTTTTGCAACTGGATATTTTTTCACACCGGACATCCTATCTACATAAAATGAATTGTAGACAAAAAGCTGGAGGATTTTATAATGAGTGATTTGGCTGCTACAAACTGTGGATGTAACAACGACTGTGGCTGTGGATGCAACAATGGTTGCGGATGCGGCAACGACTGCGGATGCGGCAATGGAACCAGCCTTTTTGGAGGCAGCTCCTGCAACTGTATCCTCTGGATCATCATCCTGATGTGCTGCTGTGGCAACAACGGCTGCGGCAATGGCTGTGGATGCGGTAACAATGACAACTGCTGGATCATCGTGGTTCTGCTTCTTCTTTGCGGCAACAACGGCTTTGGCTGCGGTAACGGCTGCGGAGGATGTGGATGCTGATCCCGCCCCTTTCAACAAACTACAGTCTGCAGACAAAAAGCAGAGGATCATTTCCTCTGCCTTTGTCTGTTTCTTTCTGCCCGTCGCTCTTTTTCTCTCTGCATATTTTCCCTTCTATGCTTAAGACATTCCAGGTCCAGTTCATAAAAAGCATTTCCGTCCAGCACAAGCTTTTCTTTTTTGTTTTCCATGGTTGCTGCCTTTCTGATCTTTCTTACTATTTATCTTATGTCAAATCATCCTCCCACGTCATAATCTAAAAGCAAAAAGCATATCTTCGTAATAAAAAAAGGAGCTTTGCCTTATGGAAGAGGAAATTATCGCTCAGACAAAATTCGACCAGCTCATTTCCGACGACCAGTCGCAGATGCTGAAAGCTTTTATTCCTTATCTTTCCCCGAGAGGCCAGCAGCTTCTCTCCGTGTTCACCAAAACCAGAGAACTCTCAAACACCCTGGCATTATTCCGCGGCAGACAGCCTGATATGCAGATCTGCAGTTCTTCTGTTTCCAGTCCTTCCGAACTTCTGGATGATCTTCGGAAATTCAGCTATGGCAGGAGCCGCAGGCAGCTTGACCAGATCAGCAACTTTCTTGTCATGATGCAGCTGATACAGGTTATGAGCCACTCCGACCAGGAAGAAGGTGATCCAAATGACCCAGGAATGGCAGAATGACCCCAAACTCCAAAATATCGATCCGTCAAAACTTGCCCTCCTACAGAACCTCGCAGACCAGAGCGGAGGCAGATCCCCGTCTGATATGCTTCCATTTCTGATGAGTGCCGCTGCACAGGGACGGCAGAACGGACTTCAGTTCTCGTCTGATGAGATCGGAGCAATACTGAATGTCCTCAAAGCCGGAAAATCGCCAAAAGAGGCGGCAAAGCTTGATCAGATCGTCAGCCTGATGCGGATGATCCGATAGGCAGCAGACACACCACTGACATCTTCTCAATATATCAGACAAAAAATCCCCCACTGTCCAGCTCAACAGCGGGGGATTTCTCATATGGATCTTAATTATTTTCCTTATCAGCGCGTTCCATCATGCAGTCGCGTAAGAATGCCAGTCCGTGTGCAACGGTCTGTTCTCTCACTCTTGCACGGTTGCCCTGGAAATGGAATTCTCTTACCTGCGTGCAGCCCTTATAGGAGCATCCCATAAAGACGGTTCCGACCGGTTTTTCTTTTGTTCCACCGCCCGGGCCTGCGATCCCTGTCACGGAAAGGCAGATATCTGTCTTGGAGGCTTTGCGGCCTCCCTTTGCCATTTCTGCTGCACATTCCTCGGATACAGCTCCGTGTTTCTTAAGTGTGGACTTGCTGACATCGAGGCATCTTCTCTTGGCTTTGTTGCTGTAAGTAACCATGCCCTGCAAAAATACCTCAGAAGCACCTGACACATTGACGATCCTTGCGGCGATCGCACCGCCTGTACAGGATTCTGCCAGAGAAAGTGTCATTTCCTGTTCTTTCAGCATATCTACCACAGCTTCCTCCAGAGATTTGGATTCTTCTGTCGCAAAAATGTTTCTTCCGAATCTTGCCTTAAGTTCTTTGACAACAGGTTTGATGAGTTTCTTACATTCCTTCTCATTCTTGCCCTTGGCGGTAATGCGAAGATGTACCTCACCGGTCTTGGCATATGGTGCGATCGTCGGATTGGTCTGGCTTTCGATCAGATCCTCAATCTCCTCTGCAACCTGACTCTCACCGATCGAGCAGATCTTCACCATCTGGGAATAAATGATCTCCGGCTGTTTCTTGCGAAGATATGGAAAAACGGACTCCTCAAACATCGGTTTCATCTCACCTGGAGGTCCTGGAAGAAGGATGGCTGTCTTGCCTTTTTTCTCAAGGATCAGTCCCGGTGCGGTGCCATTGTGGTTATCGAGAACGATTGCTCCCTTCGGGACCATTGCCTGCTTGTAGTTGTTGGCTGTGATCTTGCGCTGAGGGTTGTTTTTCTTATACTGCTCGAGGTATGCTTCCATCAGTTTCCTGCTGTGGCGATCCTCCACCAGTTTCATTCCCATGACTTCAGCGGTAACTTTCTTCGTCAGATCATCCTCGGTAGGTCCAAGTCCACCTGTGAGGATCACTATATCAGAACGGTCCAGTGCCGTCTGAATGGTCTCGCGCATACGTGTCTCATTGTCTCCCACAACTGTCTGATAATAGACAGAAAGCCCAAGCTCTGCACATTTTTCGGAAAGATATGCGCTGTTGGTATTCACAATATTTCCAAGAAGTATTTCTGTTCCTACAGAAATCAGCTCTGTTATCATTTGATATCTGCCTCCTGATTATAAAAACGGATTACTCCTGCATGGACAGAACGGAACGGTTCTGCCAGATATAAGTGATCAGTGAAATGATGGTCAGTGCAAGAGAGATCCAGATAAAAATCTGCTCCAGGATCACAAATGCAGCAATGTTATCAAAATGCAGGATCAGCAAAATGATCATGACCATCTGTGATGCTGTCTTGAATTTGCCCCAGTAATTCGCTGCGATGACAATGCCATTCTCTGCAGCGATCAGACGAAATCCACTGATAATAAATTCTCTTCCTATAATAATGATAACAAACCAGGCCGGAAGTCTGCCAAGTTCGATCATACAGATCATTGCAGAACACACAAGAAGTTTGTCCGCAAGAGGATCCATAAATTTACCAAAATTTGTTACTAAATTATTTTTACGGGCCAGGTATCCGTCAAACCAGTCTGTGATGCTGGCTGCTGCAAAGATAACGAGAGCGATATAGCGATTTGCCTCTCCGCCCCATCCTGTCAGCAGAAATACAACAAGAAACGGAACCATGATCATTCTGGCCACTGTCAGTTTATTCGGTGTATTCATCAGCTAATTCTCCTATTAAATCGTATTCCAGCGCACCTGTCACACGGACACGTGCAAAGTCACCTGTCACAAGAAGTTCCCCTGTCTGAACAAAGATATATCCGTCAACCTTCGGCGCATCTGCATAAGTTCTCGCAATATAGGCGCTCTCGCCGGATACTTTACCCTCGATCATAACAACAAGTTCCTGTCCGATCCGCTCATCACCCTTCTCCAGAGAAATCTCCTGCTGGAGAGACATGAGTTCATCTCTTCTCTCTTCCTTAACTTCCTCCGGAACCTGTCCTTCCATGGTTTCTGCCGGTGTTCCTTCCTCCGGTGAGTAAGTGAACACGCCGAGACGGTCGAATTCCATCTCATCCACGAATTCCATCAGTTCTTCATGATCTTCCTGGGTCTCACCCGGGAAGCCAGTGATCAGAGAAGTACGGAGCACAATGTCCGGGATCTCACGGCGAAGTTTCGCGATAATGTCTTCGAGCTGCTTCCTTGTCGTGCGGCGGCCCATTCTCTTAAGGATACGGTCGCTTGCATGCTGGATCGGAAGGTCAAGATAATTGCAGATCTTCTTTTCTTCTTTCATGACCTGGACCAGCTCATCGTAGATCTCCTCCGGATAACAGTAGAGAACACGGATCCAGCGGATTCCTTTGATCTGACAGAGCTTCTTAAGCAGGATGTGGAGTGTTTTTTTGCCGTAGAGATCTGTACCGTAAACGGTGGTCTCCTGAGCTACAAGGATCAGCTCCTTGACTCCCTGAGATGCCATGTATTCTGCCTGTGCAAGAAGTCGTTCTTCCGGAACACTTCTGAATCTGCCACGAAGGGACGGGATGATGCAGTAGGTGCAGTGCTTGTCACAGCCCTCTGCGATCTTGAGATAACCAAAGTGGCCGCCCGTTGTCAGCACACGTCTGCCGGAGTCCTCCGGAAGTTCATTGATATCGCGGAACTCCTGGAAAACATTTCCTGCCTGTGCTTCGTTTAATGCCTTTACAATGTCGCCGTAAGATGTGGTTCCGAGAATGGCATCCACCTCCGGGATCTCCTGTGTGATTTCTTCTTTGTAGCGCTGTGCCATGCAGCCAGTTACAATCAGTGCTTTGCAATTGCCTGTTTTTTTATATTCTGCCATCTCAAGGATCGTATTGACACTCTCCTCCTTGGCATCATGGATAAAACAGCAGGTATTGATCACGATCGCATCTGCTTCCTCCTCGGAATCCACGATCTCATGCCCGCTTCCGGTAAGAAGTCCGAGCATTTCCTCTGAGTCCGCAAGGTTCTTGTCACAGCCCAGTGATATAAATAAAATTTTCATATAATCTCCTGATACACATAATCAGAAGACAAGCTGTCTTCTGATCATGATAGTTTACTGGTTATTTTCTTCGGTTGTTTCTTCTGCAGCAGTCTCTGCTGTCTCCTCTACAGCTTCTTCGGAAGCAGCCGGTGTGGTTTCCTCTGCTTCTTCCTCAGAGGTTGCTACGATCTTAACTTTGCCTTTGTATAACTCGTCGATCGCGATCGCAAGCGGTTTCTTGCCTGCCGCACCATCAACAAGCGGTTCTGCTCCTGCGATCAGCTGTCTTGCTCTCTTGCTGGTTGCAAGTACCAGAGAATAACGGCTGTTGAGCATCATTGTGTTGTCGTCTTCCTCTGCGTTGTTGTTGATTGCCTGAATCAGTTCTGTATATGACGGATGTATCATATTAAAATTCTCCTTTCATGTTTCAGTTTATATTATAAGGGTGACCTTACTTACTTAATTAAAAAATTCCCGGGATTCCTTCTGGATCGTTCGGATAAATTCCTCGTTACGGCTTGCGCGGCGGCGCTCACTCAGGATGATCTCATGAAGTTCATCCACGCAGTCCTCCACAACGTCATTCACAAGAAGATAATCATAAGACTCGATTCCCTCTGCTTCCTCAGAAGCTCTCTTAAGACGTGATTCGATAACTTCCTGTGTCTCGGTTCCTCTTCCTACCAGACGGTCTTTCAGCTCCTGGATCGTCGGCGGTGTCACGAAGATAAGGACTGTATCCGGGATCTTCTCCTTGATCTTCATTGCCCCCTGGATCTCGATCTCCAGGATCACATTCTTGCCCTTGGAAAGCATCTCCTCTACGTAAGAGCGCGGAGTTCCGTAATAGTTCTCTACATACTGCGCATACTCCAGAAGCTCATCAGCCTCAATCATCGCCTCTACTTCTTCTTTTGTCCTGAAAAAATAATCCCTGCCGTCCACTTCACCTTCACGCGGTTTCCTGGTAGTAACAGAGATAGAAAGTGCACAGTCGTCATACTTCTCAAGAAGACGCTTCATCACTGTGCCCTTGCCGGCTCCGGAAAATCCGGACACTACTGTCAAAACTCCCTTACTCATGTTCTTCTTCCCTCTCCTCATAATCATATGCCTCTGCAAATCTCCTGGCGATCGTCTCCGGCTGGAGTGCTGACAGAACAATATAATCGTCGGATGTGACGATCACTGCCTTCGTCTTGCGCCCCTGTGTCGCATCGATCAGCGAACGTGTGCCCTTGATGCTCTGTATCATTCGCTTTACCGGTGCGGCATCCGGACTGACCACTGCCACGATCTTGCGGGAATTTACCACATTACCAAATCCTATATTAATTAACTTAGCCACAAAAACTCAGCTGCCTCCATTACTCAATATTCTGAATCTGCTCACGGATCTTCTCGATCTCTGTCTTGAGTCCGATCGCGATATCGGAAACTTCAAGATCACTGGATTTCGACAGGATCGTATTCGCCTCACGGTTCATCTCCTGCGCCATGAAGTCCATCTTGCGTCCCACGCCTTCCTGTTCATTCAGGATCTTCTTCATTCCAAGGATATGGCTGTGCAGACGGACGGTCTCCTCATCATTGCAGATCTTGTCAGAAAAAAGGACCACCTCTGCCGCGATACGGTTATCGTCGATCTGGCTGTCCTCCAGAAGATCATGAACCTTCTGCTCCAGCTTCTCACGGTACGCACGGACTACTTCCGGTGAACGGGTCTCTACTTTGCAGACCATTTCATCCAGACCATCCAGCTTCACAAGAAGATCTTCTTTCAGATGTGCACCCTCTCTGGCACGTGTCTCCACAAATTTCTCGCAGGCTTCGCGAAGCGGCTCCTCCAGAGATTTCCAGAGTTCCTCCTCATCTACGGACTGTTCTTCCATCGTCAGAACTTCCGGATAACGGGAAAGTGTTGACACCCGGATATCATTCTCAAGCCCGAACTCCTCTGACATCTGTTTCAGATAGCCGAGATAAGCGGCTGCCAGATCATGATTATATTTAAGGGCAACATTGCCTCCTGTATAATCCTCATAGGTAATAAAAACATCTACCTTGCCACGCTGCATATACTGCTTCATCAGGTTACGTACCTGTCCCTCCAGCATATTGAATTTACGCGGCATCTTGATGTTCAGATCCAGATATCTGTGATTGACAGATTTCAGTTCTACTGTGATCTTCTGCTGCTTTGTTACTTTTTCTGCATGGCCAAAGCCTGTCATACTTTTTATCATAGGTTTTCTCACTTTGCAAGTCTTTT
This sequence comes from Blautia sp. OM07-19, assembly GCF_003481595.1. Taxonomy (NCBI): domain Bacteria; kingdom Bacillati; phylum Bacillota; class Clostridia; order Lachnospirales; family Lachnospiraceae; genus Blautia; species Blautia sp. OM07-19. Next base: position 75,608 of record NZ_QULA01000004.1, read on the forward strand.
CTACATACAGATTTATTATAGTGCATTCTAAAATTCTAGTCAATTCGTTTTTTTTATAAATATTTTATCAACTACCGGCAGGTGCGTTGACATTTCCATCTTTAAAAGGTTACAATATGGCTATATCGTACTTAATTCACGGAGGAGATAAATACAAAAATGAATGAAAAAATCAAACACTTTTCGCTGCTGACAGGAAGCACCCTGATCATGGCAGTCGGTACTTATTTTTTCAAATTTACAAACAACTTTACCTTTGGCGGCATCACAGGTCTGGCGGTCCTTGTCGCTGATAAGACAAACATTTCCGCCAGTGACTTTTCTTTCATTGTAAACATGCTGCTTCTTGCACTCGGTTTCGTCGTGCTTGGACGTAAATTCGCTGCCAAGACAGCCTACTGCAGTATCCTGCTTTCCGTAGCACTGTCTTTCCTCTCACGTGTATGTCCGATGGAGCATCCGCTGACTGACCAGACGATGCTGGAACTTTGTTTTGCCATCGCACTTCCTGCACTTGGTTCTGCGATCCTTTTTAACATCGGTTCTTCCAGCGGCGGTACGGATATCATTGCGATGATCCTCAAGAAATACAGCAGTTTTGATATCGGCAAGGCACTTCTCGTGACAGATATCATGATCACGGTTGCAGGCTGCTTCGTGTTCAACATTGAGACAGGTCTTTATTCTTTCCTTGGTCTTGCGGTCCGTTCTTTCATGATCGACAACTTCATCGAGAGTTTCAACCTTTCCAAGTATTTCAATGTCGTCTGTGACAACCCGGATGATATCTGCGACTTCCTTGTTCACGATCTCAACCGAAGCGCAACTGTGGTCCACGCACAGGGGGCTTTTTCCGGAAAAGACAAATACATCGTCTTAACCGCGCTCAACCGTCCTCAGGCAGTCCGTCTGAGAAACTACATAAAAGGAAATCAGCCAACCGCCTTTATTCTGATCTCCAACACCAGTGAGATCATCGGTAAGGGATTCCATAATGTCTGATTTTGATTAAAGGAGATTTTTATTATGGCTTTTGATGGAATTACCATTGCAGCAATGGTTCAGGAATTACACCGTAATCTCGATGGCGGGCGTTTCAACAAGATCGCCCAGCCTGAATCAGATGCTCTTATGATCACCGGAAAGGGAGCAAACGGCCAGTGCAGGCTTCTTATCTCTGCCAGTGCTTCTCTTCCTCTGATCTATTTTACTGGCAAAAACAAACCAAGCCCGCTCACCGCGCCGAACTTCTGTATGCTTCTCCGCAAGCATATCGGCAGTGCCCGCATCAGCAGTATCCGCCAGCCCGGCATGGAACGTGTTGTAGAATTTGAGCTGGAACACCGCAATGAGATGGGCGATCCCTGTAAGAAGTTCCTGATCGTAGAACTGATGGGCAAGCACAGCAACATCATCTTCTGCGACGAAAACCGCATGATCCTCGACAGTATCAAGCACGTTTCTTCTCATATGAGTTCTGTCCGTGAGGTTCTTCCTGGAAGAGATTATTTTCTTCCGCACACACAGGAGAAATCTGACCCGCTGACGATCACAGAGACAGAATTCATCGAAACGATCTGCCATAAACCATGCAACATATCCAAGGCACTCTACACCTCTCTCACCGGCTTAAGCCCACTGATCGCAGAGGAGATCTGCTACCGTGCCTCCATCGACGGAAGCGATGCCGCACAGTCTCTGAACGAGACTGCTGCCACACATCTCTACCACACTTTCCGCCGGCTGATGGATCAGGTCGTAGAAGGAGATTTCACACCGAACATCATCTACCGTGACAACGAGCCGGTAGAATACGCTGTACTTCCTCTGACACAGTACGGAAGCGAATACCACAGTGAAACTTTCCCGACCGTTTCTTCCATGCTGGAAACCTATTACGCATCCCGCGATACCCTGAACCGTATCCGTCAGAAATCTTCTGATCTTCGAAGGATCGTACAAACTGCCCTGGAGCGTAACCGCAAGAAATACGCCCTTCAGCAGAAACAGATGAAAGACACTGCCAAGAAGGACAAATACAAAGTCTACGGCGAACTCATCAATACCTACGGCTACGGCCTGGAAGAGGGCTGCAAATCTTTCAAAGCCCTGAATTATTACACCAATGAGGAGATCACGATCCCTCTTGACCCGACCCTGACTCCTCAGGAAAATGCAAAGAAATATTTCGACCGCTACGGCAAACTCAAACGTACCGAGGAAGCTCTTACCGAACAGCTTGCCGATACAGAATCCGAGATCGAGCATCTGGAATCCATCTCCAACGCCCTTGATATCGCCCTCGCAGAGAGTGATTTAAGCCAGATCAAGGAAGAGCTGACCGAGTACGGCTACATCAAAAAACATTATTCTGGCAAAAAAGGTGCAAAGGCGCAGACCAAGTCCAAACCATTCCACTATATTTCCAGTGACGGATTTGATATCTTCGTCGGCAAAAACAACTTCCAGAATGATGAGCTGACTTTCAAACAGGCAACCGGAAACGACTGGTGGTTCCACGCCAAAAAGATGGCAGGCTCCCATGTCGTTGTCAAAACTCCGGACGGAGAGCTTCCGGACCGCACCTTTGAGGAAGCAGGCCGCCTTGCAGCTTATTACTCCAAAGGCCGCACTGCCCCAAAAGTCGAGATCGACTACATTCAGAAAAAACATGTCAAAAAACCTGGCGGTGCCAAACCGGGATTTGTCGTTTATTATACGAACTACTCCCTGATGGCAGAGCCGGATATCACAGGGATCCAGGAAGTTCCTTCCGGAAAATAACCAGAAAAAAGGCTGTAACTCAGATCATTTCTCCGAGTTACAGCCTTTCTTCTCTGTGTGACATGTCTCCTGAACAGTTATGATATCTCACAATATGGAAAATATAATATCAGTCTGAAAATGTCTTTTTCCTGGCTGACAGTGCATTTGCCTCCCATTTTTGTCATCATGTTTTTGATACTCTGGATTCCCACACCTGTACTTTCCTGAGGATCTCCTGTACAGGAAATCCTGTTTTCAAAATAAAATCCTCTCATGCCATTACGTCTGGCTGTTCCTATTGTAACTGGTGCTTTTTTATCTGCGTATTTCTGAATATTGGAAGTGATGTTATCCAGGATACGGGAAACATAGTCTGTTGATACCTGCATTCTGGACTCTGACCATTCTACCTGAAAATCCACCTGGAACCCCTGATGTTCTAGATAACTGATCGTCTCCGAAAACAGATCATAAAACAGAATTTTTTCGCTTTCAGGCTCTTCCATGGAGATTTCCTGATCACTGCTTACCAGTGAATACTCAAACAGATTGTCTGTGAGCTGTTTCATCCGTCTTGTTTTGCGGTGGATTTTTTTTATATACTCGCAAAACTGTTCCTCGTCTTTATAGGTTCCCTTTTCAAGAAGTTCTGTATACAGCATGATCGAAGTCAGAGGAGTCCGCAAATCATGGGACATCTGTGTGACTATTTTCTGATTTTCCTTCACGATCTCTGCTTCCTGCTGCACCTGTTTCTTAAAAGATTTCCTCATGCATTCCAGCCCCTGTGCAAGAGCTGTAAGTTCATCTTTCCCGGAAACAGTAACAGAATAGTCAAGGTCGCCCCCTTCAAGGATCTCAATCTCCCTGCTCAGTTTCCAAATGTAATTCATCTTTTTTCGAATCCCCATCAGGACGAGAATAACAAATACTACCGCTGAAAGAGCCAGTGCTGCAAATATCATATAATTGTACAGCTGGTAATCATAGACTCCTGAGAGGGAAATTTCTGCCTCCCCATCTGAAAACTGTACAGAATAAAACGCATTCCATCCGTAATAGTTCTTGGGGATTTTTTCATTGCGAATATTCAGCTCTTCCGGATAATCGGAATCATAAACCAAGATATCATCCTTAAACACCAGCATGGAACTCAGCACTTTCTCTTTATCCATCCATTTTGACAGTACCAGAACGTCAGACGTACTTAATTTTTCCTGTGAAACATACTCCTGCAGTCTCGAAACATACAGTTCATCTTTTCGCTCGGAATAATCAGAATTGACATAGTACTCATAAACCATTTCTTCGCCAATCCAGTCTGCCCCATAAAACACGCCTACTGCAGCCAGCATGGAAAACAGCAGCAGGATCAGAAGCTGAAAATAGAGAGAATTTCTTCTAGGAATACCTTGCGTCAAATTTATACCCCTTTCCCCATATGGTCGTTATATATCTGGGATTCTGAGGATTCTTTTCGATCTTTACCCGGAGTTTCCGGATATGGACCATCACAGTACCGTTGCAGGAATAAAAATATGGTTCGTTCCAGACACTTTCATAAATGTTCTGTGCAGAAAATATTTTACGCGGATGTTCCATCAGAAGAAGCAGGATCCGGTACTCAAGTTCCGAAAACTCTTTCTCCTTTCCATCCACAAATACTTCATTATAATTGCGGTTGATCCGTATATTGCCGATCTTTATGTAATTATCCTCCTGACCCTCTGATGTTTCATTTTTGCCCATATAAACTTTATATCTCCGAAGGAGTGCCTTGACTCTCCCCAGAAGTTCTGCATAGGAGAACGGCTTTGTAAGATAGTCATCTCCTCCGGCCATCAGTCCGATCAGCTTGTCAGATTCCTGTACTTTAGCCGTCAGGAATAACACCGGGACATTCGATATCTTTCTTATTTCCTCGCAGGTACGAAGTCCGGAGATTCCCGGCATCATAATATCCAGAATGACAAGATCTGTGTCATCCCGAAGATTCTCAAGCCCCTCTCTGCCATCCTCTGCCTCATCTACCATATAATCTTCACTTTCCAGAAGGATCCGGACACCCTCTCGGATATCTGCGTCATCCTCAACGATCAATATTCTCTCTTTACTCAATGTTCAGCTCCCCGCCTTTACTTTCTTTTTTGCCTGTTTTTCTGCATTTTGCGCCGCCTCCCGGTACTGTATCAGAGATTCATTCCAGGATCTGTATGTACTTTCACTTTTTCTGCTCTTTAGATGATACTCTTTTTTCAGGTATCTGCCAAGATAATCTGATACTTTTATAGCCCCAAGTATGTTCAGATGATCACCTTTATCAAGGCTGTCCTCCGACCAGTTTATACCCAGTTCTTTAATTTTCAGGTTCAGATCCAGATATTTAAGTCCGTTTTCTCTCGCATATGCTTCCATGGTATTATGTTTCCGGAAAGAGTAGTTCTTCGGAGACGGCGCACTGTACAGAAAGAGCTGAATATTATTTTTTCTGCACAGGCTGACGATCTGATCCATCATAAATCTTGTAATGCGGGACATCCGTTCCGTTTTGGCGGTTTTTTTCATATAAGATCCACCTGTATAGGCTTCCACAACATCTCTGAGAACAAATCCTTTATAAAACGTCTGACTCCTTTTGTCTTCTCCTGTCACCCATGCTTTCCAGGAATTATGAAGACGGAATACAGGGAAATAATAAAGCATCGTCTGTACCAGAGTCTCTTTGATACCACGCACTGCGCTCTGCGATCGGAATATCATATTTGTCTCGATCGCGACAACTTTGGGTTTCTGGGTTTTGAGTGCTTTTTTGAGCATGTAGTAGCTCTCCTGTATTTTCTGACCGGTCTGCCCGCCTACATAGGAAGGAATGCCTTCCTTGTCCCAGATTTCCATTGGAGAAACGGTTGTATAGCTCTCACTGTCTCCGATCACAAGAACATCGATCGTGTCTGCCGGTTCATTTTCCAGCTCAACCATACTCTTGTTTCTGTTCTGTACCAGATCTGTATTTGTCCGTGCCAGAGCAGACATCACCGCAGAAGCTGCCATCAGAAGGCACAAAAGAATCGCACAGAAAGCCACCGGCCTTACTATTTTTTTCCTAAAATCCTGCATAGATCAAATCTACCTGCTGATAACCGGTGCCATATGCTCCAAACAGAATTACTGCAAAAATAAGTACATAGTACAAAAGCCACCGTGACGGAACTTTCATCTGCTGCAGTTTTGACCAGTTCAGCATTTCCCTTTCTTTCAGAATATCATAAACAGTGACCACAAGGATGCCCACGACAGTAATTCCAAGGTCAGGTACAGACAGACCTAAGCGAAGCAGACTTCCATCCCAGAGTCTGTGCAATTCAAATCCATGAAAAATACTTCCAAACATATGCAGACCCGCTCTCAGTCCATTTGCCCGGAAAAACATCTCTCCTGTAAAAATGATCACCCAGGTTTTTAATATCTGCGGAACTCTCCAGTACAGTGCCTTTTCGTTCAGGTTAAACTTCTTAAGGATTCCTTCCCTGACAGGTGCCACCGCTTCTCCTGCAAGCAGGATCACAAAATAATACATTCCATAAAAAATATAATTCCACTGTGCTCCATGCCACAGACCGTTACTGAGCCAGACCGGAAACAGCGTCAGGGCAAAAATGCCCATCTTTGTAAGATATTTTCCTGCATGTTCTCTTCCAAAATGATTCCATTTTTTTACGATCCCGGAGACAGAAACCGGATAAAACACATAGGCTTTGAGCCATGCGCCCAGAGTAATGTGCCATCTTCTCCAGAATTCCGAAGCATTTCCAGAAAAAAATGGCTGACGGAAGTTTTCGGGCAAAGCCACACCAAACAGATTTCCGCTTCCGATCACAATATCCATGCAACCGGAAAACTCCATATAAAGCTGCAGCGTATAGGAAACTGCCCCGACCAGGATCATCACGCCATGGTAATTCTGATAATGTTCAAAGATCATCTGTACGATCACATACAGCCTGTCTGCAACTACGATCTTCTTGAACATTCCCCATACAATACGTATGGTCCCCTGTGCAAGATTTTCCATGCGTACTGGTGCACATTCCCAGAGTGCATCAGCAGTCTCATTCCACGTACCGATCGGTCCCTCCATGATCTGCGGAAAAAATCCAAGAAACAATGCTATTTTTGCCCAGTTTTTCTCCGCATGGATCCTGCCCCAGTACACATCTGCCATGTATCCGACAGCTTCCAGTGTGTAAAAAGAGATTCCGATCGGAATCAGCAGTGTCTGCGGCTGAAGGAAGACTGATCTTCCTGACATTTCAAGGATATGATTTATATTTGTCACAAAGAAATTACAATATTTCAGATATCCAAGAATCCCCAAAAGGAGCAGGATCCCTGCGATCAGCGTTCTTTTTTCTCTGGACTTATACTGCTTCTTTATGAAAGTACGGGGCTCTCTGGCTCCCTGTTCTTTTGCCTTCTTTTTTCCCTCAGCTTTCAGATGATCCATATGACATCCGATTCCATAGATCAATGTCGTTACTCCGATCAGGTAAACGACAAGCCAGCGGCTGAAAGACCAGAAAAAGACGTATCCTGCCAGTATCAGGACCGCACGCCGGATTTTCCTGGGAGTCAATGCATAAACAAGTACAACAAAAGGAAGAAAGCAGAACAGGTAGATTCCCTGATGATATGCCATATTAGTTATCCTCCATATTTAAAATCGCAAAAGTTCAGTATGTCATGTTTCTAACTTTCACCTGCCCTTACGTGTCATATTTTTACACAGTCTCTTTAACATTTCCTGAATCATTTCTTAAAGTTTCTTAATTTTCCATCTTTCCCCATAAAAAAATATCCTGCACAGACCACACTGCTCAATAAAACAGAGGATCTGTCAGGATATCTTTTATTATTATTTCGTTATTTGATTATAGTTTATTCTCAGTGGATTCCAAGGATGTCCTTAACTGCTGCCGGCATATCCGGTGCATCTACAACTCTGTCATGAAGGACAGGTGCTGTACGGATCTCCTCTACTGCTCTCGGGATCTTGACACCGGAGATCTTGGTCAGCTCATCTGCCAGTGCGAAGTCATCCAGTCCCTCTCCCTTGTTGGAGATTGCAGCCATAACACTTCTTGTGAATTTGTACGGGCTTGCTGTGGATGCGATCACAGTCGGAAGAGTGTCATCTGTGTCTTTGACATATTTCTTGTAAACGCCTGCTGCAACTGCTGTATGCGGATCGATCACATAGTCTGCCTTCTCAAATGTCTCATGGATCGCTTCTTTGGTCTCTGCTTCGCTGCAGTAGTTTCCGTAGAAGTCAGCAAGTCCTGCTTTCATTTCGTCTGTGATCGTGTATTCACCACCCTGACTTAATGCCTGCATCAGTTCTGCACATTTCTCTGCATTCTCTCCTGTGAGACGGTAGATCAGACGCTCCAGGTTACTGGAGATCAGGATATCCATGGATGGAGAAGTTGTAAGGATAAAATCTCTCTTTCTGTCGTAAGTTCCTGTACGGAAGAAATCAAACAGGACTTTGTTTTCATTGGAAGCACAGATCAGTTTGTGGATCGGAAGTCCCATCTGTTTTGCATAGAATGCAGCAAGGATGTTTCCGAAGTTTCCGGTAGGAACAACAACATTGATCTCATCTCCTGCCTTGATGGCACCTTTCTTGACCAGTTTCGCATAAGCATATACATAATATACGATCTGCGGTACCAGACGGCCGATGTTGATGGAGTTTGCGGAGGAGAACTGGAAGCCTGCCTCATTAAGCTCTGCGGCAAGTTCCTTATCGTTGAACATCTTCTTGACTGCGGTCTGTGCGTCGTCGAAGTTTCCTGTGATACCTACAACGGCTGTGTTGGCACCCTTCTGAGTTACCATCTGCTTCTCCTGGATCGGGCTTACACCGTGCTTCGGATAGAATACGATAATCCTTGTTCCCGGAACATCTGCAAAACCAGCCAGTGCAGCCTTACCGGTATCTCCGGAAGTTGCAGTCAGGATCACGATGTCGTTCTTGACCTGGTTCTTTCTCGCTGCTGTTGTCATAAGATGTGGAAGAATGGACAGTGCCATATCCTTGAAAGCGATGGTAGAACCGTGGAACAGTTCCAGATAGTAAGCTCCATCTGCCTCATGAAGCGGTGCGATCTCTGTGGTGTCGAATTTCTCATCGTATGCATTTGCAATACAGTTCTTCAGCTCTTCTTCTGTAAAATCTGTAAGAAAACGGCTCATAACTTCATAGGCTGTTTCCTGATATGTCATCTGAGCAAGTTTCTCTACAGGAACATCCAGTTTCGGAATAGAAGTAGGTACGAACAAACCTCCGTCTTCGGAAAGTCCTTTCAAAATAGCCATAGACGCTGTTACTGTCTCGCCTTTGCCTCTGGTGCTCTTATATAATACCTGCATGTATCCTTCCTGCCTTTCTTTGGTTCTTTTTTGATTTTTGTCATAGTATACCACGGTAACGTGTAAAATTCCATAGTAAAATTCAAAAAGCTCCGAAAGATTCTCATTCTCTCGGAGCTGTATACGTTATCCCTGTATTCTAGTGTGCTGCAAGCACCTCATCCGGATATGTATAAAATTCATGTACACCGTGCTTGAACAGCTTCTTGAGGTTCTTGTCAAACCAGGAGATATTGTCCCTGGCCGCGGCTGATTTCTGGATAAAGAACAGCGCACCCTGGGAATAATCCGTTCCCTCAAGAACCTGTCTGACGGCATCCTTCGTCTCCTGTGAAACAGTGACTTCTGAAATCCGTCCGTCCTCGACCGGCGAAAACTGAGCTACGCCATTATCATACTCCCAGATGACATCTGTGACATTATCTGGAAATTCACTGTATTTCACACGATTCATGATCACATTGGCAACCATGATCCTGCCCTTGATATCCTCTGTTCCTGCTTCTGCCTCCACGATCTGCAGAAGGTTCTGATAATCCTCATCGGACATCATCTTCGCAGAAGATACGACCTTGGAATCAAAATCGTCGATGGTCGTTGCCATGGATTCACTGACATTCATCTCAACTGCCTGGCTGGTGATCTTCTGTACGCGCTGGCCTACGATCACGTCCTCGCAGGAAGTTCCGATACGGTTGATCGTCATTCCCGCAGAAGGAGTCCCACTCACGCCGGAAGCCACACCTGCGATCCCTGATGGCAGATCATAATTCGCACCTTCATAAATACTGCTTCCTGTGCTGTCTGCTGCCGCATAGACTCTGTTCTGCTTATTAAGGCTGTCCGCGATCTTAAGACCGCCGGATACGGTCAGTACGGTAGCGGCACATACGCTCAGTGAAACAAAGGCTCTCAATGAGGCTGGCAGTCTCTTCCTGTTGTTCGTCTTATTCTTACCCTTAACGGGCTCCGGGTTCTGATTCTCTGATAATTCTGATTTCTTCATACTCTTATAATCCTTGCAATTTCATTATGTCTTCTTTTCTGAAATTATTTTTTCTGTAATATTTTCGTAATTTATAAGAAAATTATATTTAATAATCGTGCTCCTGTCAAGTATTTTTTCTTGATAGGGCTTTGGAAGACTTGGTTGTTATGGATCGATCTGCAGATATCATTATTATAAGAGTATTCTCTGCGAGGGTCAACAATTTTCGTTCGACACGATTTTTATCGCTGTTTAACCTGAATAGCGAAGTGCGTCGATCGGCTTTTTTCTGGCTGCTTTGTTGGCCGGGTACAGGCCGAAGATGATACCGATCAGACCTGTAAATGCTACGGAGACCCATACCACACGCATATCCATCGTAAACTGCATGGACGGGGTAAAAATCCCCACAAGCTTCAGGATCACCCACGAAAGTCCGATTCCGGCGAAGCAGCCCATGATACTGACGATCAGCGCTTCCAGAAGAAACTGCATCATGATCGTTCTCTTGCAGGCCCCGATCGCTTTTCGGATTCCGATCTCCCTGGTACGCTCTGTCACGGAGACCAGCATAATGTTCATGATCCCGATGCCGCCGACCAGAAGGGAGATTGCTGCGATACCACCGATCATCAGTGCCATCGTGCTGTTGACACTTTCCATCGTATCCATGATCTCCGACTGATCTGAGATAGAAAAAGCATCCTCATCGTATTCAAACCGCTCCATAAGGAGCTCTGTCAGGGCATTTTCGGCTTCATCCAGAGTCTCCTCGCTGGTCGCAGAAGCACAGAACTGTGTCACATTCAGGATATTATCTGCAAGGCGTGTCATGGTAGAAAACGGAATGTATCCTTCAAGGACCACGGAACTGCCGGAATCCTCGTCGTCAGAACTGCTGCTCATCATATTTGTTCCCTTTGTAAGTGAAGAGGAACTGTCCTCCGTCAGCACTCCGATAACCAGGAAGCTTTTGCCGTTGAGAGAAATCTTTTCGCCTTCGACATCTGCCCTTCCCAGAAGCTCTACCGCTGTATCGTAAGTGAGGACCACGACATTGGTGTTGTTTTCCACATCAGCGTTTTTGATGAAACGTCCGTATTGTATCTCCATCTGCTGGATGTCCAGATAGCTGCCCGTTGTTCCGATCAGGGTCATGGATTCGCTTGTGTAGCCGCTTTTTGCTGTCACGCTGGTTCTTGCCATCGGTGCAGCCGCATCCACTTCATCCGGCTCGGCAAAACCGGAAATCTCACTTAATTTGAGTGGATTTTCCTTGTCATCGCTGATCGTAACGGTCAGGTAGCTGGAGCCCATCCCGGAAATCTCATCGGTAATCCGGCATCTGCATATCCGGCATATCTGTACTGCTGCCGGAAGAGCTGCTCTCTGAACGGAGATAATACACCGTCGTACCCTCTTCCAGTCCGTCTGTGATCTCCACGGTACTTCCATCAGAAAGCCCCGTCGTCACTTCTGTCTCGCCGAAAAGATTTCCATCGTCATCTTTTTCGGTATATACAAAGGTGCGGTCCCCTTTTTCCTGCAGTGCATTCATTGGAAGGGTAAGGACATCTTCACGGTCTTCGATCGTGATCGTCGCGGAAGCGTTCATGCCCTGTTTCATTTTGTCATCTTTTGGAATTGTGATCGTGATCGTATATTTGGCAACTCCGCCGCTGACGCTTGCCGTGTTTCCGATCTTTGTCACTTCGCCTTCAAATTCCTGATCCTCGATCGCGTCAAAAGTCACGACTGCTTTCTGACCGTGTTCTACAGAGTTGATATCGAGTTCATCCACACTTACAGAAAGAAGTCTGTTCTCGTCCGGTGAGATCGTAAAAGCTGTGACATCGGTGCTGTACTGACTGGCGGAATCTACAGCGTCCTCCGTGCTGTCTTCTTTGGATGTGGAAGTGCTGTCTGCTGTGCCTGCAGTTCCACTGGCACTTGCACCTGTGCTTCCGGTGCTTTGCCCCGCCTTTGCACTCTGGCTGTTACCGTTTCCTGCTGCGGCTGAATTTTGTGTAGTGCTGCTGTTTTCGTTATTCTGTGTGCTGCCTGTTGTATCTCCTGCTGTTCATTTGACTGCTGTTCATTCGATGAACTCTGTGATGTACTTCCATCTGTTACAGTCGAATCTGATTCCTGTCCGGAATTACCATTATCGCCGATCTGGTCACCTGAATTATTGTTTTCCGCTGCTGTTTCCGGAAATACCATCTGAAATTCCAGTGTTTTTCCACTATCAGAGATCTGCACACCGGATACTGTTCCTGTCTCAATCCCCTGAATGCTTGCCATGGTAAAGCAATAGCCCTCTGCTGCCGAAAGAACGACCAATGCCTTATATCCTGTCCCTGCTGCAAAGACACTGTCAGCCGGGTTCCAGGTGATCACTCCCGAATAGATACCGCCTGAAGCAGAAATGTCTGTCACTGGTGTCTGACCGGTCACCGGCGCCGGAATCACTGCAAGAGAGCCTGTCGAGTTTCCACTTCCCACTATGGAAAAAGCAATCTGCTGATCCTGTACGGTATCCTGCGTGTCATCGGAATTATTTTCTGTTTCCTCCACAATGACCGGTGTTGTCCCGTCATCAAAAGAGAGCTGTGTAAAGGTAAGATCCGAAAGATCCTGCCCTGTATATGCCATCTGTGATGCATTTCCCGCACCGCTGGTGGTACTGCTCTGCGCAGAAGATTCTGAGGAAGTCGTTCCGCTTGCTGCCACATTTACGTCCTGTACGATTCCATCCTGCTCTGCAATGATCTGCGGCGATCTGGCAAGCTGTGCAAGTTTCTGTAGTGTTTCTGTCCTTGCTTTACGGACAAGCAGCAGTTTTTCATATTCCGCACTGCTCTCCGTCCCTTCCAGGACCAGAAGCTCATCATCTGCACTGACGGATGCATTTTCGGTCACAGATACCGAAGATACGGTTCCTCCTGCCGCTGTGACTTCAAATGGCTGATGAATATAAAGTGTACCACTTCCAAGCACATTTCCGTTACTGTCAGATACACTCACCTCATCACCCAGAGTCGTTCCATTATCTGTGACGGTAATGATCGTACTGCCACTTTCCTGTGTATCTACAGTTCCTGTAACTACGGTTCCGTCGGATAAAGTTACCGAAACGCTGTCTCCTGCCGCTACAGAATCTGTTTTTTCGATAGATACTGCCATATATCCGTCCAGTGACAGCTCTATCAATGCGCCTTTTTCTGTTATGATATCTGCAACATCCGATCCTTCTTCAACATAGATCGCCTTCACTCTGCCTGACACCGAGCTTACAACTGCATTTGCATCCTCGTCTTCCTGGCAGGTGCGGATTTTCTCATCCAGCTCCTCCAGTTCGCTCTGGATCTCATCTATTGCAGTCTGTACGGATGCGCTGTCAACGTTTGCCAGAACCGTTCCCGCCGAAACGTAGTCTCCGCTTTCAACCAGAACGTCTCCGATCGTCAATCCTGATGGGATCGACACCGCCTCTGCATCATCCAGCTCCAGATTTCCGGTTCCTGTGATCGTATTTGAGATATTTCCTTTTTTTACTTCTGCTGTCTGTACCTTGCTGACTTCTGTGGCTGCTGCCACCGGCCGTCTCACTTTCCTGTAGACTACCGCTCCTGACGTTCCTGCCACTGCTACGACAACGATCAGACTTATTATTTTTTTCTTTTTGGATTTTTTCACTTTTCTTCCCTTATGAAACATCTTTACCCTCCAAGCCGTCCGTGTGATCGGATCTCCTGTTCTCTGTCTCTGGGATATACTTTAGCAAAAAGGTGTGTTCACTTATTGTGCGATCTGTGAAAGCCCGGTGAATTAAACTTAAATGAACCTTAAAATTCATTTTTTCTATCTGATTTATTTAATTTATACAAATAATTTTCAATTTATTTTTAGTGTATTGTAGATATTTTCTAACTATTATGTTATAATATTTACAAAAAAGAAAGTCCATCGAAAGGAGGATTCACTATGAGTAAACGTATTATCACAATCAATCGAATGTATGGAAGCGGTGGACATGCGATCGGCAAGGCTCTCGCAGAAGAACTTGAAATCGGTTTTTATGATAAAGAACTGATCGAGATCGCAGCCAGGGACAAGAATATTCCTTTCGGCGATCTTGCTGATGTGGATGAGAAACGGCCAGGGGCATGGAGTTTTCCTGTAAATCATGAGATTCAGATAAGCCAGGATTACCGGGCAATTCCGATGAATGATGTTCTGTTTGAACTCCAGCGCGATATCATCCTTTCCCTTTCGGACAAGGAAGACTGCGTGATCGTAGGAAGATGTGCCAACCATATCCTCCAGGATCGTACTTTAAGCGTATTCATCTACGCACCGTTTGAGACCCGTGTCAAAAATGTCATGGAGCGCCTCGACCGTGAAGAAAAGAGTGCCCGCAAACTGGTCAAGAGAATGGACAAAGAACGTAGATCCTATTACGAATTCTTTACCGATGAGAAATGGCTGGATATGGGACAGTATGATCTGTGTATCGACAGCAGTAAATTTACTACGGAAGAGATCGTGAAGATCCTTAAAGAAGCTTATGAAAGATAGTTAGATTGTCAAACGCGTCATTGGTGTTTTCCTGATATGTAATGTAATAATGTGGGGGAATGTAGCTGCATTCCCCCATAGATTTTATTTTGAGATATATTCTTTTAGAAATTCATAGATCTGGTTTTCGGTCGGCGGGCAGCCTTCTGCATGATGTTTGAAGTTTCTGGTGCAGTGTCCGACTCCGAGTTCTCCGCTCTTGCCTCTGTATCCCTGTCCGATGCAGATTTTTTCATGCAGTTTTTCAAGAAGCCCTTCCTGTTTGAGCATATCCAGTGCCGGGATGAGGTATCCGTAGCAGGCACTACAGGAATCTACTTCCTCGACAGCATCAGCTACTTCTACAACTTTGCGGCGTTCCGGGATGTTCTGCTGAACATTTTCACCCAGTACGTGGATGTCCGCTTTGGAAATGTCGGAACAGCCAACGCCAAGTTCTCCGGCAAGTTTTACATAGGGAACGTCAGAAACCTTGTAGTGGAGCTGCTGACAGACATAGGCATCTACGAGTACCGGATCCATTGCTGTCCAGATGCGGTTCATCACAACCGGATTTCCACCATCCTCAAAATCCAGGTCGCCGCAGATATTGTCGACTACGATAAAATCCTGATGGATGCCTGTATTTAAGTGCGCGATTGGTTTGTGCAGCCCCATAGAATGGAAATGACGTTTTTCTGTGTTCGGGATCAGTCCCTTCATATTCTTGAGGGCACAGGTGATCTTGGTCTGGCAGTGTCCCTTCATGACCGGTACATTGATCAGGAAATCAACATCCTTTACACTGTTGCAGATCCTGAGTTCCAGGCCGCTACAGTCTTTTGTAAAACTCTTGTCTTTCTGGGTGTCGTGGAATTCCACGTCATAGTCATCGCAGATCTGCTGATAACCGCATACTTCAAATACATCCGAAGTACGGTCCCCCACCCAGGATCCCTCAAGGATCATCATCCTGCGAAAACCGTGTTCCTTGAGGTATTCAAGGATTCCAGCGATGATCTCTGTATGCGTCGTTGCACCATTGGACGGGTCAGATGCCGAAACCATGTTCGGCTTGATACCAACCATCTTGTCCTTATCACCGATCAGCTCCGCAAGATTGCTCTCCTCCAGAAGTTCTTTGGTGATTTTCTTGTATTCCGTGCCAGTTTTTATGAAAATTTGGTTTTTGTTCATGAATGGCCCTCCTGTTTGTGTAGTTCTGTATATTTCTCTTTTTACAGGATAACGCATTTTGGGGAAATGTGCCAGTTAATTATTTTAAGAGGAGGAGTAGTTTTTCTTTTATGTTGCTGCAGTTATTTTTTAATTTCATCATCATCCATTTTAATTTAGTCATTTTGGCCTATTATGACCAAATTAAGTTAGTCTAAAGTAACATGTGTTTTTTCCTTTTCCCTCTTTTTTCAGTTCACCTGCAGCAACCAGTTTTCTTAAAGCTCCCTCAATAGAACTGTCACTGAGTGTAGGACACAATTCACGAATATCCTGTTTATTAAAACGTCCGATCTTATTTTGGCTTGCTCTGCGTACCATCTCAAGTGCAGGAAGTTTCGTTTCAACCAGGCTCATTCTGTCTTCAAAATCCTTATAGGCAGCAAGGATCGTTCCAAGGAGATATTTAATAAATGGCACTACATCTTCTGTTCCTTCGCGCCAGCCTGTCTGCGATGCAGCAAGCGCAGAATAGTACAAATCCTTATTCTTTGCAATCTTCGCTTCCAATGAAACATACTTTCCAACATAAAATCCATTTCTATATAAAAGCAATGTTGTAAGAAGACGGCTCATTCTGCCATTTCCATCATTAAAAGGATGTATACACAAAAAATCATGAATGAAAACAGGAATAGCAATCAATGGTTCCAACTCCATATTTCCTATGACTCGATTATATTCTTCACAAATCCTGTCAAGTGCCTCCGGCGTTTCATATGGTGCAAGTGGTGTAAAAAGGACTTCAACATGACCATCTGGATAAGTCGCACTGATATAATTCTGCACATTCTTTGTCTGTCCTGCGATCGGATTATTCATATGGCTATACAGTATCTTATGAAGCTGCAGAATATAATTTCTTGTGATGGGAATGGCATCAAAACTATCATGTATAATATTCAAGACGTCACGATATCCTGCAATTTCCTGCTCGTCACGATTTTTCGGCGTAGTTTTTTCTTCGACAAGCTGTCGGATTCTCGTACTGGTTGTAACAATTCCCTCAATTGCATTAGATGCCTCCGTACTTTGTATTTTGGCAATCTCCACTAACTTTTCAAGTTCCTCCGGACGCTGCTTCAGATATAATTCCTGTTTTCCAGCTTCTTTATAAATCGCAGCAACCAGCCCCAAGACTTCTGAATCCCATTTTTGGTCCTTGATTGCTGAATAATTAAAGTCTCGCATTCCCTTACTTCTCCTTTCTTTCCCTTAAATAATAGTATAAAATAAGGGAATATTCAACGATTTAAGCGAATATTCCCTTATTATTCTGTTTCGATTACAAGAGCAGCATACTAAAAAAGTAATTTCTTTTGCATTCTTTTTTATCTAATGAAATTTTTAATAACTTTTCATTTTCTATGTATGCAAAAACAACTTCATTTTACAAAGTTTTTGATAATAACTTAGAATAAATCTTTCGTCTTTCTGTATTTGATGAGTTACTAAAATTCACTGTATTATACCAATTTATCAAGAATTGTTCGTCTACTTTATCTTCTCTTTGATAAAACACAAAATATCCAATCAAAAAATTAATATAATCTATTCTACTTGGTATGTCCAAATCATTATTTTCAATAAAATCAATTACTTTATCTAAGGCATCTAACGTATATTTAAATGACAATAAAATTTGAGATGCCTTCATACTACATATTGCATTCACTCGTACATCTGACGCCATTGGGCAGTAATTATTTGAATGAGGTGTTCCCATAATCACTTCATACGCAGCATTTAATGCACAAATTGGATATGTATGCTTCGTTGTTTCTTTATCAAACACCGATTCGAAGCCATGTTCTTTAAGTTTCTCCACAAACACATGTGTATATTGAGTATAAACATCTATTCCATACATTCTTAATTTAGATAATCCCATCTGTACAGCGGAAACTCTCGATCCTGCATTATTTAAGACTTCAAACCATCTAATTTGTTCTTCTTCAGACAAATCATGAGCTTTATTTATTGTATAATAATAACTTTTGAATTTGTTTCGAACCTTTACAAGAATATCCTGCACTTCAAACACCGCCAATGATTTATGTGTTTTTAAATATTCTGTAAGTTTCTTACCGTCTTTATTAAGAAGAATGCCTACTGGTATTTGATTATTTTGAGGGAATGTATTATCTCCAATATAGACAAATTTTCCCTTACACAAATCAAGAACAATGCTCTTAAAGTCTTCACTATCTATATACGCTTTATAATTTGTTGTTAATCTTTGCTGTCCGTCAACCACTGAATGCATTCCACTTTTTAAATCAACTAGTTCTCTATTAATAAATGTTACTTGCGGAACTGCAACTGAATCACTTACCTCATCAATAACATTTATTGATATTGCTGATACCGGTGATTTTCCTGACAATTGATAATTTAACAAATCTACACTTTTTTGCGTAGTCCAACTTAAATCTCTTTGATACAACGGAAGGGTAATAACTCTCGAATCAATTTTTTGACAAAGTAAATCCAAATTTTCTTGGCTAGATTCTTTTGTAGGATTTAATTCAACGTTTTCTTTTAATCTAGGATGAATTCTCATATTATTTTTCTCCTTTGTACGCTGCATTATTTTTCACAATGTAATTATATCCTATATATTTCAAAATTTCAATAGCAGCTACCAGTTTTTATGCCATTTTATGGTATTTTTTGCATTTTTTAATACTGCTTTAAATTTTAGCAGCTATACATTTTTTAGTTGTTTTTTAACAAAACTGAATTTTCAGCATTAAAATTCATCCGTAAATGACAAATTATTCTATTTTTTATCTCAGTGTTATCAAATCGAGCTTTATTGGAAATTTAACACCTACATCCTCAAAACTCCTTCCTCTCCATAATCCCCTCGCTGACCTTCACGGACACTGCCATACAAACAACCATGACCACGATCATCGCAGCCGCTATCTGCCATCCGGCAAATGTATTCAGGAGATGGAGAGTTGCACTTCCTTTGCAGAGTTCCAGTGCTTTCTTTCCGCCGGCGGCGAGCAGGAAAATGACTGCTATCAGTGCGACCATGAGGATCCGGCTTTTTTCGATTTCGTATTTCAGACGCATCGGGAGCAGGATTGCCAGAAAGATACCGGCACAGATCATAACAGCACCTGTACTTATGAGGAATTCTTTCCGTGTACTGACAGACTGCGCTTTGAGAAGTCCCGGGATCATGGAAAGAATGCCTGCTGCCAGTGTGACGCCTGCTGCGGTCAGATATTTGGATATCACGTATTCTTTTCTGGTAAATGGCAGGGTCATCAGGAAATTCATTCCATGATGATAACTGTCATAGGAAATCGTTCCGACGGTGACACTGAGACTTACAAAGATCATATAGCTTATGAAAAAAATACTTCCGTCTGTCTGGACAAACAGATAAATGATCCCAACCGCAAAAACAATGAAATACGTTTTTATATTTACCTTGAGTAATTCCAGGTCTTTCATTAATAAACCGCTCATAATCTCTCTCCTTTCACCAGCATGGAAATCACTTCATCTACGCTTCCTTTTTCGACTACGATCCCCGGGTGGTTTTCCAGATAATAGTTCTTCTGGTCTGTCAGATAGCTGTAGCCGAAGGGCTCTTTTCTCACACGCAGAAGATATTCTTTGTCAAGGGCCTCGTATTCCTGATCTGATACTTTGAGGAATCCATATTCCTCAAGAATACGGTCTGTCTCTTCATGAAGGACGATCTTGCCTTCATGGATCATGTACAGGTCATCACAGAAATGTTCCAGATCGCCGGAAATATGTGAACTGATCACGATAGAGCGTCCCGGGATCTCCATATATTCCCGCAGAAGATCAAGGATCTCTTCTCTTGCGACCACATCCAGCCCCGCCGTCGGCTCGTCAAGGAGCAGCAGCCTACTGCCATGGCTGAGCGCAAGAAATACATTCAGCTTCGCTTTCATTCCTGTGGAAAACTCTTTGATCTGTTTATTCAGCGGGATCTGGAATCTTTCGCATCTTTCACGAAACTCTTTTTCCTGAAAATCCGGATAAAAGCGGCTCATGACCGGAATAAGCTGCTGTACTTTCAGATATTCGGAAAAGCCGCTGTCAGAGAATACAGCTCCTATCTCCTGTTTCTCCTCTGCGCCAAGATCGGCAGCATTTCTGCCAAATATCTCCACGCTTCCCTGGTCCGGACGGATAAGTCCAAGCATCAGCTTGAATGTCGTACTCTTGCCTGCCCCGTTCGCCCCAATCAGCCCGATGATCTGATTCTCTGGGATCTGCATATTCAGTTCCAGTGTAAAACTGCCATATGTTTTCCTTACATGATCCAGCTGCACTAACATATCTCATCCTCCATTATGATCTCAAATGATTCACGTATCTCCTTTGCCGTTAAGCCTCCAACACGCGCTTTACGTACCGCTTCTTCCAGCTCTTTCTCCAGTTCCTTGCGACGCTCCTCCATCAAAAGTTCCTGATTGGTATTCGCGATAAAACTTCCCTTACCATGGACAGTCACGACCAGTCCTTCTGCTTCCAGACTGTCGTAGGCTTTTTTTACTGTAAGAGCACTGATCTTCAGTTCTCTGGACAGTGCACGCACCGAGGGAAGTGCATCCCCTGCTGTCAGCGTCCCCTCGATCACTTCTGCCTTGATCTGTGCCATGATCTGCTCGTAGATCGGTTCCATGGAAGTATGGTTTATGATAAGATTCAACTTCATCCCTCCTTCTATAAACAGTATATAACAGTATAGTACTGTTGTCAACTGTTATATACTGTTTATTATAATAAAAAAAGCCCTCTCCTCATCGAATTTCAATCTGTTTCGATGAAAAAAAGGCTTTTTAAACTCTAATTCCTGCTATATCTCAATATTTGATCTTTCTTGTTTCTTCTTTCAGATATCTGTGCTTAATATAATGAAGTAATTTTTCCTCGCCATGATCATTCAAAATGCGAAGAAGCGCCTCCAGTTCCTTCTTTGTCTGTGGGTGGATGAACCAGAGTTTTTCTTTGCTCTTGAGAAAATAATCCAGCGGCTGGCTGTCGTCATAGGCATCTCCAAGGTAATTCCTGGATGCGCTGATCCGGTCCATGACCATCTCTGCCACATATTTACGCGGCATCTGCGCCCCCATGATCACATGCTCCCCATCAAGAGAATAGTCGACCCAGTGCTCAAAATGATGCTTGTTCCTGCCCTTGTGATGGAGCCAGGAAGTGGACACTCCGATATCTTCCCTCTCTGCATTATTCGGGCTTCTCGTTCCCTGATAATATTTACATCCCACCAGAAATTCTGCCGGTGTATACTTGGAAAGGTCGTGAAGCAGTCCCTGTTTATATAAGCCGATCCGGAAACAATACTTCATTACCAGTAATTTATGCTTTGTTATCGTCTTGAAGTGCAGCCACGGATGCATGCTCTATCTCCCCCTGCCTTGCCACCAGTACCACAATGGTACGTGGATTGATGTCTATTGTTTTTTTGTAAGTTTCTTTGCCTTCCTGGAACCAGTTCTTCTCCTCCTGATCTGAGGTGTCGGCGATCTTTTTCCAGGTCATTCCATCCGGAAGGTTTGGCAGCGCGATATTTCGTTTCTCCCAGTGGAAATTGTATCCTATATAAAGGAAGTCGTCATCCGTTCCATCCGGCTTCTGTGCATATGCTCCGCAGTACATGATGCCAATGAGGCGACTGGTGTTTTCCATGTTTAAGAACCAGGCACGCTCGCCGTGGAAGGAAACATCCGGGAAGCCTTTTGCCATATAGTCTACGCTCCGCAGCTCATTCGGCATATGGAGAATCGGGTGATCCTTACGAAATGCGATTGCCTTTTTGACAAAGGAAAAAAGCTTCTCCTGCTTCTTCATGCATTTCCAGTCCGTCCAGCCCACACTGTTGTCCTGGCACCAGGCATTGTTGTTTCCATTCTGAGAATTGCCAAACTCATCTCCGCCATAGATCATCGGTGTTCCCTGGCTCAGAAGCAGCATCAGGAACGCATTTCGAAGCTGCTGTTCACGCAGGCGGCGGATGGCCTGCTTCCTGGACGCACCCTCTACTCCACAGTTCCAGGAATAGTTATAATCACTTCCATCGTGATTGTCCTCACCATTTGCCTCATTGTGACGGTAATTGTAAGTCACTGTATCATACAAGGTAAAACCATCCTGGCTTGCCATATAGTTGATGGTCCCGAAATTGCCTGTGTTACGCTTGATATGGAACTGTGCCCCCGCGACCATTCCCTCGTCACTCTTGAGAAGGCGGCGCATATCCTGCATAAACCCTCTGTTGTACTCTGCCAGCATGTTTTCTTTCTCCGGCTGTCCGGAAATGTCGGAAAACATCTTTTTGACACCATAGAGGAACGGATCTCTCTCGATCAGTTCTCCCGGAACGCCATCACCCAGCAGATGAAATCCATCTACATGATAATATTTCTTCCAGAACCACAGCGCATAAAGTGCCTTCATCGGAGCGGTATCTGCCGGGAAATACATTTCCATAATGCATTCGATCCCCGCTTCGTGGAAAGCTCTCACCATGTCACAGAATTCTTTGTGTGGTTTCTTCGTCGCACAGTAGGCACTTTTGGGTGCAAAATAAAATCCCGGGAGGTAACCCCAGTAGTTAACTTTATCCTTGTGATGTTTCTGGCGGATCATCGCCTTACCCGGCTCCACTGTGGACCTCTCCATAAATTCATATGCCGGCATCAGCTCGACTGCATTGATCCCAAGTTCCTTCCAGTAAGGGATCATCTCCTTAAGCCCTGCAAAAGTACCTCTTTTCTTTGGTGCCACCTTCGCCTGTCTGGTGTAGCCTCTGACATGGACTTTGTAGAGGATCATATCCTGATAGGAGATCCCTGGGGAAACGTCGCCTTCCCAGTTGTATTCTCTCAGATTCGGAAAACTGCAGCGGATCCTGTGCTCGTCCTTATCCTCTGACACTCTGCCAAATGTCTCTCTTCCAGCCAGCCCGCGGGCATATGGGTCCTGACAGATCTTTGTATCTATCCGAAAATTATATTCATACTGCTCCGGCTTAAACCCGGATACCATCATCGCACACATCCGACCGGTCCTGTTTGATTCTGCAAAAGGAATCTCAGCCTCCGGCTCCTTCTCTCCCTTTCGGTACAGGATCAGCGAGGCCTCTGTATCACAGGGAACCTCCACCGCAAAATTCATTCCCCCAGAAACTTTCGTAGCACCAGGCAGCATCGGATTGCCCTCGTGCACCAAAAGCCTGCTTTGATCGTACATAACTTTTTCTCCTTCTTGTATTTACTCTCAGAATGATTCCATGTCCAGCTCGATCGGACAATGGTCTGAGCCCATGATCTCTGCGTGGATCGATGCATCCTGCAGTTTATCCTTCAGTGCAGGCGAAACGATAAAATAGTCGATTCTCCATCCTGCGTTCTTCTCACGCGCCTTGAAGCGGTAGGACCACCAGGAATAGCTTCCTTCCTGATCCGGATAAAAATAGCGGAATGTATCGATAAATCCACTCTCAAGAACCTTTGTAAAGCATGCTCTCTCCTCGTCTGTAAAGCCGGCATTCTTACGGTTTGTCTTAGGATTCTTGAGGTCGATCTCCTGATGTGCAACATTCAGATCGCCGCAGCAGATGACAGGCTTCTTCTCCTGAAGCCCGAGAAGATAAGCAAGAAAATCTCTCTCCCACTCCATTCGGTACTCAAGCCGTCTCAGCTCGCTCTGTGAATTCGGCGTGTATACTGTCACGAAATAAAAATTCTCAAATTCAAGTGTGATCACACGGCCTTCTTTGTCGTGTTCCTCTATTCCAATTCCATAAAAAACCGAAAGCGGCTCCTGTTTCGTAAAGATTGCCGTTCCGGAATATCCTCTTCTGTTTGCGTAGTTCCAGTACTGATGATAGCCCGGAAGCTCAAGTTTGACCTGTCCCTCCTGGCATTTCGTCTCCTGCAGGCAGAAAATATCTGCATCCAGTTCCTGAAACCTCTCTTCAAAGCCTTTGGTAAGGCATGCACGGATTCCATTTACATTCCATGAAACAAATTTCATTGTGTATCTCCTTCATTTCCATCTTCATAGTCTGTCTTTATTTATTATACATGATTCCAGAGTGAGTTGAAATACATTTTTTTATTTTTTGCACAGAACAACCGTTGTAAATCCCCGTATTTTCTGATAAAATGAATAAAATAACCAAAAGAAAAACAAAAGTGAGGAATATCAATTATGAGTGACGAATTTACAAATTCTGCATGTGCACCGAGTGACTGTGCAAGCTGTGGGTTGGACTGCGGCGGTAATGCTTCTGAGGAACAGCACAACACCATTACTCTGACACTGGACGACGATACCGAAGTAGAATGCGCGATCCTTACGATCTTCCCGGTAGATGCACAGGAGTATATTGCACTCCTTCCACTGGATGAGAATGGTCAGAACCAGAACGGTGAAGTTTATCTGTACCGTTTCTCCCGCACAGAGAAGGGCGATCCGATGCTTGCCAACATCGATGATGATGCTGAATATCAGGCAGCAGCTACAGCTTTTGACATTGTTCTTGACAATGCACGTAAGGCAGAGGCAGCAGGCGCACCGTTAGAATAACAGAGACTTCTATTCATTCAATTTACTATTTCACAGCACAAAATAAGCGGAGTATTCGGGATATTCAAATCCGGAAACTCCGCTTTTATATTTGCTGTATCTATATCTTTATTTCTGGGTGGTGCTTCCAAATCCACCGTTGCGGACACCCTTTGCGTCATCATCTACAGTGATTCCGTATTCTACAAAGATTCCCTGCATGAAGCCTGTGCCAGCCTGAATGCTGACAGATTTGCCTTCGTTGCTGTCATTGGTGATCTTTGCAAAAATATGTCCCTCATTGTCAGAATAGAAATAATCGCTGTCAATGATTCCAACCGTATTGTTGAGCTGCAGACGGTATTTGAATCCCAGTCCGCTTCTCGGATAGCATTTCAGAACCCAGTCCTGCTCCATCTCGACGCGGATACCGGTAGGGATCTTGACAGTCTCTCCCGGGTTCAGTGTCAGATCGACAGGTGCATAGAAATCATATCCTGCACTTCCTGCAGTTGCTCTTGCCGGAAGTTTAATCTCATTGTAAATGTCAGTGATCGCGCTTTCCTGTGTCTCCGGAAAAGTATCCTTCCAGTCTGCCACAAAACGCTCTTCACTTACTTTGTGAAATTTTGCGATTCTCTTCATGTTTTCCTCCTGGATCTCTCAGTCTGCATGAAGAACGATCTTCTGCTCCCGAAGTGTCGCCGGAACGTTGATCACGCGCTGGTTCGAAGATCCTTTCCATTTCAGACTCTGATCCAGCTTGTCCACCTGGAATTCACCATCTACGAGCACATCCAGATAACGGACGATCTCTTCCTGCTGGATTTCTTCCCAGCGTGAACCTGTATAAAGCCAGATGGTCTTGTCTGGATATTTTGTTCTGATCTTGCGTGCAAGGGCGGTTACGGCTGAAATATTGGACGGATGAAGCGGATCCCCTCCTGAGAAAGTGATTCCGCTGATATAATCCTTATCCAGTTCGGCAAAAATCTCTGCTTCTTCTTTTTCGGTGAAAGGAAGGCCTCCGTTCGGATCCCAGGTGATGGGATTCTGGCATTCCCGGCAGCAGTGATTGCAGCCTGCAACCCAGAGTACCACACGGAGTCCGTCTCCGTTCAGCATATCGTCCTTGGTTATATTATGATATCTCATTTTTATGCTTCTTCCGGTACATCCTTGATACTGAAACTCATTCTGCCCATCTTGTCTTTGCCAAGGCAGATTACTTTTACTTTGTCGCCAAGAGTAAGAACGTCCTCTACTTTGTTGATTCTGTGGTCACTGATCTTGGAAATGTGGACCATTCCTTCTTTGCCAGGAGCAAACTCAACGAAAGCGCCAAATTCCTTGATGCTTACGACAGTTCCCTCAAAGATCTGTCCTGCCTCGAAATCTGTTGCGATGGTCTTGATCATCTTCTTGGCTTCATCCATTCCGTGCTGGTCAACACCGCAGATAGATACGGAACCTTCATCTGTGATATCGATCTGAACGCCTGTACGCTCGATGATCGCATTGATGGTCTTTCCTCTCTGTCCGACTACATCACCGATCTTCTGAGGATCGATCTGGATCTGAACGATCTTCGGTGCATATTTATTTACATGGTCACGAGGAGCTGCGATGCATTTCTCCATAACCTCTGTAAGGATGTACTCTCTTGCTTCTTTTGTTCTGCGGATCGCTTCTTCTACGATCTGTCTTGTCAGACCATGGATCTTGATATCCATCTGGATTGCTGTGATACCGTCATGTGTACCTGCAACCTTGAAATCCATATCTCCGAAGAAGTCCTCAAGTCCCTGGATATCTGTCAGTACAATGTAATCATCGTCTGTTGCGCCTGTAACAAGACCACAGGAGATACCGGCAACCGGTTTGCGGATCGGTACACCTGCTGCCATAAGGGACATGGTAGATGCACAGATACTTGCCTGAGAAGTAGAACCGTTGGATTCAAATGTCTCAGATACAGTACGGATCGCATATGGGAACTCTTCTGCTGACGGAAGTACCGGAACAAGAGCTCTCTCTGCCAGTGCACCGTGACCGATCTCACGACGTCCCGGTCCTCTGGATGGTTTGGTCTCACCTACAGAGTAGGACGGGAAGTTGTAGTGGTGCATATATCTCTTGGATGTTTCAAACTCGTCAAGTCCGTCAATTCTCTGTGCCTCAGAAAGCGGAGCCAGAGTTGTCATGGTGCAGATCTGTGTCTGTCCACGGGTGAACATAGCGGAACCATGAACTCTCGGGATGATGTCTACTTCTGCTGCCAGAGGACGGATCTGTGTGATCTGACGGCCGTCCGGACGTTTGTGGTCCTTAAGGATCATCTTGCGGACAGTCTTCTTCTGATACTGATATACTGCTTCTCCGAGAACAGCCAGCCATTCTTCATTGTCTGCAAATGCTTCCTGAAGTCTTGCTGTGATCTCACGGATGTTTTCTTCTCTTGTCTGTTTATCGTCTGTGAAGACAGCTTCTTCCATCTCTTCGGACGGAACGATCTTCTTGATCGCCTCGAACAGTTCTTCCGGAACTGCGCAGGAAGCGTAGAGATGTTTCTCTTTGCCGCACTCTGCTACGATCTTGTCGATGAAACGGATGATCTCCTGGTTTACATCATGAGCTTTGTAGATTGCTTCGATCATGGTATCTTCCGGTACTTCATTTGCGCCGGCTTCGATCATGATAACTTTCTCTCTTGTGGAAGCAACAGTCAGCTGAAGGTCAGAAAGTTCTTTCTGAGCCAGGGACGGGTTGATGATAAACTCGCCGTCGATCAGACCTACCTGCGTGGTAGCGCACGGACCGTCAAACGGGATATCGGAAATGCAGGTTGCGATGGAAGAACCAAGCATAGCCGGGATCTCCGGGTTGCACTCAGGGTCTACGGACATAACCATGTTTACCAGAGTTACATCATTTCTGTAGTCCTTCGGGAACAGCGGACGCATCGGACGGTCAATAACACGGGATGTCAGGATCGCATGCTCGCTTGCCTTTCCTTCTCTTTTATTGAATCCTCCTGGAATCTTGCCTACTGCATACATTTTTTCCTCATATTCAACGCTCAGAGGGAAGAAATCGATTCCTTCTCTTGGCTCCTTGGATGCTGTTGCAGTAGAAAGCACAGTTGTATCACCATAATGCATCAGAGCTGCGCCGTTAGCCTGTTTTGCAACACGACCGATATCT
Source organism: Blautia sp. OM07-19 (assembly GCF_003481595.1). NCBI lineage: Bacteria > Bacillati > Bacillota > Clostridia > Lachnospirales > Lachnospiraceae > Blautia > Blautia sp. OM07-19. The sequence goes on from NZ_QULA01000004.1 coordinate 103,383, forward strand.
ACAGTCAGTGTTCTGCCGGCTAATTCCATAGAATAACTTTTGTACATACTTTTTCTCCTTTTATTTCTTGCGTTTTAATTTTACAGAAGTCCGAAACAACTGAAAAAACCACCCGGATCCTTCCTGATGAACTTTTCAGTAGTCTCGGAAATAACTTCTGTCTATTTTGTTTTGTGATTTAAAAATGGGGCGGATGGTTTATCCGCCCCGTCCGTATACTAATTATTTTCTTAAACCTAATTTCTCAATCAGTGCACGGTATCTTTCGATGTCTGTTTTCTTCAGGTATGCCAGAAGTCCACGTCTCTGACCAACCATCTTCAGAAGACCACGTCTGGAGTGATGATCTTTGTGATGTGTCTGTAAATGCTCTGTCAGCTCCTGGATTCTTGCTGTAAGAACTGCTACCTGTACTTCCGGTGAACCTGTGTCACCCTCGCATCTTGCATATTCTTTCATGATTGCCTGTTTTTTTTCTTTTGAAATCATTGTGATTTCCTCCTTAAAAATATTATTATTAATGAACCGCCGCATATTAAGAAACGGTTGGAGATTCCAATCTCTGAATATGGGCTGATTTACACCTCAAATAGTATAGCATAAAACATCTGGCGTGTAAACAACATAATTATTTATTTTTTGAACTTATTTTTCAAAAAAAGCATGGCCTGCCTCGATGTCCCTCGCGATCTGTGCTTTGAGCGCCTCAAAAGAAGCAAATTTGTGCTCCGGGCGCTGGAATTTGCGGAAGAAAACGATACAGTCCTTCCCATACAGATCCTCATCACAGTCAAAAAGATAGGTCTCAACACCCAGGAAATCCTCTCCGACGGTCGGCTTGTATCCGACATTGGTGATTCCCTGATACTCTGTGTCGCCAAATTTTGACACTGTCACATAGACACCGTTCGGCGGCATCAGCTTCTGTTTCGGCGGGACCAGGTTTGTGGTCGGGAAAAATTTCTTGTGTCCCAGACCTTTGCCATGCTCTACCTCACCTGCCACAAAGAAATCTGTTCCAAGAAGCTCTGAGATCTTGTGCATATTGCCCTTCTTCAGTTCTTCACGGATGAAGGTACTGCTGATCTTGCGGCTTCCGTCCATTTCCTTCGGGACGATCTCTGTTTCATAGCCATATTTCAGACCGGCTTTCTTAAGAAGGTCCGGCGTGCCTTTGCGTTCATATCCGAATCTGTAATCCTCTCCGACTACCACGAAGGATGCCTGCAGAGAACCGATCAGAATCTGGCGGATAAACTGATCCGCTTTCATATGTCTGATCTGCTCATTCAACGGGCATTCCAGAAGGACATCCACGCCCATATCTTCGAGAAGCAGTCTCCTCTCTTCCCCTGTGAGGATGGTCTGACGGTCGGACACAAAAGCTACAACTACGGAAGTTGTACCATATTCTTTTTTGTGTTCCAGAATCTTCTGGATCAGTTTCCTGTGTCCGCGATGAATTCCGTCAAATTTTCCCAGCGTTACCGCACAGTTGGAAAACTTTGGAAACTGTCCTTCGATCTTGATGTATTCCATGTGTTCTGACTCCTGCTTATCTCCGATGTTTCAGAGGAACATTTTCTGAGGCTGATAACGGTGTTTCTTATTGTCCCACTCGTAGATCCCCAGGAAATTCCCCTCGCTGGTGCACATCCGCACCCAGCCTTTTTTGTGCTGTGTTTCTGTCATATTATCTGGAAGCGCATTGCCATTCAGAAGAAGCCTGTCTCCGAATTTATTGCAGCGGATCTCCGGATAAGCCTTGAGCACTTCTGAAATAGAAAGAATCCTCTTCTCAAGGATTCCTTCTTCCATTTCTTTCTGTACTTCATCCAGTGTGATGCTGTCTTCCCAGCGATACTCACCGGATGCTGTACGGGTAAGCTCTTCCATGCAGGCACCGCAGCCCAGTTTCTGTCCAATATCATGGCACAGAGTCCGGATATAAGTTCCCTTGCTGCATGTAACAGAAAAACGTACCATCGGAAGATCCATTTCAAGGATCTCTATCTCATAAAAGCAGACCGGGCGGGTTTTGCGCTCGACGGTCTTGCCTTCTCTTGCGAGTTCATACAGCTTCTTTCCGTTTACCTTGAGCGCGGAGTACATCGGCGGGATCTGCTCCTGCTCTCCAAGGAAACTCTCGATTACAGCTTTTACTTCTTCTTCAGAAACAGTGACCGGCTTTTCATTCAGAACCGTTCCTGTCATATCCTGTGTGTCTGTCTCGATCCCGAGGTGAAGAAGTGCCTCGTAGGTCTTGCGCTTTTCGGTCAGAAGATCGACCAGCTTGGTCGCTCTGCCGAGAACAACAGGAAGAACTCCCTCCGCATCAGGATCCAGTGTTCCGGTATGACCGATCTTTTTCATGTGGAGGATCCCACGAAGTTTTGCGACCACATCATGAGAAGTGTAGCCTTTCTCTTTGCGAATGACCAGAACTCCGTCCATTATGCCTCCTCTTCGCAGAACTGTTTCTCGATCTCTGCGGTCAGATTATTGATAACGTCATACATGGAGCCCTCAAGGTCACAGCCCGCTGCTCTTGTATGGCCGCCGCCGCCAAAGAATACGGCAACTTTGCTCACATCCACCTTGCCGTTGGAACGGAGGGAAACCTTGAAATGCTGTGTCTCAGTCTCATAGATAAAGATCGCGACTTCCACGCCCCTTGTCAGACGAAGCTGGCTGACGATCCCGTCAAGGTCACTTCCCTCAACTCCATAAAATTCCATATCTCTTCTGCGGAGGTAGCCTACGGTGCATTTGCCGTTCTGGAGAAGAATGCTCTCTGCCAGAACACGGCCCATGACCTGAAGCTGAAGATATGTCTTCTCATAAAAAGATTCATCAATGATCTTGCTGAAAGGGATCTCCTGCTTCATCAGTTCTCCTGCGATACGCATCGTATCCGGGGAAGTGGAAGAATACTGGAATACTCCTGTATCATGGATCATTCCTGTATAGACTGCTGTCGCGATCGGACGGTTTACTTTGTCCGGATCCAGGAGTCCGTAGAGGACTTCGCAGCAGGAGCTGACTTCTCCGCGGATATAGTTGACATCCGCAAATCCCGGATTGCTCACATGATGATCGATGCAGACGGTTTTTGCCGCATGGTCAAAAGCATCTCCCGCAACTGCCAGGCGGTCACGCGCGCTGACATCGCAGGTAATGAACAGATCAAATTCTCTGCCCTCTTCTACTTCTGTTTTGATATCATCGATATGATCGATATGTCCAAAGATCGGCTTCGGATGGTCGAGATATACGCTTACATCCACATCCGGAAAATAAGTTCTGATATACAGATACAAAGCCATACAGGAACCGACACAGTCACCATCCGGTCGGACATGACCACCAATTCCTATTGTTTTCACGCCTTCCAGCACTTCTGAAATATTTTTCATGATATCCTCTCTTATTCTGTATGCACTGCTCTTGTGGTCAGGATCCGGACTGGCTTATTCTTCCTCGTCCGGTTTTCCTGCCTGAGCATCTTTTCTGGTTACATCGTCGATCAGCTTGGACATGTTTACACCGTATTCAATGGATTCGTCCAGGATGAAACGGATCTCCGGTGTATTCCTTAAATTCAGGTTCTTTGCAAGCTGTCTTCTGATATAACCTTCTGCCTTGTTAAGGCCCTGGATGGTCGCATCCTTGGCCTCTTTGCTGCCAAGAACACTTATAAATGCCTTGCAGGTCTTGAGGTCAGGTGCAACTTCCACAGCCATGACAGAAGTCATTGGATGAATGCGAGGATCTTTGACTTCATTTCTGATGATCGTACTAAGTTCTTTCTGAACCTCTCCGTTGATCCTTGTATTCTTAATGCTGTTCTTTCTCATTTATTTTACTCCTATCTCGGTAAGTTACTGCTCATTATATTCGCTGTAACTTGGTCAAAATGCATTCCACATCACCTTCGGTGATAGCATTTTGCCCCGCATGTCTCGGGATTTTGGCATATTTATGCCAAAACACCTCGCGGGATATTCTCTATTACCAATTACCTTGGTACTTCTACCATGATATAAGCTTCTACTTTATCTTCTTCTTTGACATCATTGAATCCGTCAAATACAAGACCACACTCGTATCCTGCTTTGACTTCTTTGACATCGTCTTTGAAACGTTTCAGGGATGCAAGCTCGCCCTCGAAGATCTGATCTCCCTCTCTGGTGATACGAACCTTACAGTTTCTCTGGAAGATACCATCGAGGATATAGCTTCCTGCGATCGTACCAACGCCGGATGCTTTGAAGAGCTGGCGGACTTCTGCATGACCAATGACTTTCTCTTCGAATACCGGGTCAAGCATACCCTTCATGGCTGCTTCTACATCTTCGATCGCCTGATAGATGACTCTGTAGAGACGCAGGTCTACGCCTTCCTGATCTGCAAGCTGTTTTGCCATTGCGTCCGGACGAACGTTGAATCCGATGATGATCGCATTGGAAGTTGCAGCAAGGGATACGTCAGATTCATTGACTGCACCAACGCCGCCATGGATCACGCGGACAACAACTTCCTCATTGGAAAGTTTGGTAAGACTCTGTTTCACAGCCTCAACAGATCCCTGTACGTCTGCTTTGACGATGATCGGCAGTTCCTTGAGGTCACTTGCCTGGATCTGATCAAACAGGTTATCCAGAGAAAGTTTGCCTTTGGTTTCTTCAAGCAGATGTTTCTTGTTCTCTGTAACGAAGGTAGCTGCGAAGTTCTTGGCTTCCTTGTCGCTCGGGAACGCCATCAGGATCTCACCTGCATTCGGAACATCACTGAGACCAAGGATCTCAACTGGTGTGGACGGTCCTGCTTCTTTGACTCTTCTTCCTCTGTCGTCCATCATGGCACGTACTTTACCGCTGCATGCACCTGCTGCGATGAAATCTCCGACATGGAGAGTACCCTTCTGTACGAGGATCGTAGCAACCGGTCCTTTACCTTTGTCAAGCTGTGCTTCGATCACGAGACCTCTCGCTGCACGGTTCGGGTTTGCTTTGAGTTCCAGGACTTCTGCAGAAAGAAGGATCATCTCAAGCAGAGTGTCGATTCCTTCTCCTGTATGTGCGGATACCGGTACGAAGATGGTGCTTCCGCCCCAGTCTTCCGGGATCAGTTCATACTCGGAAAGTTCCTGTTTTACTCTCTCTACGTTTGCACTTGGTTTATCGATCTTGTTGATCGCAACGATGATCTCAACGCCTGCTGCTTTGGCATGGCTGATCGCCTCTACTGTCTGCGGCATGACACCATCATCTGCTGCTACGACGAGAACTGCGATATCTGTGGAGTTTGCACCACGCATACGCATAGCGGTGAATGCTTCATGTCCCGGTGTATCCAGGAATGTGATCTTCTGTCCGTTGATCTCTACAACAGATGCACCGATATGCTGTGTGATTCCTCCGGCCTCACCTTTTGTTACATGGGTATCACGGATCGCATCCAGAAGGGATGTCTTACCATGGTCAACGTGACCCATAACACATACTACAGGCGGTCTGGAAACCATATCTGCTTCGTCTTCTTCCTCTTCTTTGAGGAGTTCGCCGATAACGTCTACTTTTTCTTCCGGCTCTGCGATGATATCGTAGTCCAGAGCGATCTCCTGAGCTTTCTCGAAGTCGATCTCATGGTTTACAGTTACCATGGTTCCTTCCATGAAGAGCTTCTTAACGATCACGGACGGCTGCATCTTCATTGCTTCTGCCAGTTCGCGGATGGTCATCTTCTCTGGAAGTGTGATCTCTTTTACTTCTGGTTTCTTCTCTTCCTGTTTCGGCTGAGGAGTTGGTTTCTGCAGAGCCTTCGGGATCCTGGAAAGGTTTCTTCTTCCACCCTGGTTCGGGCGATTATGTCCTGCACCGGATTTCTCGAAGTCTTTCTTCTTGTTCTTGTTCTCTCTGTCACGCTCTCTCTTGCTGTCCTTGGATGTCTTGGTCAGTTCTGGTGTGAATACAGCATCGTTATCTCTTCTTCCGCCACCGGATCTCTGTCCGCCACGGTTATTTCCGCCGAAGCCTCCTCTGTTGCCGTCTGGTCTTCCGTTTCCGCCCTGCTGTGGTCTTCCCTGACCACCCTGCTGCGGTCTTCCGCCCTGACCTCTCATCGGACGGCCGTTTCCGTCACCCTGGCGCGCCGGACGTCCTTCGCCCTGCGGTCTTCCCTGACGGTTTCCGTCACGGTTCGGACGACCCTGTCCGCCGTTTCCATTGCGGTCGGAGAATCTTCTTTCGCCACCGCGGAAGTCACGGCCTCTGCCTTCACCGCCGCGGTTGTCGCGGTTATTGTCTCTTCCGTCGCGGTTATTCTGGCGGTTCTGTCCTCTGTTGTTATTGTAACCGGACTGTTCCTGTCTCTGCGGTCTTGCAGAATTGTTCTGTGCCGGTGCTGCGCTCTTCGGTGTCTCTGCCTGTGCAGTCTGCGGTTTCTTTGCAGTTTCCTCTACCGGTTTCTGAGCTGCCTGCGGCTTCTGAGCCTGTGGCTTTGCGGCTGGTCTTTTGTCTGTATTGTTGTTCTGACGTTTCGGTCTGTTTTTGCCGCCGTCACTTGCATTCTGTGCGTGATATACACGAATGATATTTTTTTTCTTTTTAGGAGCCTCTGCTTTGTCTGCTTCTGGTCTCGCTGTTACCGTCTTTTCTTCTGTTCTGGAATTATCCACCTTGGTAATCTGCTCCTTTCCCCTGGTTAAAAATTTTTGTTTTATTAATCGGATACTGGGTTCCTCAAGAGTACTCATATGACTTTTGACTTCTACCCCGTTTGCTTTTAGAAATTCTATGACTTCTCTGTTCGATCTGCCAAGTTTACTGGCAAGTTCATGCACTCTGATTTTCGGCACATGGATCCCTCCTTCAATCACTGCTGCACACCGCAGCTTTATAATTTCTGGAGTTCTTTTAACATTGCTTTTGCAAAGTTTTCATCCTGTACCGCAAGGCTGGCGCGGAATTCTTTTCCGCAGAATCTGCCCAGTTCTTCTTTGTTGGCAATAAAGTAGATCGGTACTTCGTAAAAATCACACATGTTCTGGAACTTTTTCCTTGTATTCTGGGATGCATCATCTGCAACCAGAACCAGGAAACCTTTCCCTGTCTTGACAGATTTCTCTGTCGAAAATTCTCCGCTGGCAACCTTGCCGGCTTTTGTGGCAAGCCCCAGAAGAGATAACACTTTATTGTTGTTTTTCAATCTTACTTAACTCCTTTTTCAGGTCTTCGTAGACCTCTTCGGGAACGCTGGTCTTGAGAGACCGTTCGATCCCGTGATTGCGGATCGCTTTGTCAAGGCATTCGGTGGATGGACATACATAGGCGCCCCTTCCGTTCTTTCTGCCTGTGGTGTCAAGAACGATCTCGTCTTCCGGTGTCTTAAGGACACGGATCATTTCTTTTTTGCTTTTCATTTCTCTGCAGCCGGTACACTGGCGCATCGGAATTTTATTTTTTGTCTTCATAGATCTTATTCTTCTGTTGTCTCTTCTTCGGAAACCTCTTCAGAAACTTCTGTTTCTTCTGCTTCCTGAGACTCTTCTACGTTTTCTGCTTCTTCTGCTGCTTCGTCTTCGTAGAATTCTTCTTCCTCATCATAGTCGTAAAGATCACCGGATTCTTTGGCCTGTGTCTCACTCTTGATGTCGATCTTGAATCCTGTCAGGCGGGCTGCAAGACGTGCATTCTGTCCTTCTTTACCAATTGCAAGAGAAAGCTGGTAGTCCGGAACAACAACAAGTGCTGTCTTCTCATCCGGATCAGCCATTACTGCAATGACTTTGGCCGGGCTTAATGCATTCTCAATAAGGATCGCCGGGTTTTCGTCCCAGTTGATGATATCGATCTTCTCGCCGCGGAGTTCCTCTACGATGGAGTTTACTCTCGCACCGTTCATACCAACGCATGCTCCAACCGGATCTACGTCAGGATCATTGCTCCATACAGCGATCTTGGTACGGGAACCTGCTTCTCTGGCAATGCTCTTGATCTCTACTGTGCCGTCTCTTACTTCGGCAACTTCGGATTCGAAGAGGCGTTTTACGAGACCCGGATGTGTTCTGGATACCTGGATACGCGGTCCTTTTGGAGTATCCTTAACTTCCAGGATGTATACCTTGATATGTTCTGTCGGATGGAATTCTTCTCCTCTGACCTGCTCATTCTCAGCGAGGATCGCATCTGCCTTGCCAAGATTGATGCTGACATTTTTGCCCATGACACGCTGTACGATACCTGTAACGACTTCTTTCTCCATTCCGTAGTACTGATCGTAAAGAACTTTGCGCTCTTCCTCACGGATCTTCTGAAGGATGACGTTCTTAGCATTCTGTGTTGCGATACGTCCGAATTCCTTGGACTGGATCTGAACTTTGATCACGTCTCCGAGTTCTGCGTTGGCATTGATCTTCTGTGCGTCTGTAAGTGAGATCTCCATTGCAGGATCCTCTACGAATTCCTTTACTTCACGCTCAGCGTAAACACTGAAATCACAGGTTTCAGGATTGATCATTACATGTACATTATCAGCTTTACCGAAATGGTTCTTACATGCCTGGATCAGAGACTGCTCGATTGCTCCCAGAAGTGTATCCTTACTGATATTTTTTTCTTTTTCCAGGACATTCAGAGCGTCCATTAACTCTTTGTTCATTTTTTTTATTTCCTCCTCATTTTATCAAAGCATATAGGTGCATCGTATTCATTAATCAGTTAAAATTCAATTGCCAGCCGGATCAGGGCTATGTCTTTCTTTTCAAATGTGCGTAAGGTGCCGTTTTCGTCCTCCTCGATCGTCACACTGTTATCATCATATGCGTTTAAAATCCCGCAGAATTCCTTTTGTTTCTCTATCGGACGATAGGTACGGATCTCTACCAGTTTGCCCATGCTTCTGACAAAATCCTTCTCTTTCTTTAACGGTCTGTCAAGACCTGGGGAACTGATCTCCATAATATAGCTGTCTTCGATAAAATCATCCTCATCCAGCTTGTCGCTGAACGCGCGGCTTACTGCTTCGCAGTCATTGACCGTGATCCCGCCCGGCTTGTCGATGTATCCTCGAAGATACCAGTTGCCTGCTTCCTTGACGTATTCTACATCTACAAGTTCAAAACCTGCTGCCTCAACGATCGGTGCCAGCATTGCCTCTGCCTTCTGTTCATATTCATCTCGTCTGCTCATATTTTCCACCTGCCTTTCGCACATCAGAATGATCGCGGAACTGCTTATAGTAATCAATCTCGCAAAAAGAGTGGACCGAAGTCCACTCTCTGATCATCCGTTATCATGTTATCTCATATAATAGCACCATAAGGTCTGAAAAGCAAGGATTTTTTGAAATCTCTTGTTATATCCTTGGTTTGATGCCTTTGGTATCGCGTTTTCCGAGGCGTACTTTGTTCAGGGAGTACTCCTTGTCGTGGTAGGAGATCGCATATTCCTGATGACCTCCGAGAAGGTATGCATGCTCCAGATGATCTCCGTCTGCAAGCTTCATTCCACGTACGCCGAGAGCTGCTCTCTTGGCGGTGGAGATCTCCTGTTTCAGGAAACGGAGGAAATAACCGCCGTTACTCTGGAACACCACCTGCTCCATCTCACCTGCACTGCCGACAAAAATAAGTTCGTCATCCTCAGCAAGTTTCGTGGATGCGATCGTTCTCTTGGTCACATCAAACTCAGCACCATCAACCAGTTTACACATGGATGTCTTTGTCACAAAAAGGATCTGATCCTGTTTGATCTGTCCAAGCGGCGCTACATACAGCATCTGCTCCTGGCTGCTGTCATAGTTGCTTAAGTTATCTACCGGTGTTCCCTTATCTCTGAAACGTACCAGTGGAATATCGACTGCCTTGATCGTATGCATCTTGCCCTTGTCCGTAAAGATGCAGATCTTGTCCGTGTTCATGCACAGGAATACGCAGCGGTTCTCATTGTGTGCTGCTTCTTTGTTTCGTTCATAGGCATTTTTGTCGATCAGCTTCATATAACCAAAGCGATCCATCAGGAAGCAGACTTCTGTCTCTTCCATCTTCTTTTCTTCGTAGACAGCTTCCTCGGCATTCTCGATGGAAGTGCGGCGTTTGCTTCCATACTCCTTCTTGATGCCGTCCAGTTCCCTGATGATGACCGCTGCCATGGAGTCATAATTATCCAGGATATCCTTGTATTCGGCAATATTCTTCATCGTCTCCTGATAATCTGCCTGAAGTGCCTCGATCTCCAGTCCGATCAGCTTATAGAGACGCATATCCAGGATCGCACCTGCCTGCTTCTCTGTAAATTTGAGCTTTGAAGCTGCCTTCTCACTTACCTTGGTCTTGAAACGTATTCCTTCTGTCACGCCCTCCACCAGACATTTCTTGACCTGCTCACGGTTCTTGCTTCCGCGCAGGATCTCGATGATCAGGTCGATCACGTCACATGCCTTGATAAGACCTTCCTGGATCTCTCTCTTTTCCTGCTCTTTGTCAAGAAGGGTCCTGTATTTCCTTGTTGTGACATCAAACAGAAATTCCACATGGTGCTCGATGATCTGCTTAAGGCTTAATGTCTCCGGTCTGCCATCTGCAACCGCCAGCATGTTTACGCCAAACGTATCCTCGAGACGTGTTTTCTTGTACAACATGTTGGTGAGATTTTCTACATCAGTGTCCTTCTTGAGTTCCAGAACGATACGGATTCCCTCCTTGGAGGACTGGTTGGAGATGTCCACGATGTCTGTAGTCTTCTTCGTCTCAACCAGGGATGCAACATCATTCAGGAATTTACCGATATTTGCCCCGAGCATCGTATACGGGATCTCTGTGATGACGAGCTGTTTCCTGCCGCCTTTGAGTTTCTCGATCTCCACTCTTCCACGGAGACGGATCTTGCCGGTTCCGCTCTCGTAGATCTTACGAAGGTCATCCTTGTTGACTACAAGTCCGCCGGTCGGAAAATCCGGTCCTTTAATATAACGCATCAGTCCTTTGACACTGATCGTATTGTCCTTCATGTATGCCTTGACCGCATCTACGACTTCACCGAGATTGTGCGGCGGGATGCTGGTCGCCATGCCGACTGCGATTCCCTCTGCACCATTCACCAGAATGTTCGGGATCTTGACAGGAAGAACCGACGGTTCTTTCTCTGTCTCGTCAAAGTTCGGCACAAAATCAACAACATTCTTGTCAAGGTCTCCAAGAAAAACTTCCTGTGTCAGTTTCTCCAGACGTGCTTCTGTATAACGCATCGCTGCAGCGCCGTCGCCCTCGATGGAGCCAAAGTTTCCATGTCCGTCTACCAGCGTCCTGCCCTTCTTGAAGTCCTGCGCCATAACGACCAGTGCATCATAGATAGAGCTGTCGCCGTGTGGATGATATTTACCCATTGTATCTCCGACGATACGGGCACATTTACGGTACGGGCGGTCATAACGGATCCCAAGTTCATACATATCATATAAAGTTCTTCTCTGTACAGGTTTCAGACCATCTCTTACATCCGGGAGTGCTCGGGAGATGATAACGCTCATGGCATAATCGATATATGATTTCTGCATGATCTCCGAATAGTCTGTACGGATCACATTTTCCTGTTTTGTTTCCATAAAAAATCCCTTCCTTAGATGTCAAGTTCCGCGTCTGCTGCATGTTCGTAAATGAACGCCTTACGCGGCGGTACTTCGCTTCCCATAAGAATCTCTGTCACGCTGGATGCCAGACGCGCGTCCTCGATCTCCACACGCTTCATCCTTCTTGTCTCCGGGTTCAGCGTTGTCTCCCAGAGCTGTTCTGCATCCATCTCTCCAAGACCTTTGTATCGCTGGAGCGTAAAGCTGCCCGGTTTGTGCGCCTTACGGTATTTCTCCAGTGCCTTGTCGTCGTAAAGATATTCTTCCGGGCCTTTTTTCGGCATTGCCTTGTAGAGAGGCGGCATTGCGATATAGACATGCCCCTCATAAATCAGTTCCGGCATAAAACGATAAAACAGTGTCAGAAGAAGTGTCGAAATATGTGCACCATCGACATCGGCATCGGCCATGATCACGATCTTGTCATAACGGAGCTTGCTGATATCAAAGTCGTTGCCGTATCCTTCGGAAAAACCGCATCCAAACGCATTGATCATCGTCTTGATCTCTGCATTGGCAAGAACCTTGTCGATCGTTGCCTTCTCAACGTTGAGGATCTTACCACGGATCGGAAGGATCGCCTGATAATTACGATTTCTGGCTGTCTTGGCAGAACCGCCTGCGGAATCTCCCTCTACGATAAATATCTCACACTGGGATGGATCTTTCTTCTCACAGTTGGCAAGCTTGCCATTGGAATCAAAGGAATATTTCTGCTTGGTCAGAAGGTTTGTCTTGGCTCTCTCCTCGGTCTTGCGGATCTTGGCTGCCTTCTCTGCACAGGAAAGAATCGCCTTGAGTGTCTCCAGATTTCTGTCAAAATAGAGGACAAGCTGCTCGCCCAGGACCTTGCCTGTCGCTTTGGCAGCATCCTGGTTGTCGAGTTTTGTCTTAGTCTGTCCTTCGAATCTCGGTGCAGGGTGTTTGATGGAAACAACTGCTGTCATTCCATTTCGGATATCTGCTCCTGTAAAATTCGGATCCTTGTCCTTGATGACACCGATCTCTCGCGCATAACTGTTCATGACAGTCGTAAAAGTTGTCTTAAATCCTGTCAGGTGTGTACCGCCCTCTGCATTGTAGATGTTATTACAGAAGCCCAGAACATTCTCGCGGAAATCACTGGTGTACTGGAAAGCCACCTCTACCTGGATGCCGTCTGCCTCTCCCTTGAGGTAGACCGGCTCATGAAGTGCCTCAGAACTGTGGTTCAGATCACGGATGTATCCGATGATCCCCTCCGGCTCATGGTATTCCAGTTTCTCCGGCCCCGCACCGCGCAGATCCTCGAAATAGATCGTCAGGGCAGGATTCAGGTATGCTGTCTCATGGAGACGGCTCTTGACCTCTGTTGCAGAGAAACGGGTCTTCTCAAAGATCTCCGGGTCCGGAAGGAAATTGATGCAGGTTCCGGTCGCCTTCGTGCGTCCAAGTTTCGGGAGAAGCCCCTCCTCCAGTTCGATGGTCGGGATTCCTCTTTCATAGTGGTCATGATGTACATATCCATCCCTGCTGATCTTGATATCCAGATAAGTAGAAAGCGCATTGACAACAGAGGAACCGACACCGTGGAGACCGCCGCTGGTCTTGTATGCGGCATTGTCGAACTTGCCGCCTGCATGCAGGGTCGTAAAGACAAGACGCTCCGCGGACATTCCTTTCTCATGCATATCTACCGGGATTCCTCGTCCGTTATCTGTTACGGTCGCGGAACCGTCCTTCTCCAGTGTCACATGGATCTCACTGCAATATCCGGCAAGGTGCTCATCTACTGCATTGTCTACGATCTCATAGATCAGATGATTCAGTCCCTTGCGGGATACACTTCCAATATACATACCCGGTCGTTTCCGGACTGCCTCCAGTCCTTCCAGAACCGAGATACTGCCAGCATCATAGGTTTGCTTTTTTGCCATGGGTATATTCATTTCCTTTCTTATGCTCCATTCGGAGCCTGATAGTTACTGTGAACGGAGTGAACAGTAACGCCTGATACTCAAACATTTGTTCTATATCATACCGTATCCTTCTGAATTTTTCAAGACAGTTTTTGGGGATTCGATATTCTTCGATAGATTTGGAAAAAAAAATAACCAGAGAAAACTCTGATTATTCTTAAGCAGCCAGTACGGGAATCGAACCCGTGTTTTCGCCGTGAGAGGGCGACGTCTTAACCCCTTGACCAACTGGCCACGCTGCTCTGCCGATTCTTCATTCTCACCTCGACAGATGTATATGTAGTTTGATTCGAGAAGCAAAACTTCTCAAGCAGCCAGTACGGGAATCGAACCCGTGTTTTCGCCGTGAGAGGGCGACGTCTTAACCCCTTGACCAACTGGCCATACTGCTCTGTCGATCTCTGTTCGCAACCGACTTGCTTAGTATATACCAGTGTTTTCAAAAATGCAAGTACTTTTTTTAATTTTTTTTAAATTTTTTTGAAAAACTGAAAAAGCAGGGCTGTTTTCCGCATGAAACTGCGGCAGCAGCCCTGTCCTCTTTCATTCAGATGATCTGTATCCTGTGCAGATCAGCCGAGATCGATCTTGAGATCTCCCGGCTTGATGATCCCTTTTGCACGGAAGATCTTGCCGATCACCCAGGTAATGAGTAATGGAAGCACAAAACAGATCAGGATCATTCCGACCCAGTCAAACGCTCCCGTTGTATAGCCTTCCGGCATCTGTGCCCATCCTGTGATCACGCCGATCGGTCCTACCAGACCGGAAGTTCCCATTCCGGATGAGATCGCAGGGCCATTGTTCCGTATATGGAACACGCAGGTTGCGATCGGTCCGGTGATCGCAGAAGTGATGACCGGAGGGAGCCAGAGAACTGGTTTTTTCATCAGGTTCGGGACCTGGAGCATGGAAGTTCCCAGTCCCTGTGCAACAAACCCGCCGATCCCGTTATCTGGAAAGCTCAAGATCGCGAAACCGAGCATATGTGCACAGCATCCTGCAGTTGCTGCTCCGCCTGCCAGTGCCAGTCCGTTCCAGACTTCCATTGTCACGCTGCCATCCGCAATACCGGCGAGGACTGCCCCGCCGCTGATGCCGATTGCGGCACAGATCGCAGCCGAACTGATCGGAAGTGTCAGGACAACTCCAACTACTACCGATACGATGATCCCCATCCAGAACGGTCTTAGATCTGTTGCCCATCCGATAAAGGAACCAAGTGCATCGCAGACACTCTTGCATACAGGTGCCAGAAGCATCGCCAGAACTACGCCAACGATCACGGTGACTGCCGGTGTCACGATGATGTCGATCTTTGTCTCCTTGGAAACCAGTTTTCCGATCTCACAGGTGATGACTGCCACAAAAAATACTGCCAGTGGTCCGCCGGAACCGCCGATCGCATTGCAGGCAGCTCCTACTGCACACAAGGAATACATGACCAGCGGCGGTGCCTGGAGCGCATGACCGATCGCAAGTGCCATCGCAGCACCTGTCACACTGGTCGCATAACCACCGATCTCCAGAAGCTTCTCTGAAACGAAACTTCCCGGGCATACATTCTGCCCTATGGTGTTGATGATCGTACCGATCAGAAGTGACGCAAAAAGTCCCAGTGCCATGGAACCCATCGCATCGATCCCGTAGCGTTTGAACGATATGATCACGTTCTTCCGCTTCAGAAAGCTTTGTTTTTCGTTGCTCATAATCTCTTTCCCCTCGTAAAGTTTATTTGTTATCCAGAACTTTTTTATTCTTCCGGATCTTTGACCGGCTCTGCCGGGATGAACACTCTGAAATGGTTTTTCTCGGCTTTTTTCTGTTTTTTTGCTTTTTTCTGTGCTTCTGCGCAGAATTCCATCTGAGAATTGATGAGAGTTTTGCCTCTCTTGTCCTGTTTCTCATACGTTCCATCAGGCTGAAGCAGATGTGCCTTTACATTGTCACGGAATTCCAGATCCAGGATGTGCTTGATCTCTTTCTTGATCTGCTCATCCTCTACCGGGAATACGATCTCGACACGGCGGTCCAGATTTCGCGGCATCCAGTCTGCACTTCCCATGTAGATCTCCTCAGCTCCGCCATTCTGGAAGTAAAAGATCCTGCTGTGTTCCAGGAATTCTCCGACGATGGAGCGCACATGGATGTTTTCGCTCACTCCCGGGATTCCCACTTTCATGCAGCAGATGCCTCGTACCAGAAGATAGATCTGCACGCCGCAGGAAGAAGCATGATAAAGAGCTGAAATGATCGCCGGGTCACATAAAGAGTTCATCTTGGCAACAATGCATGCCGGAAGTCCTTGTTTCGCATGTTCTGCTTCTCTCTCGATCATCTGCAGGAAACGGTTTTTCATCCAGATCGGTGCGACGATCAGACGGTTCCAGCGCTTTGGCTCAGAATAACCGGAAAGCATGTTGAATGCAGCCGTCGCATCCTCTCCGAAACGTTCATCGCAGGTAAAGATACCGCAGTCTGTATAAAGTTTGGCTGTGGAATCGTTGTAGTTACCGGTTGCCAGATGCACATAACGGCGGATGCCGGTCTCTTCTCTTCGAACGACCAGAGTGATCTTGCTGTGTGTCTTGAGACCGACAAGACCGTAGATTACATGGCAGCCGGCTTTTTCGAGCATTTTTGCCCAGACGATGTTATTTTCCTCGTCGAATCTGGCCTTCAGTTCCACCAGTACGGAAACCTGTTTACCATTTTCTGCTGCCTGTGCAAGCGCTGCGATGATCGGTGAATGGCCGCTGACGCGGTAAAGTGTCTGCTTGATCGCGAGGACACCAGGATCCTTCGCTGCCTGTCGCACGAAATCTACGACCGGATCAAAGCTCATATATGGATGATGCAGGAAGACATCTCCCTCGCGGATCACCTCAAAGATATCCTTGTCATTCTGGAACTGCGGCACAGGTGCCGGTGTATGTTTCGGGCTCTTGTACTCGTCAAAGCCTTCCAGTCCATAAAGTTTCATCAGCATGGTAAGATCCAGCGGTCCATTGATGCTGTAAATATCTGCTTCCTTGATCTCAAATTCTTTCTTGAGGATATCAAGAAGACGTGCATCCATCTTTTCTTCTGCCTCAAGTCGGATGACCTCGCCCCACTGGCGTTTCTTGAGCTGTTTCTGGATCTCTACCAGAAGATCCTCTGCCTCATCTTCGTCGATCGTGAGGTCCGCATTACGCATGATACGGTACGGATGCGCGCAGACAACATCATTGCTCAGGAAAAGCTTGCCGATATTGCGCTCAATGATCTCTTCCAGAAGGATCACGGTACGGTCGCCTTTTTTTGCGGAAGGGATCTCTACGATCCTTGGAAGTACAGAAGGCACCTGAACGGTGGCAAATTCCAGCTCTTTGGTATGTTTTTTGTTATTTTTCTTGGCGATCAGTGCGCCGATATTCAGAGTCTTATTGCGGATGAGTGGAAATGGTCTGGAAGAATCCATGGCCATCGGAGTCAGTACCGGATACACATTGTCCTCGAAATACCGGTCAACAAATTCCTGCTGTTTCTGGTTCAGATCCTCATGCTCTGCAATCAGGTGAAGTCCCACTTTCTCAAGTGCCGGAAGGACAGAACGGTTGAAGGTGCTATACTGTACTTTTACCAGCTCATGTGTCTGTTTGCTGATCTCACGGAGCTGTTCTTCGGAGGTCATTCCTGCGATGTCTTTTTTCTTGTAACCTGCATGCACCTGATCCTTGAGGGATGCGACACGCACCATAAAAAACTCATCCAGGTTTGAAGAGGTGATGCTTAAGAATTTCAGTCTTTCAAACAGGGGGAGGGATTTATCCCTGGCTTCGCTCAAGACTCTCTCATCGAATTTCAGCCAGCTTAATTCCCTGTTTACATAGTATTCCGGTTTTTCAAATTTACTTAAATCCATATTTTTCCTCCTCTACGCTCTGCGGCGGCGTTTCAGCACAAGATGTATTCCAAAGACTTCCTCAAAGAACGCTACTTTGTCCTTGAGAAGTCCAAGTTCCAGAGAAATGTCACGGCTGGAGTCGATCATAAGCTGCAGTTCTCTGTCTTTGAGCACAGCCTTGAGCCCCTGCACTTTCTGATAATGGCTGCGGTCCATGGCATTCGCAAGGCGAAGGATCGCGGTCAGTTTCGCTACCAGAAGATAACGTTCCTTGTCGAGTCCCGGACCATCGTCATAATTTCCATAATAAACGAATTCTGTCGTATTATAACGTACCGCGCTGGCAATGACTCTTCGCTCTTCTGTGGAAAGTCCGATGATCTCGGTCGCCATGATGATGCGGTAAGAACACTCTGCCACATCGCCCATGCTGATGTATTTACCGCAGTCATGGAGCTGTACGGCGATCTGGAGAAGAAGACGTTCTCTTGCACCCATACCGTGGACTTTCTTCATGCTGTCAAAGATCGTCAGTGCGATATCCGTTGTGCCCTGGATATGGTTTTTGCCGCTGGAATAGCGTTTGGCAATGTTTCTGGAAGCAACCAGAATGTCATTTTCGAAATTGTGGGCGCTCTTGATGAATTTCTTCTTTTCTCCGTAATCGTAGGCAATTCCATCAAGAAGAGAAACTCCCGGAACCCAGACTGCTTCTGCCTGGAAAATGTCGATGAAGTTTTTGCAGATGACCATCGTCGGAACGATCAGGGACGCATACTCCAGATCGATCCCCATCTCATCTGCCAGTGCCTGCTCTGTCTTGTATACCGTTTCCTCATAATGCTTCCCAAACTCTTCCATTGTGAGAATATGTTCTCCGATATGCTCCTGAAAGATCGTATCTGCAAGAAAATCCCCCATCAGGATCACATTTTTGATCTCCCGGTCTTTCAGATACAGCCGCTGAAAAGCGGTTAGGTCATTTCGGATAAATTCCATGATCAGCTGGTCGTAATGCGTCGTGGTCTTCTCAAGTTCTTTGAGCCGTTCACGGATACGCATGCTTCCCATCTTGAGGCTCTGTGTTGTTACAAGTGCATCCTTGTCAAAAAGAGACACCTGCAGCCCGCCGCCTCCGACATCCAGGATCGCAGTTCCCTTCTGGATCATCTTTTTGAAGCTGGATTCTTTTGCCGCGATCGATTTGTAGCCCAGGAAATGCTGCTCGGCATTGCTGAGGATCTCTACATGGATCCCTGTACGGCGGTAGATCTGTTCTTGAACGATCAGCGGATTTACCATCTCACGGAATGCACTGGTCGCACAGGCACGATAATCGGAAACTCCGAATTCCTTCATCATCTTGTCAAAATCCTTCAAGATCCCACAGATCGCATCCACGATCTCAGGTTCCAGTCTTCCCGATGAATAGGCTCCCTTTCCGATCTCCAGGCGGTATCTTACATCGTTCAGCTGACGGAATCCGATCTTTTTGGAAAACTCAAAGATCTTCATGCTGATCTCATAAGAACCGATATCAATCGCTGCAAATGTTGTAATTGCCATATCCCATACCCCTTCCTGCTTATCTATTAGTTTTCCTCTTTTCCGAGAAGGTGATCAATAAACTGCTGTGCAGTTCTTCCGGTAAGTCCTCCATGAGAGATCTCCCATTTGCCAGCTTCCGCAAGGAGCTGGTCTTCCGGCATCTGGATGCCATGACGGGCTGCCAGTGTCTTGACGATCGTGTGGAATTCCTTGCGGTCCGGTGCGCCGAAGTAGATACGAACGCCAAAACGATATACCAGAGAAAGTTTTTCCTGTACGGTATCAGAGGAGTGGATATCGTCACTATCTCCAACTTCCAGTTTGTCCCCTGCTCTTTCGCGGACAAGGTGACGACGGTTGCTGGTCGCATAGATCAGAATATTGTCCGGTTTACGCTCCAGACCACCTTCGATCACAGCTTTCAGATATTTGTATTCAATTTCAAATTCTTCGAAGGAAAGGTCATCCATGTAG
The DNA here is from genome assembly GCF_003481595.1 of Blautia sp. OM07-19. Taxonomy (NCBI): domain Bacteria; kingdom Bacillati; phylum Bacillota; class Clostridia; order Lachnospirales; family Lachnospiraceae; genus Blautia; species Blautia sp. OM07-19. Next base: position 122,880 of record NZ_QULA01000004.1, read on the forward strand.
ATGATAAACTTGTAATTGCGGTCCTTGATCTGAGCAATGATCTCGTTCAGATCCTGGAACTGATGCTTGTAAGCTTCAATGATACGAAGTCCCTCATCATAATACTGGTTCAGGATTCCCTTGATACTGGAGGATTTACCTGTACCTGCATCACCGAACAGCAGACAGTTGTTTGCTTTTCTGCCTCGGACAAATGCTTCTGTGTTTTCGATCAGTTTCTGTTTCGGGATCTCATAGCCTACCAGGTCATCCAGACGTACATGTGCGATCCTTGTGATCGGAACGATCTGTGCTTTTCCATTCTCGTCTTTCTCGATACGGAAAGCCTTATGAAGTCCCAGCTTGCCTACGCCGAAATCCTTATAGAACTGGACCATATCTTCCATGAATTCCTTTGTATCCTTGGCTGCTGCCAGTGTGCGGCTCATCTCGCAGATACGGTCGCGGATACGTTTGTTGAACATCTTTCCACTGTCCTTCGGTGCCTGATAGTCGCAGAGGATACCGCAGCAGGAAGTATGGAATACTTTGTCCAGAAGATTCAGGTCAAAATCATACAGTTCCTTGAAGATTGCAAAATCATGGAGTGCCAGCTCATTGATGCTTCCGTCGATATGTCCACGGATCTCGCTCGCGGTGCTGAATGCATTCTCGTTGTTCACAAGAAGCAGAGTCAGATAATTGTGCCACAGGTTTCCTGCAAATCCATAGGAACCTGCTGTCTCGATCAGACCGTTGACACATTCATAGAAATCTTCTTCCATTTCTTTTGCGTTTACGGCTGACTTCTCACAGGCATCCATAAGTGCTGTCATCTTGTCAAGGATCTCTCCATGTTCAAATCCTCTGTATAATACGCATTCTTTTACTCTGGTCATTTTTATATTTCCTCCTGCTGTCCGTAATTTCCAAGTACACGTACCCCGATCGCCTCTGCTTCAAGACCTCGAAGTGCATTTTTGACCGCCGGATCTTCCAGGTTTCCTTCGAAATCTACAAAGAAACGGTATTTCCAGTTCTGTCCCGGGATCGGTCTGGACTCGATCTTTGTCATGCTCAGGCTGTTGTAGATAAAATGTGACAGCATGTGATACAGAGTACCGCTTGCATGCGGCAGTTCGAAGCATACGCTGATCTTTCCTGCATTTTTCTCATAGATCGGTTTACTGCTGACAATGATGAAACGTGTCACATTCTGATCATTGTGGCAGATGTTTTCGGCAAGGATAGAAAGTCCGTAGAGCTCGCCTGCTGCACGGCTTGCGATCGCCGCCTGGTTTCTCTTCTGCTCTTCCTTGATCCTCTTGGCTGAAGCTGCTGTGTTCTCTGCCTTGACGGTTTTCCATGACGGATGTTCTTCGAGATAATGTTTACACTGTGCAAGTGCCTGTGGATGGGAATAGACGGTGTCGATCTCGTCCACGGTCACGCCCGGAAGTCCCAGAAGCACGTGCTGTACGCGGACCCCCTGCTCCCCGACGATATAAAGCTGATATTCTGTCAAAAGATCATAAATATCCGTCACGATCCCCTCTGTGGAATTCTCGATCGGAAGGACTGCATAATCAGCCTTGCCAAAAGCAACCTCCTCCATCGCTGCACGGAAGGTCTTGACATGGTAGCTGTTGATCTCCTCCGGGAAATATGCTCTCATGGCCGCATAGCTGTATGCGCCCTCAACTCCCTGAAAAACAACGTTTACATCTTTGAGCGGAAGTTCGTCGACCATCTTGTAGTTTCGCTCTGTTCCGACACCATTCTTGGTCAGAAGCTGGTACTGGCGTTTGCGGCTGATCGCCATGATCTGCTGAAAAAGCTCCTGCGCACCAAGGCTGTTGAAGCTTCCATGTGCCTGATTCTTGAGAACATCCAGTTTGTCCTGTTCTCTCTTCGGGTCAAGTACCTGCTTTCCTGTGTGTATCTTGTATTCTGCAACATCCTCGCAGACTTTCATTCGTTTTTCAAATAACCGTAAGATCTCTTTGTCGATGACATCGATCTCCTTGCGGCATTCCTGTAAATCTATCATTCGTTATTCCCTTCCGATACCGGTGATCCGGATACCTCTTTTCTTGTATTTACGATCCGGGTGATGTCCCCGATAAAGGACAGTGAGCCAAAGGACAGGATCACATCGTCCTTCCCTGCCATCTCAAACAGTTCCTCGACCGCTTTTGCGATATTTTTCTCCGCGTGGACATGTGGGTTGCATGGACAGATCGCTTCGGCAAGTTCCTCCGCCGGGAGTGCCCTCGGGTTATCCGGTGTCTCGATCGCAATGATCTGTTCTGCATAAGGGCAGAGTTTCCGGATAATATATGGATAATCCTTGTCCCGGAAAACACCCATGATAAAAAACATCCTGCGGTCTTTGAAATATTTCCGTACAGAATCCTCGAGCATATCTGCCGCAGCCGGATTGTGTGCTCCGTCCACGATAAACAGCGGATCTCTGTGGATGATGGTCAGTCTTCCGTTCCAGTGGGTTGCCTTAAGTCCTTCCCTGCGCTGCTCTGTCGTGGTATGATAGCCTCTCTCATCCAGGATGCGTAAGGCTTCCAGTGCAAGGACTGCATTCTCCGTCTGGTAGGAACCGGCGAGAGAAAGTGTGTATTCCTCTCCTTTGTAGAGGAAACGCTGTCCGGTAAAATCTGCTTCCAGCACTTCTGCCTGGGAAATATCTGCCGCGCAGAGGTCTGTCCCTGCCTCATGACTTACGTTCTCTATGACCTTCAGTGCCTCCGGTTCCTGTCCGATCGTTGCCACGCTGCAGCCTGGTTTGATGATGCCGGCTTTTTTCTCCGCGATCTCTGCGATCGTGTTGCCAAGGAAGGACTGATGATCCATGCTGATCGGTACGAGAACAGCAAGTTCTGTCGTGCGGATCAGGTTTGTCGCATCTGTGATACCGCCCATGCCTACTTCCAGGATGACCGGATCACATTTTTCTTCTGCAAAAAATAAAAATGCCACCGCCGTTTCGATTTCAAATGGGGTGGGATGTGCAAGACCTTCTGCGGTCATTTCTTCGATCACTGCAGCAACCCTGGTCGTATGTTTTGCAAATTGCTCTCTGCTGATCGGTGTTCCCTCCACCTCGATCTTTTCTCTGTAAGAATATACGGATGGGGAAATATACCGTCCAACGTGATATCCGGCATTGGTCAGTGTCGTATATAAATACGCGATCACGGATCCCTTGCCGTTGGTTCCTGCTACATGAACATATTTAAGCTGATCCTGGGGATTGCCAAGGCGCTTCATAATTTCCTTTATATTGGTAAGATCCAGGGCACCGCCTGCGTACTGCTCTGCGTCTCTGATGTATGCCCTGCTTTGCTGATAATCCATGTTGTATGCTCCTGTTTCTTAAATGTGTTATTTGTATAAATATAACATCTGTGTATCTTTTTTTCAAGACCAGCCATACTAATTAACGCATCGTTAATATTGGTTTTGATCAAATCTTTTTTACTTCAGGAGGAACCGCTATGAACCAGAATCTGACAAACTTTTTTCTCTGCGGCTCGATCGGATGGTGCATGGAGGTTTTCTGGACCGGGCTTCACTCCCTTTTGTCCGGCCAGTGGACAATGACAGGCAAAAGTTCGCTTCTCATGTTCCCGATCTACGGCTGTGCTGCCATCATCGCTCCTTTGTATGCACGGATCTCCTCCCTGTCTTTCGTCTGCCGCGGACTTCTCTATATGCTGGGATTTTATATGGTCGAATTCATAAGCGGCAGTTTTCTCAGAGAAATCGGCATCTGTCCCTGGGATTATTCAGCCGCCCGTTTTCAGTACAGAGGAATCATCCGGCTCGACTATGCTCCTCTCTGGTTTGCCGCAGGATTGATTTTTGAAAAAATACTTACGAAATCTGCTTGAAAAATCGATTCTTGTAGTATATGATTGTGCAAGAGAGAATTTTATTGAATTTTCGCAACATCAATAAGGGAGGTTTCTTATGAGACATTTAATGAGCCCGCTGGATCTTTCCAAAGAAGAACTTGACGATCTTCTGACTCTTGCCAGCGACATTGAAAAAAATCCATCAAAGTATGCGCATGTCTGCGATGATAAGCGACTTGCCACCTGTTTTTACGAACCAAGCACACGTACACGTTTAAGTTTTGAAGCAGCCATGATGAATCTTGGCGGCAAGGTTTTAGGTTTCTCTTCTGCCGGTTCCAGTTCCGCTGCCAAAGGCGAAAGTGTTGCCGATACGATTCGTGTCGTTTCCTGTTATGCAGATATCTGTGCTATGCGTCATCCGAAAGAAGGTGCTCCGCTCGTAGCTTCTATGGCTTCTTCTATTCCTGTTATCAACGCCGGTGACGGTGGTCATCAGCATCCTACTCAGACCCTCACTGATCTTCTTACTATCCGTTCCCTCAAGGGAAGACTTGACAACCTTACGATCGGTCTGTGTGGCGACCTGAAATTCGGCCGTACCGTTCATTCTCTGATCGAGGCGCTGGTACTTCGTTATTCCAATGTGAAATTCGTTCTGATCTCACCGGAAGAACTTCGTGTACCAAGCTACATCCGTGAAGATATCCTTGAGAAGAATAACGTAGAATTCGAAGAAGTAGAGCGTCTGGAAGATGCACTTCCGAAGCTTGACATCCTCTACATGACACGTGTACAGAAAGAACGTTTCTTCAACGAAGAAGATTACGTACGCATGAAGGATTTCTACATCCTCGACAAACAGAAAATGGAACTGGCTCCGAAGGATATGTACATTCTTCATCCGCTTCCGCGTGTAAATGAAATTTCTGTTGAAGTAGATGATGATCCTCGTGCTGCATACTTCAGACAGGCACAGTATGGTGTTTATGTCCGTATGGCACTGATTCTTACATTACTGGAGGTGGAAGTATAATGTTAAATGTTGGAGCACTTCACGAAGGTTTCGTACTTGACCATATCAAGGCCGGCAAAGCCATGACCATTTATCATGACCTGAAACTCGACAAACTTGACTGCACCGTTGCCATCATCAAAAATGCAAAGAGCAACAAGATGGGCGTCAAGGACATCATCAAAGTAGAATGCCCGATCGAGAACCTCGACCTGGACATCCTCGGTTTCATCGATCACAACATCACCGTCAACATCATCAAAGACGAGAAGATCGTTGAGAAAAGGATCCTGAAACTTCCAAAACAGATCACAAACGTCATCAAATGCAAGAACCCACGCTGCATCACTTCCATCGAGCAGGGCCTGGATCACGTATTCATCCTCGCTGACCCGGAGAAGGAAGTTTACAGATGTAAGTATTGTGAGGAGAAATATCGCGGTAAACGCAATAAATAATCCTGTTTCAGAACACAAAAAAAAGAAACGCTTCGAAATGAGCGTTTCTTTTTTTGTGCGAGCAGACCGATAAGCCGGGTTATGTCGTTGAGTGATCATCTATCTAGGCCAGCCGTTGCCAGCTGGCTCGAGCGACCCACCTGAAAGCACGACGGGCAGCCGTATCGCTTTCGTTTCGGTCTTGCTTCAAATGGAGTTTACATGTGCCCGTTCTGTTACCACAACGGCGGTAGTCTCTTACACTGCCTTTCCACCCTTACCTCCAAAGGAGGCGGTTTATTTCTGTTGCACTGGTCTGGGAGTCACCTCCACCGGACGTTATCCGGCATCCTGCCCTGTGAAGCCCGGACTTTCCTCGTCTGTACCCTTTCGTCTGTACAGCCGCGATCACCTGGCCTGCTCGCACGAATGCTATTCTAACACGAATCCCGCTTTAAGTAAAGTACTATAAATAAGTAAATTGAAAAATTATAACCGGCTGCTTTACTTAACTTTTACAGTCACTCTTTTATATACACCGTTGCTGGCAAGAATATATATGCTGCAACTTCCCTTCGCCTTTGCCCGGATCACCCCGTTTTGGCTTACCGTTGCAATTTTGCTGTTGGTAGTGTAATAGCGGTAGGGACTTGAATGGGAAAGCAACTTCTTTTTTCGGTTTTCACCTGTAAGCTGACACTTCAGCCTGAAGGTTTTGCCTGGTTTTAGAATAACCGTAGTCCTGTTTACTTTAATCGAAACGGCGTTTGTTGTACGTGCCTGTTTCATGGCAACATGCATTTCATTGGATTTGGCAATGTAAATTTTTCTGCCTTTTACCATTTTATAAGCAGCAACAAAATACTTATATTCACGGTTCGACCTCAGATTCTTATGTGTCATGGAAAGCTTTCCATTTTTAACCGTTCCGGTCTTTTTATAATTTATGCTTCCGTCACAGTAGCGCCAGAAAACATCATAACCGGCTGCACCAGGATACTTTCTCCAGGAAACGACAATGCTGTTCTTCTGTGCCTTGCCCGTTGCAAAAAATATCGGAAGTTTCAGGCGATAAACGGCCTTTCCGCTCAGTTTGAACTGATCAGCCTGCTCAATCGTGAAGATACCTTTCCTGAAAGTAATCCTGTAATTTGGATTAGAACCGGAAGCCTGAGAAACTGTGATCGGATAGATTCCCACCTTTTCACCGGCTTTTCGTCTTACTGTAATTCCTGATAAAGTGTCTTTTCCCACCAGACCTTTCGCCGTATAAGTAAGGACAAGATCTGCTTTACCGGCAATTTTATTCTTATTGTCAGCAGTTACCGTGATATTTTTCGGGCTGATATCTGCTGTGGTACTTGTCTGCTGCCCGTCATCTGCCAGGATATAATCCCCTGCCGATCCGCCGCCCAGCACAGGCTTTGTGATCGTAACAGTTTTTCCATTGGCTGCATTGCTGTCTGCAAAAGTACCTTCTGCACTTACTGTAAGGCTGTCACCTTTCACTGCTCCTGCAAACACGGCTTTGCTGTAATCCAGTTCCGCATCCGCTGTTCCGTCATATACCTTACCTTTTGCAGTGATTCCGGAAACTACAACTTCCCGCTGCCGGATCGTATAAGCCTTCGTATCGGAAGCAGCGGTAAAATCACCATTTTCGGATACACTGACCCTGACTTCATAAGTTCCTGCGTGTATCGGAGCTTCTGTCTGCCAGGTTTCATTTACTTTATACTCTGTTTTGACGGTGGCATTGCTGTTTGTTGTATATGCCAGATCTGCCGGCTGTCCGTCGTATTCCTTATCAAGCGTACCTGTGATTTTTACATTTGCTGTCTGACGGCTGACATTTACTGCGATCTGGCTGTCGGCAGGTTTGTCACCGCCTTTGTATTCTGTCACGCCCTGCGGATGATATGCAACTGTCAGTTTATAAGTGCCTGCTTCCAGAGTATCCAGATACTCTCCGCTGAATGTGATCTTATCTGCGGAAACTGTATAATCTTTCCCCTCTGTCAGAGTGGTTTCTCCGTTTCTTACAGACGCTACAGTGTTTCCATTTAATGTTACTTTCGCGTCCACGGAAGCTTTGGTTGTTCTTGTGTAGTCGATGGAAGAATCCACAACTACAGAATCTTTAAATACAGCTATTCCATCCGAATTGACGATCGTCTGGTTTCCTGCCTTGTCTGTAACACGGGCATAGACCACATACCTGCCGCTTTCTGTCAGGGAAAGTTTCTCCTCTGCATTCCATGGAAGCCATGTGCCGTTTGCATCATAGGATTCCTCCGCACTGACCGCCTGGTATTCTACAGAAGCAATTCCACTGGCACTATCTGCACCTGTGATGTCAACAGAAACATTATCCTTGAACCAGTAACCATAAGTAATATCCTTCAGGGAACTGTCAAATGTATTTTCCCCGATCCGGATACTGCCTGACGGCATTCCGGTATCAATTTTGAAGGTTACTGTTTTTTTATCGGTAACGGCACCTGTTGCAGTCTCTTTCAGATAATATCCTGCAGACTGTTCTCCCTGCTCTGTGTAATCCCCAAGCGAATCCTTCCAGTCTGTTTTGTCCGTCGATATCTGGTATCCACTGTCCGGTACAAGTTTCACAGGACTTATGTACCAGTCATTGTTACCCTTCGTTCCGGAAACCTGTGCAGCCGCTGAAGTCTGCAGATAACTGATGCTCCAGTTCCTGGAAACACCCGTGGTACCGGTAAGTGTATAGTTATCATTTCCAAGATCTGTTACCGTTGCAGTATAGCTGTCACCTGCTTCTGTCTGTGTATTGCCTTCATAGGCAATTGCAAAAGAATCGCCCTCCAGTGCATTCGCAACCGTCGCCGATACGCTCTGCTCACTTCCTGTATAAATCAGATCTGTTTTCGACCAGGTTAAGTCTGCCGGAAGTGGTGCGATCGTGAAGGAAGTTTCCGCTTCTGCCCCTGCATAATTTCCATTCTCCGGCACAACCGCTTTCACATAGTAAATACCTGCATTCTTTGGTACTCCTCCATTTGTGGCTGCACCATCTGCTGCGGTCGTCATATCTGTACAGCCGGCATCTGTATAGTATGTACAGGTATAGCTGGAGGCATCATAAGAAGCTGTGATGTCACTTTCACCTGACTTAACTGTTATGCTTGGTGTGTTCGCCTTCTGTCCATAGGTCCAGTCATCCATGGTCACTGTCGGATTAATTTTCGCTTTTTTAATCTCAAAATCAGCACTTATGGTCTGACCGCCAAGCGTGACTTTTACCGTATATTGTCCCAAATTTACCGGTGCAGCTCCCTCACTCGCAGCACCGCTGTTGCTGCTGGTTGTCTTCATGCCATCTTTCAGATAATATACGATATTCGCTTCATCACCTGTCTGACAGGTAATGTCATTTGTCACGGTTGCTCCGGTATAAGCTTTGCCAGAATAATATGCATCGACTGCTGCCAGGGTTAAATTTAATTTACCGGGATTAAATTCACAATCTGTCTTCGCTGTGCATGTTGCAATGATTTTATCAGCACTTGTTGAATAACTCCATGAATGAACATGATCACTTACGTACAGGCACTTTTCAGTTGTATCATAACTTATAGAATGAGAGCCATCAACATAAGTAATCTTTGTGCGCATCTCCGGAGATGTTCCAGGGGTTGTAATTGTACGTGGGAAAATAGGTAGCTTAACACTTGCAGTTCCTTTGAAGTCATCTTGTATGGTAAATTTTTTTCCTGGATCCATGACAATATCGCAATCATTATTTTCAAAGGTTACATTTCCAATAGTAGCTGATACATTGGTTTGTCCTTCTAGATAAATTCCCCAATCAAAATTTTGAATTTTTCCACCAACAACTTTAATTTTCGCTGCATTTATTCCTATAGTTATAGTGCCCTTCTTCGAAGATGGTGATGTAATGGTTCCGCCATACATATTGACGGTTCCTCTTATAATACAAGCATCACCACCAATACCTGTATTACCGCCACAGTCCAATATCGTTCCATTTTGAATATTTATTGTTCCATCACTACCGAACCACCCATTATTTACAATAACTCCATAGTCAAAAGAACCAGTTGCATTAAATTTAGCATTCTTAAGGTTAACAACCCCTCCATTTTGAATTATGGGAACTCCACCGTCCGTTAAAGCCTCATAAGTACCGCCCTCAAAAGTAACTGTTGCATCTTTATTTTTATTGATCAGAAAAGGATTATTATCAACATTCACCGTATACTCATTAATAATCGTCAACTCTTTACAAGCATTTTCTATACTAATAAAACAGCCATAATCATCCCCTGGCATATTAATGTTTCCAGTAATCTCCAGAGTAACTTTCTCTGTAGTGTCAATAGTAATTGCACCACCGAAGGGATTGCGAGGCCCAGTCTTAGTATATGTTCCGCCCTGTACCGTATACGTTCCTCCAGAAGTGATTGTTACCTCTCCCGTCCCCGGCGAAATCGTATTTGCAGCCGCTGTTCCCACTGCCATCTCACTGCCGCTGCTAAAAAGAGCAACTCCATCCGTAAAGTCTTCCTCCACTTCCACGGCATCCTCAGTATCATCTTCATCCTGGGATTCTGAAAGATCCTGGATCTCCACTTCTCCACTTTCCTCAACATCCTCTGTCTCAGGTTCTTCTGCAGGTTCTTCTGCAGCTTCAAAGATCACATCCTCATTGTCTTCGCCGTCTTCGAATTCCTGCATTTCCACATCAGCCGCCCAGATGAGGGATTCCGGTACCACAGATGTGATCAGCACTGTTCCGGTCAGGATCGCAGAAAGCAGTTTCCGGCTCTTTTTCGCTAATTCGTTTTTCTTCATTTTGCTCCTCCTTCCACATTTTATATTTTATGGAAATATTATACTTTACAGAACAAAATTATATAATGCCCATCAGAAGCCAAAAAAGTGCCTTTTTTTCTGAAAAAAGTATTACGGCGGTCGCAATTGACCGCCGTATGTATCTTTGTCTGTTATTTATTTACAAAAGGTTTCAGCTCTTCGCGCTTTTCCACACCCAGTATCTGAAAAATGCGGGAGAGATAATGTTTGATCGTATTGACTGACATGGACAGGTGATCTGCGATCTCCTGGTTGGTCCAGCCTTTGCTTGCAAGCATGGCTATGGAAAATTCCATAGGTGTCAGCTTATCTGTAACAGAGCTCTGAAGCTGTGGATTATGAATATCCATCCAGCCGCGGCTGAAAGCAATGACTGCCTGTGAAAGCCGTTTGTAATTTTCCGGTTCTGTTGGTTTGATACAGGCTTCGATCTGGCCAAGCATCAGTCCGTGGTGCTCGATGAACGGTTCCAGAAATCCATCCGGTTTCGCCATGTTCCATGCTTTCATCAGGATTTCCCTGGCTTCCTCGTGTTTCTTCTGGTTATTCAGACACATAATGATCACGCAGTAGAGATATTCCATAGCAATGGGATAACAGCCATCAAGCATCAGAAAAACTGACTGACATAATCCCAGTGCCCGCTCATATTCTTCATTCAGATAAGCATTGTGTGCGAGGATATAGATCGCATAAGCACGAATACCCGCCGGCAGATACGGCAGAAAATCCTTGAGAGGTGGAAGTCCGTCTGCCGGAAGATGCATCAGAACCGTTGCCAGATAGCCGGCAAAAACACAGGAAGCTATAACTTCTTCTGATGCAGAGTTTTCTTCTGCAAGACGAAGGCATTCCTGGATGTTTCGAAATCCCATCCTGGAAGCAGATGGATTTCCCAGCGTAAGATTGGAAAAAGAATACAAAAGTCCTGCGGACAGGCGCAGGCAGAGATCTTTGTCCTGCAGATAAAGCTCCGCAATGTTTCTACATTCCTGCGCGCGTCCTGAAAAATAATATAACTCCGCCTGTGCGATCTGCCGTTGATCCGGATCCTGAAAAGCATCCACAGTAGCCTGTGCCTGTCCGGGAGCAAAGGAACTGTTTATCAAAGGCATAAGATGAGCGGAAAAAGAATCATACATCAAAACAGCTTCCCCCTACAAACTCCCTGAGAAGAGAGTTCCGTGGGATATCGTCGCTTGGCACGGCGACAAAATAGTCAAAGAATTTCAGAAGGCGCTTCGCCTCGATATATTCCGGCTCGTCCTTGCCGATCCCGAACAGAAGCGGCTCTGCATAAAGCTTCAGGCAGGCCAGTTCATAGACAAGTGCGGAGTTGAACATCACATCTGCCTCTTCCTGATACGGGAAGATGTTTGCTTCCTCTCCTCTTCTTACCGACGGCCATCTGGCGATCGTGTCCTTTGCACTCGTTCCACGCGTTCTCGCATCACGCACAATCCTTCGGATCAGTCTGCCATCCGTGGTCGGGATACGGTTGTGTTTGTCGATATTCAGCTGTGTCAGTGCACTGATATAGATCTTGAATTTACTTTCTTTCGGGAGGGAATGACTCAGTTTGTCATTAAGTCCGTGGATTCCCTCGATAACGAGGACATCCTCTTTCCCAAGCTTAAGGAAATCTCCCCGGTATTCTCTGTGGCCTGTCACAAAGTTAAATACCGGCAGTTCGATGCGTTCTCCACGGAGAAGAGCCAGCATATCTTCGTTGAATTTCTCCACGTCCAGGGCTTCCAGGCATTCATAATTTCTCTCACCGTATTCATCCAGCGGTGTATCTTCTCTGTTTTTGAAATAATTATCTACGGCGATCGGATGCGGTTTCATGCCGTGTGCTGTCAGCTGGATCGACAAGCGATGGGAAAAACTGGTCTTTCCGGAAGAAGACGGGCCTGCGATCATGATGAATTTTTTGCTGCCGTCCTCCACGATCTGCTGTGCGATCCTGGAGATCTTAGCTTCCTGGAGCGCTTCCTGCACCAGAAGGATGTTCCGCACGCCCTCACTGGTAATGCGGTCATTCAGATCGCCGACATAGGAAATATCCATCTTCTCTGCCCATTCCTGGGATTCCTTCTGTACCTGGAAGATTTTTTCCTCCGGAGCAAACGGCGGAATCACGGATGGAGCCTTACGCTCCGGCAGTTCCAGGACAAAGCCCTCATCATAAAGCTTGAGGTCAAAATATTTCACATAGCCGGTATGATCTGCCATATATCCATAGAAATAATCCTCATAGTTTCCAATATTATAGATATTCACCTTGGAAACACGGCGGTACCGGAACAGCTTCTCCTTGTCATACATGTGATGATGGTGAAACAGTGCGATCGCCTCATCTGTATTGACGGAACGCTTGCAGATCGGCACCTTTGCATCTACGATCTCATGCATCTGTGTTCTGACCTGATCCAGAAAGTCCTGATCCAATCCTGCAAATCCAGTCATTGTAAAATAATAGCCGGAGCCAACGGAATAATGGATCTCCACCTTCTCGACCGCGTCCTTGCCTGCCACATCGTAGATTGCTTTGAGCAGTACAAGGCAGGCACTTCTCTTGTACGTAGAAAAGCCAATATGGTCTCTGGTAGTGACAAACTCTACCTGGCAGTCACCCTTGACCCTCTTATGAAGCTCCCGAAGTCTCCCATCCACCGTGACCAGTATGATCGGAGCCTCTGTATCTTTCTGGTATTCATTGACAATATCCCTGTAGGAAGTTCCACAGGGATATTCTTTCGTTTCGCCATTGATCGTTACTTTTGCCATATTCTCCATAAAAACCCTCCCGTTTTTATAGTTATAGTTCGATATCTACAATATCGTATACGGGCTTTTTACTTTTGCACATGTGATCGGAAGTTCCGGGAAGTTTTCGCCGAGCTTCTTTTTCATGGCATCCATAAAAATATATTCTGTGCCGTAGTGACCGGCATCGATGACCGCCAGTCCTGCTGCCACTGCATCAATTCCTGTATGATGGTCAATATCACCGGTGACATACACATCCGCACCTTTGGCAAGTACGTCTGAGATCATGCTCTTGCCGCTTCCTGTACAGATCGCAGCTCTGTGCACCGACTGCTCAAGATCTCCATAAATCTTGACATCATTCAGAGAAAGTGCAGCCTTTACAAATTCTCCACATTCTCTGAGACTCATCTGCTTCGAAAGCATGCCGACACGGCCCAATCCCTCACAGCGGTCCCTGGTCTCCTCTGTCACAGAAAGAACTTCCCGCTCCTCAAGTTTCAGATAATCTGCACTCAAATCTGCCATGCCAAGGACATCATAATTCGTATGCATGGCATAATAGCAGATATGATTCTGGATCAGGCGCATGATCCTCCTTCCGGTGAAATCATGATTGTTGATCTTTTTGATTCCACTAAAGATCATCGGATGATGCGTAATGATCATATCTGCCCCCGCCTGGATCGCTTCTTCCAGAGTTTCCTCCGTCAGATCCAGTGCAAGAAAAACATGAGAAACTTCTGCCTCATCATCACCAACCAAAAGTCCTACATTGTCCCAGTGTTCTGCTGCTTTTGCCGGATATTTATTCTCCAGCCACGCTGTCAGTTCCTTTACTTTCATATCGGTCCAGGGCAGCCAGGATTAGCTGCCGCTCCTCCTCAACTTCTTTTTTGCGGTTTACTGCGCTCTCCCCGGAAGCTTCTTTGAGCTTCTCAAGGATCTCCTCATGGATCCTGAGCTCTCTTTCCAGGAATTTCTCAAGAACCGGATGCTTTCTCTCAAGAAGGATTTTTCCAAACATTTCCTCCTGCGCGCTCCACACCTCAGGCTCCGTTTCCGTATTTCGTTTCACCTTCATGATTGGATAAAACTTACCGTCCTCAAGGATCATCTCTTCTTCTATGATATGGAATCCATTCTCCAGAAGAAAATGCCTGAAATGTGGAATATCTGACTGCGGCTGAAGGATCATTTCCTGAAAATCATCCCAGACGCTTCTGCCATCGTTAAGGATACGCTCCATCAGAGGACCGCCCATGCCGGCAATGACAAGGGTATCTCCCTCGCCATGTCCGATATCGGCAAGTCCGTCACAGCGTCTTGTCTCTATGTAAGAGCCCAGTCCGTACTGTTCAATATGCTCGTGCGCACGAGACAACGGTCCCTCCGCAACATCTGTTGCGATCGCGCTTGGAATCCTGTTCTCAAGTTTCAGGTATACCGGCAGATATCCATGATCACATCCCACATCTACCAGCCGGTTTCCTTGTGTCACCAGATCGGCGATCGCGCCAAGTCTCCTGGAAATCTGTACAGATGCGCCCATCAGTCCAGATAATCCTTCAGTTTGCGGCTGCGGCTCGGATGACGCAGTTTACGCAGTGCTTTGGCTTCGATCTGACGGATACGCTCTCTTGTAACGTTGAATTCCTTACCAACTTCCTCAAGGGTACGTGCACGTCCATCGTCCAGTCCGAAACGCAGTCTCAGGACTTTCTGTTCTCTCTCGGTAAGAGTTCCGAGAACTTCGATCAGCTGTTCCTTGAGAAGAGTAAATGCTGCTGCATCTGCCGGTACCGGCACGTTGTCATCCTGGATGAAATCTCCAAGGTGGCTGTCCTCCTCCTCACCGATCGGAGTTTCCAGAGATACCGGTTCCTGAGAGATCTTGAGGATCTCACGCACTCTGTCAACATTCATATCCATCTCTTCTGCGATTTCTTCCGGGGTAGGTTCACGGCCTAACTCCTGGAGTAACTGACGGGAAACGCGGATCAGCTTGTTGATAGTTTCTACCATATGCACAGGAATACGGATCGTTCTCGCCTGATCAGCGATCGCTCTTGTGATCGCCTGACGGATCCACCATGTTGCATAGGTACTGAATTTATATCCCTTGCGGTAATCGAATTTCTCAACGGCTTTGATAAGACCTAAGTTTCCTTCCTGGATCAGATCCAGGAACAACATTCCACGTCCTACATAACGCTTTGCAATGCTGACTACAAGACGAAGGTTGGCTTCTGCCAGACGTTTCTTGGCATCCTCATCGCCCTGCTCCATACGCTTTGCAAGCTCGATCTCCTCATCTGCTGTAAGAAGGCTGACTTTACCGATTTCCTTGAGGTACATACGGACAGGGTCTTCAATGCTGACACCTTCCGGTACAGAAAGATCGATCTTGTCCAGTTCGATCTCTTCCTCATCATCCAGCTTGTCCAGCTCTGCATCATCGTCCAGCATCAGGCTGTCATCATTGCCTGAAATACGGAGCACATCGACTCCGCTGGCTTCCAGGAAATCGTATACCTTTTCCATCTGTTCAACTTCAAGAGGCTGGTCTTTGAAGAAATCACTGATCTCCTGGTATTCCAGTACGTTCTTTTTCTTTTTTGCAAGCTCCAGAAGCTCAACCAGTTTTTCGCTGAATTTGCCCATATTCATTTCCATAGGTGCTTATTCCCTCCATATAGTGTTTATATTTTATCCTTATTCAAAAGAAATATGCAGATCCCGGCGTTTTCGGCCGAGTTCCTCTAATTCTTTTTTTGCTTTGATGATTTCCTGAAGTCCCGCCATATCCGTGGGATTCCAGTTGCGGTTTCTTTCTGCAAGACTCTCTGTCTTGATCCGAAGAAGCGTATCGGCAAAAGCCTGATCCTGCTCCTTGGGAGTCTCCAGATGGATCGTCGCATTAAACAGCGATGCAACTTCTCTCTGCTCTTCACTGTCTGTGAAACTGTTCAGGAGTCTGGCCGGATTTACCTCGCCTTCTTCCCTCTGAGAAAAAAGCATCTGCGCCACTTCCCTGTACAGAGGGACCACAAAATCCTCCGGTGTCAGATACTGTGCCACTTTGTCAAAGATCTTAGGGTAGGTAACGATCCAGGTCAGCATCAATTTCTGCGCCTGATCGGAAGCACTGTCCTTCTTTTTCTTAGGTGCACCTTCCTGACTTTTCTTTGGCTGGATGCGGCGTTCTGCCGGTGTACCCTTAAGCGCCAGTGTATTGACTCTCTTACGGAGATCCTCCACGCTGATACCGTACTGACCGCGGTACTTCTTAACGATCGCCTCGATATAGAGGTTCCGCTCCAGTTCATCCTTCAGTTCCAGAAGCATCTCTGCACAGCGTTCAAAGAAACGGTTCTGCCCCTGCGGCTCCTCCATCGGGAACTCGCTCTCTGCAATGCTGACCCGGAACATAAAGCTGTCCGATGCCTGCTCAAGCCGTTCCTCAAAAGCTTCCGCTCCAAGGTTCTTGATAAATTCATCCGGATCCTTATATGGCCGCAGATTCACAACTCTGGAATTGACGCCAGCTTCCCGCAGGATCGGGATCGCACGGAGCGCCGCACGGACACCTGCCTCATCACTGTCGTAGAGAAGCAGGACTTCCTGCGTATAACGCTTCAGAAGGCTGGCGTGGCCGGAAGTCAGTGCCGTTCCAAGCGAAGCCACCGCATTGGTAAAACCTGCCTGATGCATGGAGATCACATCCATATATCCTTCACAGAGGATCAGATATTTCCTCCTCGTCGTCCTCGCGACATTAAGTCCGTACAGGTTACGGCTCTTATCAAAGATCTTAGTCTCCGGGGAGTTCAGATACTTCGGTTTGCCGTCACCCATCACACGTCCGCCAAAACCAATCACACGGTTATTAACGTCCATGATCGGAAAGATCACACGATTCCAGAACTTATCATACATACCATGACGCTCGTCCACATTAAAAAGCCCGGATTCCCGAAGCCGGTCATCACCGTAGCCCTTGGACTTAAGGAACTGATACAGTCCTCCGCCGAATTTGTCCGAATACCCAAGCCCGAACTTACGCATCGTCTCCTCACTGAGCCCGCGCCCTGTAAGGTACTGATACCCCTGCGCGCCCTTCTCTGTACGGAGCTGATAGTAGAAATACTGCGCGGCCTGCTTGTTGATCTCCAGAAGTTCTGCACGCTCCTGTGCCTTCTCTCTCACTTCTCTGGAATATTCGATCTTGGGAAGTTCCACTCCCGCGCGGTCAGCGAGATGCTTCAGCGCCTCGCCAAACGTATAATTCTCATATTCCATGATAAAATTAAAAACATTCCCACCGGCTCCGCAGCCAAAGCAATAATACATCTGCTTCCCCGGTGTTACGGAAAATGAAGGTGTCTTCTCATTGTGGAAAGGACATAACCCAAAATAGGAACTGCCCTTCCTGGTTAATTTCACATATTGGGATACCACATCTACAATATCATTCTTCTGACGTACTTCTTCAATGATATCGTCCGAATAACGCATTGCCCATCCTCCTCTGCTGCTTAATAGCCTTCCCAGGACTTTGGTATGTATATCTGCCGGAACTTCTCCATGGAATACTGGTCTGTCATACCAGAAAGGTAATCACAGACCGCCTGGGATCCGGACTCTCCTCGCTTCATGAGTTCCTGATATTCCCTGGACATCTGTTCCGGGTTCTCGATATAATATTCATATAGTTTCTTAAGCATTCTGACTGCTTTGTGTTCTTCTCTCTTTGCCTCCGGATGCGTATATACATTCTGGAACATAATCGTCCGAAGATCCATCAGTGCCGTGAAGATTCTCTCCGACATACAGATATGGTCTCTCTCAAGGCTGTTCTCTATGATATCATGCACAAAAGTATTCAGTCTCTCCCTCGTTGTATACCCCAGAAGTATCCGAAGCGTCACAGGGATATCATCTTCTGTCAGGATACCTGCTCTCTGTGCATCATCCATATCATGATGGATATAAGCTATTTTGTCGGAAAAGCGGACAACCTGTCCTTCCAGTGTCGCAGGACTGCCGCTGAGCCGATGGTTCAGAATGCCATCCCTCACTTCCCATGTAAGGTTCAGTCCCTCACCGTTCTTCTCCAGGATCTGCACGACACGAATACTCTGACGGTAATGAGTAAAACCACCCGGATGGATCTCATCAAGCGCATGCTCCCCCGCATGCCCAAATGGTGTATGTCCAAGATCATGTCCGAGCGCGATCGCCTCCACCAGATCTTCATTCAGGCGAAGTGCCTTGGCTATCGTGCGTGCGATCTGCGATACCTCAAGTGTATGCGTGAGCCGGTTCCTGTAATGGTCCCCGTGCGGTGCAAGAAACACCTGTGTCTTATCTTTCAGTCTGCGAAATGCCTTGCTGTGGAGAATCCGGTCACGGTCTCTCTGATAAACGGTCCTGACATCGCATTCCTCCTCGGTGCGTTCCCTGCCTCTGGAATGAGCGCTGCACGCCGCATATGGACTCAAAAGTTCCAGTTCCTGCTGTTCCATCTTCTCCCGTATATTCATAGGCACTACCTCCACAGGTGCAAAAACACTATGGTTCACAGTAACGACAAAATACCCTATATTAATTATATTCTACATAATGTTTCAAATTCCTCTTTTTTTCAAAAAAAATTTCTTTTTTTGTATCGGCAGAACATTATGGAGTTATCTGCTATGGCATAAAAAAAACTCCTGATTTAACAGGAGTTCTCTCTCATGCGGAAGATGGGACTTGAACCCACACAAGCGCAATGCTTACAAGATCCTTAGTCTTGCTCGTCTGCCAGTTCCGACACTTCCGCATACCGCATTTCTTGGAAACAATTGCTTCCTCGCGATAGATATTAATATAACAAAAGGTAATGTAAAAGTCAATACCTTTCATGCGGAAGATGGGACTTGAACCCACACGAGCGCAATGCTCACAAGATCCTTAGTCTTGCTCGTCTGCCAGTTCCGACACTTCCGCATATCGCATTTCCCTGGGAATTTTTTATTCTCTTCCCTCGCGACAGATGATAGTATAGCAAATCTTTTTTAGATAGTCAATACTCTTTTTTATTTTTTGCAAAATTATTTGTTTCTGATTTTCCAGCCCTTACCGTTTGCAGATATTCATCTGTTTTTCCGGCATTGCTTCTTTTGCCCCGGCTTTCTGTTTCAGTATGCAAAAATCCCTGTACCTTCTCAGATACAGGGACTCATTCATGCGGAAGATGGGACTTGAACCCACACGAGCGCAATGCTCACAAGATCCTTAGTCTTGCTCGTCTGCCAGTTCCGACACTTCCGCATATCGCATTTCCCTGGGAATTCTTTATTCTCTTCCCTCGCGACAATCAACAGTATAACGAAGTAATCTCCATATGTCAACACTTTTTTCATTTTTTATCAGTCTATTTTTCCAATTACGCAGGCACTTCCGACAGTGCCACCACACCACATCTGGTAAAAACCGGCAGTGTAACAAAAGAATACACGATCGAACCTGCTTCTATCTACACAAGCAGCACTACCTGTACACTTACACCAGACACCTGCATATACGATGGCAGACCACAGGAACCCAAAGTAACCATTGTTAATAACGGCAAAACCCTGGTTGAGGGCAGGGACTTTACTGTAGAATATGCGTACAATGCTTCTCCTGGAAGAGCACGTGCGGGCATCACAGGTATTGGAAATTATTCCGGATATTTTACCACCACCTTTTATATCAGCCGTGGAGATATCAGCAGTTGCGACATCACTCTTTCTGATGAGTCGCAGATTTATGACGGCGCAGCAAAAAAACCTGATGTCACTGTAAAATGTAACGGCAGTACCTTAACGCAGGATCAGGATTATACCTTGTATTATCGTAATAATACCAATGCAGGCACAGCTTCCGTTACTATCTATGGAAGCGGCAGCTTTTCCGGTTCTATAACAAAAACCTTCCAGATTACTGCCAATGATTTCAGCAAATGCAATGTTCAGCTTTCCAGCTCGGTATTCACCTATGATGGTTCCGAAAAAAAGCCGAAAATCACCGTAACAACCTCTGCCGGTAAGAAATTGTCCCCTGACACAGATTATACACTTGCCTACAGCGATAACACAGACGCAGGCACGGCTTCTGTCACCGTCACAGGTACCAGATGCTATGCTGGCAGAAAAACAGTCAACTTTCAGATTGCCCGTGCAAAGGCTACACTTACAGTAAAAGCTGCTTCTCTTACCCTGAATCAGAGCAGTAAAAAAACAGATATCATCAAGAACAAAAAAACCGATGGAAAAATCACCTGCAAAGAATCAGGCAAGCATATCCTGGAAACCGGTAAAATCCATTACTGCCTACCAGATCCAGTACAGTACTTCAAGCAACTTTAAGGGTGCTAAAACGATCACCGCAAAAGGCAGCTCCAAATCTGCCATTCTGAAAAAGCTGACCCGTGGCAAGAAATATTACATTCGAATCCGCACATACAAAACCGTCAGCAAAAAGAATTATTATTCTGTTTGGAGCAGAACTTCCTCTGTCAAAATCAAATAATTTTATGAAATAGTTCCAAAAACGCCGCACCACAGGGCAGTTTATTTATCTTCTGCCTCTGTGATGCGGCGTTTTTTATAAATCTGAATAATAATCAAAAAAATCCCTGCACCTTCTCAGATACAGGGATCTATCCATGCGGAAGATGGGACTTGAACCCACACAAGCGCAATGCTTACAAGATCCTTAGTCTTGCTCGTCTGCCAGTTCCGACACTTCCGCATATCGCATTTCTTTGGGAATTCTTTATTCTCTTCCCTCGCGACATGTAGTAGGATACCAGAAACAACTGACAAAGTCAAGGCTTTTTTTGAAATTTTTCCGTTTTTTTGTGAATTTAATTCAATTCTGCAATTCTGCTGACAGCGACATAAATCTCCTGAATCTTATACCAGGTCGGATAGTCTGTAATTCCCGTCTCAGGAAGTCCAAAGACATCCTGAAATTTACGAACAGAATTCTTTGTCTGCTCGCCATAAATCCCATCTACTCCAACCTTCGGTATCGCCGGATATGCATCGCTAATCACATTCAGCTGTTCCTGAATCTGGCGGACTTTATTTCCTGTTGCCCCGATATTAAGATCATATCCCGGCCAGGAAGAAGGAATCCCCGATACTGCTTCTGCAACATTTACATAAATATCATTTCCATAAAAATACCGAAGAATTTCTATTGGAGAGTACCCCTGATCTCCCAGCGATTTACTGCCCCATTGTGTCATCCATCCGCGGTTTCTGCACTGTACCTGCCGTCCGTCACAGTACTGGGTCAGAATCGGCTGTCTCACATCCGGTCTCGACAGATAATTTTCAAAAAGCTCATCTACGATTCTGGAAATACTGTCAAAAATATTTCTTCCATGAATCCATTTGTGATCATAGGCAGTGGACGATGTAATTGTAAAATCTTTTCCTTTGTTCCGGTACCACGTGTTATATATAAATTCGGGGTTGATTTCTTACATCATTTTATCTTAATATTATTTAAAATTATACTCTTATCAGACGCTGTTGCCAATAAATTCTGACTTGTTTTTTCTGGATTGCTGATAAAATCCTCCAGCCGTATTCTAAATCGTATTGTGATCTGTTCTTCCATTACATCAATACGCTCAACCAACTTATCAACCAAAACTCTTTTCGTGTGTGAGTCCGCATCCAAAAACACCTGCTGCCACGTCGGGATCTGTTCCCGGAGGTATCCCCACTCGGAAATGGATACATCCATATTTTTTAATTTTTCTTCTTTCTGCTTTATTATCTCCTGTTGTTTACTATAGGTTTCCTTCTGCTTATCAATCAGTCTTACAAGATCATCCAGTGATAATGGATATTCTCCTGTCATAGCCTGTGGAATGTTTTCTTCCATGACATCAATTTTTTTCTGAATCTTGAGAAGCTCCTGTTTTTCTTTTTCCAGCTCAGTTCTCACTGCTTTCTTTTCCTTTTGTTTATTTATCTCTATTTCCTGAAAAACATCGTCATTTTCCTGCAGCCGCCCTATGTACTCAGAAATTGAGTTGAAGACAATCGGTTCGATCTTGTCGGCCCGGTAAAAACCTCTTCCCGGATGTACCGCACCGCTCCATGCATCCTGACATTTATATATTCCGACTTTTCCGGAACGCTTTTCTCCGGTACCCTTGATGGTCCAATAATTATACCTGCTGCCATTGGTCATTTTACATCCACAATAACCACAATATAATACATCCATCAGAGCTAATGTACCTCTATTGCTAATCATTACTGTTATATTCGGATCTTTGTGTTCATCTGTTTTCGCAATGTTGTCAGCCCGCTTCTTCCTTAGATCCTGTACACCATTCCAGATATACACCTCTACAATAGCAATTTCTGGATTACATTCTTCCGCAACAATCCAATTATCGCTTCCAAGCTTATGATATACGCCGTCAGTTCTGGTTCTCCTATTATATGCAGTATAACCAGCATATATGGGATTCGTCAAAATGCTCGTAATTGTTCCAGCTTTCCAGATATCATTCGGTGCCATATCCTTATATTTTTCGTGAGTATTTAAAATTTTTGCTATCTTTACAGAACCATATTCCTTGTAAAATGCTAAATCGTAAATAAACACAACCACTTCAGTCTGTTCCGAAATGATAACCAGGTGTTTCAAAGCTCTGCCATGCTTGCTTATTTCACCGGAATATTCCAGCGAATAACCATAAGGAGCTTTACCGCCCATAAACCTTCCTTTTTGAACAAGCTTCTTTGCGGTATCTTTTACTCGCATCCCAGTATCAGAACTGCTTTTCTGGGCATTTCCATAACGAAGAGCGAGTACCATCTGTCCCATAATATCATCTGTTTCCGGAGAAATACAGCCATCCTTGACTGTATAGATATCCACTCCATACCGCTTAAGCGTCATCACGTATGATCCGATCTCCCACATACGTCTGCCCACACGGTCATCTTTATAGACAACCAAAATATCATACTCTCCATTTTTCGCGTCTTCTAAAATTTCTTTCAGAATGTCACGCTTTTCCACTGCGTTCTTGTAGCCGCTATTACTACCTTCGAAGTACTCCTTCTTATCTAGTACCCAATCTTTATGCTCCCTTATGTAATCTAAGTCGATCTGCCTCTGTATGTCCAAATCTCCATCTGCATCCAGCTGCTGATTGGAACTTACGCGCAATAACACTCGTACTCTTTTCATTTACTCACCGCCTATATGTCCTCGTCAAAAAACAATTGAGGAGGTATCTCGCCTCCTCACATGCTATCATTCGTTTCCGCTTGCCTTTCCCATAGTTTCCCTTAACGTTCCGGAAAGAATTGCTCTTACCTCCTGCAGGATCTTTTCTCCGTCAATTTTAGGATTTTGAGGAAATTCCATAATCACACTCACCCCAGACGGGTCCTGCTTTTCAATACGATCATATACCGGTTCCTTCATGGCAAAATCAGCCTCGATGATCCTTTTTTCATCTGTATTCCTGACTGCCGAATCATATGCACGTCCTGTCATATTAATACCTCCATTTCTTCAAAAAATCTATGTTTCGGTATTAATATGTAATTTATTTTGCAAAACAGCAAAAATTCAGATGTCACCTCGTAATATCTTCATTTCTCTCACATTTTATCTATTTTTCTTCTGTTTCTAATTATTTACCCAGTAAATAATAACCCCTTCTATTTTCAATTCTAATTTTTGTGCTATACTGTTTATAGGAAAATTATTTTGAAAGGAAAATAGGATGAATTATTGTATAGTAATGAAATATTCAGCGAAGGAAAATTGCTATATTGTGACCGTTCCGGATCTTCCGGGTTGTATGGCGGATGGGAAAAGTCCAAATGAGGCATACGAAAATGTAAAAAATGTGATTACAGAATGGATAGATACGGCAACGGCAGCAGGTAGGGAAATCCCGGAACCAAAATTTGCTCAGGAGAATTTTTAAGGGACAGCTTTTTAAGAGCCGTCCCTTTCTTTTTTTTCTATATTTAAAAGAAAATGAAATCAACTATTCTTCTGAATAGAGATTGGTTTTGTTCCGTCATTACCTGATGCTGGAATTCGTCCTGTTGCTGTCGCATGCTGTCGAACTGTTGTTGTTGAAACTGCCCTGTCTGTTGCTGAAATAAATCCTGCTGCATAGCGTCCTGCTGGTAATACAGGTCATTCATACCACCGAAATCATCGAAGCCACTGTTAAAATCATTAAATCCACCAAAATCATCAAACATTTTTGTATACCTCCACGTTATTAATATCTGTAGGCTCTGGTCTCCGGATACCTTCTTCGATTGCTGCGGTTATCCAGGCCTGTTTCGCGTCCTCAATTGTAGCTGGAATATCTTGCCATCGTTGGCAGCAGGTAACGCATCCGGGCAGATCAGGGACAGATATTGTATAACCGCCCTCAACTGGATCCTCTATGATTAATATAGGATATTTCCTGTTCACATAGTCTTCAATCCTTGTCATGCCTGCAGACCTCCATTTTTATATTGATGACTGAGCCGGTAGAATGTGGTCCTACTCAGTCCGGTTAAACCCATCGCTGCAACTGCGGTAATCTCCCCACGTGTCCACCTCTCCATGACCTCGGCATAGTTATCAGGAAGGTGTACTTGCGGTCTGCCGTAGTTGTGCCAGGCAGGCTTGTCGCGGATCCGATCAACGCCCTGTATCTGTTTCTTGTGGGTACGTTCTATTTCGTGATCAATAACATAATCGAGAGTGCTCATGATAGTGTCCATGATCATTGTTGATATCTCTGGGTTGTCATGATAATCAATTGTGGTTGTTGGGATATCCAGGATTTTTACGCGGATGTCATGCTCTCTATAATACTGTAATTCCTGGCGCGCGCTTCTTTTTCCACCAAGAGCCTCCAGATCATAGATGACCAAAATGTCACCGGGTTTTAGTAGGTGGTTTTTGAGGCGCTGATATTGTTCTCGCTCCGGTATCTTACCGTGAAATCGTTCAATTACAGTATTGTCATCAGTTGCTCCTACCGCCTGCAGCTGCTTTCTGTGTGTTGCTGTGCGGAATGTAGATATGTAATAGTATGTTTTGCTTACATGTTCTATGGATCCTCCTAATTGTTAATTTTCTTAATATCAGACTCCTCCGGGTGTTGCCTTATGTAGTAGGACTTGTCCGGCCACCGATCATATAGAAACGGTGGACTTTTTGGAATATTATCGCTGGGTACCGTTGTGATTAACAGAAAGGTATTTCTGCCAGCGTGTAATCAGGGTTGCTATCTGTTGAGATACGGATAGTTCGAGGCTGTTTCTGCTGCTGGCTGACAGAGTTTCTTCCTATTATACGAGATAATGCCAGGTTAATCGTTCTGTTGGCCTCCTCTGGTGACAGACCGATATAATTTATTAACGAAAATTCTGTCTGTTGGAGAACTTCGTCAAGGTTTCTTTCGATGAGTTCGCTCATGTAATAGATCTGACTTTCTGGCATTGTGGGGCTCCTTCCTTTTTTTTTGAGATTTGTGGGGGATCTCTGAGTTGATAATGATTACAGGCTGTTAATTTTGATTAATGGCCTGTATTTTTTATCAGCTCAAACATTGGTAGTCAATGCTAACGCATTCATTTTGATATTACAAGCCATTGACAATTTTACAAACTGTTAAGCTATGTTTCTTTCCTCTCCTCTCCTACTTTTAATTAGATATAACAGCTTAAGATTATTTTAATAACTGTTGATTTTATTGATGATTTATAAAATTGTACATTTTACACAAAATCAGTAGCCTTAAAAGTCATATTATCGACATTTATGTTACAACCGTACTCTTATAATATATATAGGGTACGGTTACCATTAGAACTTTTCGTACTGTAAAATTAACAATCGTTAATGAGCTCTTGAGCCGTTAATTTTTCTAAAAGTAGAATCGGTTAGAAACATAGAATTAAGAGTCTTTAATTTTACCAATAGTTTTTACAACCGAAATGAACGCTTTGCGTTGACCACGCTCTTTGGGTCAATAAAATATATTAGCTAATACATTAAATTAATAGCTGATATCTTTTACTCGCTTAGGGCTCCCCCGGCAAATCTCATTTTTAATTGTAAAGGTACTTTTTTCTGGAAAACTTTTGAAGTATCGGGCCGCTCCAAGAACGACCCGTTTTATATAACAGGGAGAATGAACATCTCCTTCAGATCTGATATATACATTATATGACAGGTGTTCCAAAAAGTCTATTGACGTACCTCACAAATGATATTGCGCGTACACATCTGTCAATTCATTTTAAAAACTGACAATATACGTCTTTTCCCTATAAGGACAAACGCATACAATTTTTTATGCTCTAAAAGCATTTTCTTTATGAAATCTGCACAAGAATTTGTCGCCTTTTCTCGTATTTTGTCCTAAAAATCGTTCGTCATTTTGCACAACACGGCATTCAGATATCTGAATAAAAATTGAAGTATCCCAAAAAGCATTCCAAAAGTAAAAGTGATGAAAATACTATTTATCCACATAAACACTGTATTTTCAAGGATTTTCATGGTACTATTTCCACATAATTACAAAAAAAAGAGGTGTTGTGCAAAATGACCAATAAAATTGATTACGGTGAATGGAATCCTGACCGGCTTGAAACAGATGATGAGGACCTGATGAGGACAATCTACGCGTATTATTGTAATGCTGGTTATCCTAAGAGCCTTCAGGATGCTATTAACACTACTATTAAGATCTTGTCTACCATGGATAACACATACCTGGAAATCGAGTCTCTGGTAATGGAGCTTGCCGGTGCTGCCGATCTGTGGGGATTTCAGCAGGGATTTCGGGTAGCCGTAGAACTATTATCCGGTAATACGTTCCGGCAGATTTTTAAGGAGGAGGACGAATGAATAACGAAGAAAAATCAAAAACTGTTGATGAATTGTGCGGCAGTCTCCACGACCCGCATAATTACGATGAGAGATATTACCACCAGCAAGCCAAGGAGATTGCAGCTGTAACAGCTATTGCGATGATCCGTGACAGGGTTTCTTCTGTTGATATCAGGATATGTATTGATAACTGGTACGGCGTCGAGATTCCAGAGCACGCAATGGCAGTTTTAAAAGCAGAAGCCAGATCTGACGAGGAAGAGGAACAATTAACCGGCAGGAAAAAAACTGACCTCTCACCATCCGAGCTACACAATCGATGCTGCCGCATCCGCAAGGTCAAGCTTATGTGTGAATGCGGTGTGTCACCGGACATTATTCACAGTGTCTACCCAGAGCTATCAGAGACGGAAATAGATAATATCTGTTCCAGTGTTGATAATTCCGGAGCAAAAGTTGATAATCTGACACTCAGGCGATTGCAGGAAGCAGCAGCTACTCCTCTTAAAACAACAGCAGAACATGTAGCGTATCTTCGTGGACGCAGCGATAAGGCACGTGAGGTTGTGCAGGACCTGTATTGTAATCACGGTGGCAATGCTCACTCCATTTACGATTTTTTTCAAGACGATATCATCGGTTACGAGGAAATCGTTGGTTGGAAACAGGAGGCCGCAGACTACATGGAACGGAAAACCACAAAACAGATTGCACGTCGTACTGCTGTTCAGATATTGCAGGATGGACAGGAACCAAACATAGTAAAAGAAAACATTGAAAAATGGTTTTCTGTCCGATTTTCGGACGCACAAATGACCGCACTTAGACGACAGGCAAATCTCAATAAATGCATGTCAGAAATGACAGTTGTATTAGACAAGGAGGAGAACTGAATATGGAATGTAGAACCAGCGGCGCATTACGAAGAAAGGCTCTTGGCAGAATTCTCGATCTTTTCCCAGATGACCGAGACGTTTACGAAAACTGGCAGAAATATGCCCAAATATACGCCATGGGCTACAAGGACGCTCCAGACAATATGGACGATATTGTTGATTACTGGGGCTCTCTCGGCTATGATTACAATGCTGGATTTGCGGAGGGAACCCGTCGTGCACTGTTACGCGTAGCTCTGTCAATAGTCAACAATGCCATCAAACACGGAGAATCGGAGGGATATCTATTCGATCAAGTTCAGACTTGCGCCTCTCCGGAATGCTTCGCGATCGTATATTTATTATACTCTTGCCTCCAACAGACCGAGGAGGAACGTCTCGAAATTGCCAAACAGGATTTTATCCAAAAAGAAACTGATGATGACGACGAAAATATTATGATGGAATACGGAATTGGCCTGGAGACTGTCAAAGAATGGAAATCGGAAGCACCCCAAAACCGTCCCTACACTAAACGCTATCATGCAGCGGATCCAGTCCTCCTAAAAGGTGCTCTCGCCGTACTGCAGCAGCTGTTCCCGGACCAACAGAGCGCGTATGACGAGATTGAAACCGGCCTGAAAATATACTTAACCGGATTTTATGATTCAGTAAAACGCCTTGTCATTACCTGGCTGAAAAAATCCGGCAATCCTGAATTAATAATCCAACTGCTGCAGGAGCTCAACATATTATTCCGCGCAAACACTCCTCCCGATCAAATTCCATCCTATATTATTAATCGCGCGCCGGAACACACCAAACCACTTTTTCAACTCCTGATTAATTTCTACAAAGAAAGTCTTTATGAAAATAGTTAAAGGGGGTCATAATCGACCCCTTTTCAAATCCTTCTCAAAATCAATATTTCCCAAGCAAAACCTATCAAAATCAGTTTAAAACCTATAAAAATCAGGCAAAAACCTATTTTTTCCTAATTCTGTCCGTTCTGCTGTCTCTTTTTCATCAGTTCTTCAACTCGTCTTTCGCTCTCCTTAATTTCCTCTTCGGAAAAAAGTTGTTTTTTCAATTTTCTCCACGTTAGTCCATTTGGATCCATTTTGGCTACCTCCACTTCTATTATCTTTAATTATACTCTATAATGCCTTATCCGGCATTATTAATTTTCATTTATGCCACATACGGCATTATTACCTCTTGCTTATGCCCAATACGGCATTATTGAGCTTTACTTATGCCTCATACGGCATAAACAATTCTTTCTGAAATATCACTTATGCCTTATACGGCATTTTCAGCTTTTAATTATGCCTTATACGGCATAAACTCCACTTTTAGAAATGCTACTCTATGCCGTATGCGGCATTAATACCTTTTGATTATGCCGTATTTGGCATTTTCTATTTTTTCTTAATATCTCTTCTGATATATCCCGTTTTAAAAATCTGGATTTTCCTGAAATAAATCTGCTTTAAAGAGAATTTGCGCGCCGGGCTTTTTCTAAAATAGTAATTTTAGGATGAGTATGATCCGATTTCTTAAAAATGTCAACTTTTACGGAAAATCAATAAATCTAAAAGTTGGCAGCAGGATTAATCAAAAATTACCTGGAAACCAAACAAACCTAACTCAAATCTGTATAGATATTGCTATTTTCTCAACTTTTATTGTCCTAAATTCCAATTTTTATGAAAAAATGTCAACTTTTTATTCTAAAAAAACAAGTGATTTTCCTAGAAGAGAGCAACTTTTACTCCCCTAAAAGTTGGCACTTAAAAGTTTGGTTTTATTTCCAGAAAAAGGAAAAGGAAAAAGTTGATAGAGTAAAAGAAAAATCCCCACTGGATATCCAGTGGGGATAAAACATTATTCGAAAGTTACATCTATATCAGAAACCGCACCTGTTTCTTCCTCTGGGGAAAGTTCAAATTCCTCTGTTTCTTCAGTCTCTTCCTGCTGTCCGGCATCTGATGTTTCTACAGAGGATGTTCTATCAACTGTACCTGTGGAACCATCTGAGAAGATATCATCTCCTCCAACAGAAGAATCTTCTTCCTCTGTTGGAATCATCCATTTATCGTCATCGATATCCAGATTAAAATGATTACAGTAATCGTAAAATTGGCTTGCAGGCATCTTGCTAGATTTAATAATACTATCTAACAGAAACCTTTCACATGAACTTGCCTGTACAATCATAGATGTTAAGTTAATACCAGCCGCATTTTTGTACTGCACAACTGCAATAGCTTCATATTTCTTTTTGGGGTCTGTTTCATTTCCAAAATGTCCAATGTCTTCAAAGAATACAGAACCCCCTTTTCCAAGAGCTGCTCCTGTAGTTTCCCAGCCAGCTCCTCCATATCCATTAAATGCGCCTGGATGAGAAGCGAGTGGATTTATCGAGGATTTTTCGCCTTCTGCCCATCCACCAAGTACAACGCATACAATGTTTCTGGACGCTCTTGTTGCAGCATCACGGAGCAGTCCATCTGACCATTCACGTGTTGGATAACTCGGATAATCTTTAAAAAAATTTCTGTGATCTGGATTCTGCCGCAGGTCATTCATCACTTCGTGCGCCGTCTGTCCTGCAACGGTATCCATAGTCAGTCCATCCAAAATCTCTTCATAAGTATAATCTCCTACATGATAGGTAGCAGAATCTTCCTTATAATAATTGCCTGTGGGTTCTACCGGAAGTTTTGTCTTTACTGTGAATGTTACATAGCCCTTGGACACTCCTGTGATGTTTCCATACTTGTCAATTGTAGCAATCGATGGGTCACTGGAGGAAAATGTCAGATATTTTTCTGCTTTTTCCGGGCTGCAGTTACTGATGCCTTCATTCGGATTGATTGTCTCACCAATCCCAACGTTTCTTCCTTTTGTGGTAACATTTTCTGGATCCTTAAATCCTACTCCGTTTTCGTATTCATCATTATAGCGAGCCTTTACCGTATATTTTTTTGTCGTATGCAAACAAATAGCTCCTTTCGAAGATGCAAATGGCGTTTTTGAAGTAACCGTTATCGAAACTTTTCCGTTTTTTAAGGGAGTAATTGTTCCATTCTCATCAATAGTTGCGATGGAAGTGTCGCTGGATTCATAGATAAAGTCTTTTCTGGTTGTATTACCTGTAGATTCCCATTTTACATTACATTCTTTCGGTTCTCCTACATATAAAGTATCATCCTCAGTCTTTTCAATATAGAGGGCTGTTACATAAGATACTTCCGGTTTTGGTATTTCTGTCGGTGTAGCTGTTGGTATCGGAGTCGCTGTTGGCTCTGGTACTTTCGTAGGATCCGGTGTTTTTGTAGGTGTCGGTGTTGCTGTCGGTTCCGGCGCCTTGGTTGGCTCTGGTACTTTTGTAGGTTCCGGTACTTTTGTTGGCACCGGTGTTGTCGTTGGTTTTGATGCCTCTGGCTTCCTTGTTGGAGTTATAGGTTTTGACGCTACAGCTTTTGAAACCGTTACGGCAATGGTTTTGGATGCTTTGTTATATATTCCTGATGCCTTTGCCGAAATGGTGATCTTTGCCGTACCTGTCTTCAGTGCCCGCAAGTTTCCTTTCTTGTCCACGGTCACTACCTTCGGCTTGGAACTCTTATAGATCATCGGGGTGCGGGCTTTTGCGCCCAGGTTCTTTCTCTGTCCTATGGTCAGGGTTACGTTTGACGTAGTAATCTTCTGGTTCTGTTTTACTACCTTTACCGTGATGGTCTTTTTCACAGTCTTATATTTTGATTTCTTTGCTGTAATGGTAATCTTTGCTGTACCTGCGCTCTTACCTGTGATAACGCCTTTAGAATTTACCGTGGCGATTTTCTTATTGGAAGTTTTATAGCTAAGTTTTGCCCCTCTGGTTGCTTTCGCATTGATCTTTACGGTCTTTCCTGCGTATACCTTTTTATTGGATGCTTTTAAGGACACTTTCTTTGCTGCCGCTTCCACGGTGGTCGTGATCATCGGAATCTCTGTCCCTGTTACAGGCGGGACGGCACCAATTGTCAGAGACAGCACTACTGCCACTGCTAATGTTTTCAATTTCTTACTTTTCATATCAATCCTTCTTTTCTTATATTTTTCTTTATGTGATAGTTTCGAAAAAATCACTTTGTTCTTACATTTTTCGCTTTGCTCCATCCGGTGTACCAGATTTTATTTCCAACTTTCTTATAACTTCTGATACGCACATAATAGCGTTTTTTCGCAGGAATATTTTTAATAGTAACACTTTTCTTTCCGGCACTAAGTCTGACGGTTTTTACATTTGAAGAAAAACGTTTCGAAGTACTGTATTGTACCTGATATCCATGATTACCACCAGTTTTCTTCCAATATACGACCATTTTTTTCTTCTGAGCCTTTACGGAGCTTAAAGATACTTTTTTCAGATTAATTTTAAATGTAGTGAATCCGGAATATTTTGCATAACTGCCTTTTCCTTTTACCACAACAGTTCCGTAGCCCACATTCTTATTATTCTTGTAGGATACGCTGTAATACTTACTGGAGATCTTTTTGTTTCCAGCATATACGTTAACAGCTGGTTTCTGAGCTTTTCCATTATATGTTACATTTTTTGTTTTTACTGTAAACTTTGTAGAAACAGGTTTTACTGGTTGTACAGGTTTCGGTGTCGCTGTAGGTTTGGAAACTTCTGTCTGTTTTGGAGGCTGGGTTGGTTTTGCCTGTTCTGGAGCCTTTGTATGTTTGGGAACTTCTGTTTGTTTCGGTGGTTCTGTAGGTTTAGCTGTCTCTGGCTGTTTCGGCGGCTGGGTTGGAGCTGCAGTTTCCGTCTGTTTAGGTGTTGGAGTTGGTGTCAGCGCCAGCATATCTTTATAAGATAACTTTACATTTACGTTCACGGTACAAAGTTCTGTAGTCCCTCTGTAGAATACGGTAAAAGAGCCAGCTCCTGCAGCTTTAGTAGTGATTCTTCCCTGTCCATCGACATCAATAATGCCAGGTGTATTATTTCGATAAATAAACAAACTTGGGAAATCAGCAGTTGAATATCCACTGTTGCCATTTCCGCTATAATCAGCAAATTCAAATGGGGTGTCTGTTTTTTTATTCAGTCCTTTGATAGTGATATTGCCACCCGCAAAATATTTTACTTTTGCGCGAATATCCCTAGTGTTTGTTCTGGAACCGGAAACACTTCCAATCGTATTTCCAACCGGGGCATTGGATACAACAAGAACCCATTCCCTTTTGCCATGGTAGGAAACTACGCCGATACCACAGTATTTATAGTTTTTGGTATCGGTAAGCAGAGGTCTGTGCCCATTAGAGTTATACCATACCGTATAAGTACTCTGGGCATCTGCAAGTCCTTCTGCGATATCTTCCTGCATGAAGATGTCAGTGGAATGTTTTCCATATTTGTCGATATAAGTACCAGACATTCCATCATAATTACTATAAACTAAAGAGTTATGTCCAAAATAAATACAGCACTGTGCAGCCCTATCCATAGCCAGGTCCATCAGTCTGTCATCCAGGATGTATTCATATTTCCCTGCATCTGCACGGTTCTTGTTCAGAATCTCAAAGAATTCCTGTGCCATGTCATACTCTTCCTGCACGGTGATTGGTACCGTGATAACGGCATCCCCGTCTGTTTCAGCGCTGACCGGGAGCAAGGTGACGGATGTTAGCGTGAGTACCACTGCCAGCAGGATACATAAAGTGCGTTTTAATCTCTTCATAAATTTTTTCTTTCCTCTTATCAATATATGCCTGATTTTATTATCAGGCATACATTGAGATTTGAATTCTTACAAATTCATATTCCGCTTATTTAAACTGTAAGGAGATAATTTCTGTCTGCTGTGTAGCTGTATTCATCACATAAGCACCTACTGTAAATCCTGAACCACCTTTCACAGGTACTTTTGAACCATTTTTAATATTCTCACCTTTTCTCCATGTCTTTTGGGCATAGTCCATGGATAACAATTTCCATCCCTTTTTCATTTTAATTTTGACTGCCGTCTTTTTTCCTGCATATTTGGAATATTTGAAATTCATGTAATTATTGGTATTGAATTTTTTTCCTGAAATTGTTGTCTTTCCAACTTTTACCGAACTAATTGGATTCGCATATTTAGACACAGTCACTTTACAACGATAGTTTTTTGATCCTTTTTTTATAGTAATCGTTACTTTTCCCGTTTTCTTTGCAGTAACTACAATATTTTTCGATTTTACTTTTACTGTTGCAACCTTTGGATTACTTGATTTTACAGACACTTTAGCGTTTTCTATGTATGCAATATATGATGTGTTAGCATAAGGATTATTCTTTACAGACTGTTTAGAATACAAAGTCATTGTCATATTTTTCGGAATATACAGTCCGATATTACTTCCTGCAAATGCAGGTGTTGCAGTCATCAGTAACATAACTGTTGCCATTACGATTGTCATTAATTTTTTACATACTTTTTTCATCTTTTCGTTTCCTCCTAGGTATTTGATTGTTTCAGTTGCATCTTTAACTGACTATCCATTTCTTGCTCTTACATGCATTTAAACAATTCCTCCTCTCCGTTCTTTTACCTATTAGACACGTAACCCCTCCTCCAGGTTTTAAATTTTTAATTATTTTCAAGAATTTTTCTGTTTTTTTGTTTTTACTGCACGACTCGCATACAATAGGAAACTGGATCTGAGTACTAGACTAATATATTTTTCACTAATCATTTTAGTTCTGGAACATTTCCTCTATCTCTTCATCTGTAAATTCTGCATCTGGGAGGCTACTGGACATAAAGTCCTGCATTCTCTGAATATCTGAAGTAGTTATTTCCCGTCCGCCAACATTAATGGATTGTTCCACTGGTATTTCAGTAAGATACTGAGCATTTGCCCAACCAGTCTGATCACTCTCTGGAATAATAACTTCTATCCAGCTTCCATCTTCGCTTTTGTTTCCAGTGGCATCACAAACAACACCATCCCCCAGCTTTTGTAGTATTTCTGCATCTGCACGAGGCTCTTTTCGTATATTCAATCTGGTTCCACCTGTTGTTACTTTATATTGTTGTCTGCTTTCTTCTGTTGTTATTTCTGTATTTTGATTCTCTGCGGTTTCTGTATCCGGATTCTCAGATAATAGATTTGTGGAAGTATCTCCATTATTGTGTGTGATCAAAAGTTGAACCTGAGCTTCTTTATCAGACATATTTCCAAACCCAGTATTGTGTTCAGGAAGCCCATCATCTTTCAAATATAAAATTCCATTAAAATTTAATTGTTCTACATTCCCATCTATATCTTTAAATATCGCTAAAAAGAATCCTTTTTTCCCATGCTTTAATTTTGAATCATTGCCAAAAGCCCCCACTATTTTGCCTGAATATTCCCCTTTATCAGTTACAGCTACTACCTCTGCTGATTTATCTACCCATCCCAATGAAAAATCATTAGCAGCGGTATTCTGGTAATTTATCTTCATAATACGAGAAAATGGCTGATCTACACTCAAAATCAAACCATCTGTGCTTCCTGTTCCTGTAAATCTGGGCAGTGAACTCACATATGTTATTCCTCCCACTGCCAATGCAATCAATACACAAAGGACAATTAACCATTTTTTATTCCGTTTATAATTTACTTTAGATGTGTTTCCATCGACACCTTCCTGCTCTTCTTTTGATTTAATAAGCATATAAATCTGCGCATTATGAGCACTGCCATTTCTTTCCCAAATCGTTGACCGCTCACAAACCACCTGTGCAGCTGGATTATTTTCTTTCCATTTATTTACAGCCTTATTCGCATCGAAAGTATACCATCCAGAATGCCTTTTCACTTCTACAACAGCATACTGATACGGATTACACTCTTTATCTATTTCATACTGGAGTTCTATGCTCGTTATGACAGAACGATAAGTAAACGCCCCAATTCCTTTTCCAAGCTCTACATTCATCGTTACATTTTTTACATTCGGATTCTCAGCCAACCACTGATTAACCTGTTTAATCGTACCTTTATGTCCACTGCTAAAGTATTTACTCTGTTTAGGAAATTGACTCTTACCACATATACCACAATATTTACTTCCTGGTGCCATTTCAGCTCCGCAGTACCTACAATGACTGCTATTATTTGTGTCTATTTTTACAATCGCATTTCGCACTTCCGCATCAAGAGATTCCTTTGTCCTCGGTAGAAAATCATAATGAATAAGTGTTTTTTTATCAGATATTATAAGCCATACCCAAATAAAAATATCTAATGCAATTACACCAACTATTACAAATCCGAAATTTCCCATTTTTTCTCCTCCCCGCTTTCAATCGATTAAAGAAATTTTCTTTTTATATGATCACTTTTCAAATTCACTGAACGGATTAAATGAAATATTCATCTCCATATCAGAATATTTTTGTTCCATTTCATTTAGCTTACCTGTATCTTCTCTGTTTACTTTTGTATCAACTGTAAGTGATTCCACCGTTTTTAGGCTTCCATCTTCTAACTTATATACACTAATCACATGATACCCGGCACCCCCTGTTGCTCTATGACAAATAAGATTTCCTTCCACAAGCCATGCAGCTTCACGATAATTTGATGACTGAAATATTTTCTTTATCTGTCCATCTTTCTGTGTATATATCTCATAAACATCTCCATCAGAATTAAGTATTACTAGTTCATCTGATCCATCCTCATCCAGATCCAATTCCGCATAACCAACATATGAAAGCTTGTCCGTTCGGTCTTGATTACGAATGATATCCAGCATTCCCATGTTCGTTATTCCATCAGCAAGCATCTCCTCATATGTCTCCTCTTTTTCAAGAACTGTTTTATATCTTTCTATTACATCATCATATGAGGTGAATTCCGCTGGAATATATCCCTGTGCTTTAAGCTCTTCTTCTGCATTTGCTATCTCTGCCTCCATATCTGTACTTTCTTCCGCATTTTCTTCTACACCACCCGCGCTTTCCTTTGAAGATGCAGAATCATCATCAGAGCACGACTCTGCTTCCACATATCCATTATCTCTGTATTCCAGTGTAACAGCCTGAGGTGTGCCACTATACACCAAAGAAACTATTGAATAATTTCCTTCATCATAAATCTGAGGGATAGTGATCTGGCACAGCAGATCTTCTTCTGACGCATTTGCTACTGGATCTGTGAACTCACTTTCTATCGCTCCATCCATTGCCTCTGCTCTTTTGCAGGAAAATCCTGTTCCCGTATAAGTGTAGGAAGCTCCGCTGTTTCCCGGATCTGCTGAAAATGCCGCCATCGCTTCTTCGACGACATATACAGTCGTTCCACTGCACACAACTTTTACATTTGGGAAAAACTCTGTAATATGCACTGCATACGCATCTTCATCAGCGGTTCCTCCCTGTAATACCAGATTTCCATCCTGTTCCTTATAAACCTCAAAGTACAAAGCAGCATCCATTTTTCCATTATTTAGGAAATCCTGTTCTCGATGCTTTAATACTACCAGAAGATATTCTTCTTCCCCATCTCCGTCCATATCTCTTTTTATGACTCCGACAACTCCTGTTGGAGCTTCAGACAGGCTGATACCTGCATCCGGACCGTTTTCCTGATAAATAACGCCACCTGTATATGTTACATCATAGGAAGTTCCCCCTATATACTGATAACCTGTGGATTCTATTTCCTCTCTGACAGTTTTGTCCGGCTCCGGTGTTGGAGACGGCGTCACTGTTGGTGTTGCGGTTGGTTCAGGTGTTGCGGTTACTTCTGGCAGTGGACTCTCTGTCGGATTTTCTTTTGGTTTCTCTTCCGTATCCAATGCTTCTTTTTCTATTTTTTCATCAGGCTTCATATGCTGATAGCCAAAATAAGCTCCTGTACCTATAACCGCAACTGCCGCTGCACCTGCCAATAATCTGAAAAGAAGTCCCTGGCTGGCTGAGTTTCCTGTTTTCATGGCTGACGATGCTTTTTTCAATAAATCACTTTCTTTGGACTGTCCTGGACTGTTTTCTGTCTGGTCTCCACTCTCACTACCCTGTGACGTATCAGCACCAGATTCACTTTTTCCTTCTCCTGGATCTGTCTCTGATTTAGAATCTGCTGCTTCACCGCTACTGTCTTTCTTTTGTGCTACTCCTTTTCCCAAAATATATTTTTGACGTATTGCGTCAAAGATATCCTTATCCGGCTGTTCATACAGATTTCTAAGCAGCCAGATGAAGAACGGCAATGGTGCAAGGCTGTAGAGTTTGGTTCCGTTCTTTTCCAGTTCAAGAACTTTACTCTGTATTTTTTTGCGTCCATAATTCAACCGGCTTTTTACTGTGTTTTCACTACATTCCAGTTCTTCTGCTATTTCTGATACGCTCATCTGGTCATAATAAAACATTCCGATAACAATTCTCTGCTCATCCGGAAGCACATCCAGAATCTCCCTTACCAGACGACTTGTCTCCTGCTGATCAATAGTTGCTTCCGGCATATTTTCTATCCGGTTGTCCTCGACATTTAGAACATTCTCCGTTTCTACGGATACAACAGATGCCGTATAAAGCACCCGGCGGTCCCTCAAAGCATTCAAAGTCTTATTATGAGCAATGCTTCTGACCCATGCGCGGAAACTATTACTTTCTTTCAACTGCTCTAGTTTCTGAAATGCTGTGAGATAAGTATCCTGCAGTACATCCATAATAAGATCATTATCTTTCGTAATTGCCAGTATTGTAAAATACACATCACTGTATGTGCGGTTGTAAAGTTCCTGCTGCGCTGTTTCTTCTCCCTCAATTGCCTGTTGTATCAGTTTTTCTGAAAATTTAAAGTCAGCCCCACAATAAGGGCATTTCTCTGCTGATTTTTCAACGTACTTTTGGCATTTATAGCATATCATTATTCTCTCTCCTTCATTTGTTTATCTATTAGACACATAAAGTATCCTCAAGGTTTTAAATTTAAAATAATTTTTTAATTTGTCATTTCAGAAAATGGATGATTCCTGATTTATACTATAATTCGCGCAAAACTGGACTAATACTAGTCCCATTATAACATTTTTCTTCCTTAAGATAAATAAAAAGGACTAATTTCGGTTCTATTTTTACCAGGGAGAAATTCGTTATATGACAGAACAAAAGATCAAACAGGTTGGAATTGATATTGGCAGAAATATTCGCCGGATCCGGTTAGAAAAAGGTTATGGACAGACTGATTTTGTCAGAATGCTGCAATTGAAAAACGTGGACATCACCAGGGAAACACTTGTCAAGATCGAACGCGGAATCCAGCATATTACTGGATCCCAGCTCAGAGGAATACGCGATTGTCTTGATACCACCTATGATGAATTACTAAAATAATATATTTAATATAAATTTTAATTTTCATATCTGATTTATACACCAAAAGGACTGCATTTTCTTTATCAGAAGAACTACAGCCCTTTTGGCATGCTGAATAATTTCTACGAAAATTCAAAAAGCCATCTAAAATGATATCCCCCAACACTCTTGCACCTACCAGAAAGGGCTCTACTCATATTGCCCTGATCCAATCTCAATTCCTGTGCTGCCTGGCTCTGATTTTGGTAAATTTTACCTGTTTCCAAACACACAACTTCTGGTGTATGACCTATCATACTCACGACGCGTCTATAAATTGCGTCACCGTAATTAATATTATACTGACATGTACACCACTCAAGATTATCTACTCGTGGATTTAACTTGTTCTGATCTTTATGATTAACCTGTGGCAAATTTAACGGATTAGGCAGAAATGTTTCTGCAACTAATCTATGCAAAGGAAAATGCTTTACATTCCCATCACCAATCGGAATTAACACGGTAGGATATCCTGATCTGATAAACGGCGTTAGCATCCTCTTT
The DNA here is from genome assembly GCF_003481595.1 of Blautia sp. OM07-19. NCBI lineage: Bacteria > Bacillati > Bacillota > Clostridia > Lachnospirales > Lachnospiraceae > Blautia > Blautia sp. OM07-19. Next base: position 162,537 of record NZ_QULA01000004.1, read on the forward strand.
GTTTTTTTATTAATAACAGTTCCGAACGTAGAAACTTCATAATGTTCTCTTGTATATTCACTATACGAAATATCTTCAAAAAATTCCATTTTTTCGGATTCAGTTGTCATAACGATTTTCCTCCACATAAAATTGCAACAAAAAAGCCCTGCAGTTTTAAATCTTGCAAGACTTTTTTAGGTGAACATAAAATTTTGAAAAAAGGGATTCCATATATGTCAGAAATTAACGTACAACATACAACATATATAACCATCACGTACTGAAATGTCTAATGTTTTATTTGTTTTTTCTGACAATTATATAATAACATATCATGGCGTTCATGCCGTTCATAGCGTTCAATATATCGTATTTTTCAATTTTTTTTGATATTTTTACTATATGTAGTGTTTCTAGTGTTTCAGATCGCGCAGGTTGCCTTTACTATCCTCTACGGCCTGGTAAAACAATTTCTTTACCTCCGGCAGTTCAAAAAACCTCTTGATATACCGACTGACGGTAGGACGGCTAACGAACAGGAGGCGTGCGATTTTATCTAATTCTGTTCCATTGTATATGTACATAGCCACTGCAGCCTGAAGAGCTGCCTCCGTACATCCGGTGGCCAGATCCACAGTCCTCCTGATGATCCATAATTTCTGAGTGAGGTCCAGGATGACAGATTCTGTCTGTGCCTTAGATCTAGCGTAGGCGGTCTGCTGCACAGTCTCGATGGTTACAGTGTGTGCCTGGCCGCTCCTGTAGTCATTCACAGTATCGACGATGAGGTAATTGTCGCGCAGTTCCGAGAGCTGCTTCTGGTAAAATGCCAACTGTGCTTCCAGAGTGCGGTACATTTTAAAATCATCCCTGCAAAATTCAAGTTTGCCATTAATCATAATTCAGACACTCCATTCTCCCCACCGTTTCTACCGGCGGAATAAATCTCTATAAAATCATCGAGTGACAGGGTTACAAGCGTTTCCTCTCTGTTGCGCTTGTGAATCACTACAGGAATATTTCCGTTACCGTTGGCGGAACTATCCCTTACTGCCTGGTGATAGGCATTATAGATGTTAAGTTTTTCCACATGTTTACATTCTATATGTAACCCGCTCACACCCTCCACGTCTCCCGCATCTCCAGTTTTGCCGCAGTGCTGAGCGGTTCTATGTGCGTTTGGATAACCGTGATCTTTTAAATAATGAGAGATTTCCAGTTCAAAACGCGCTCCCTTCTGTTTGCTCGCACGTCCGATCTGCTGCGGAGTTCTTTTTGTTTTACCTGCCATTATTACACCATCCTTTCTTAATTGCCTCCATATTGGCGCGCACCAGATCCTCTACGGTGTAAGAGTCCTTGTAAGCCTTAACTAACTGATTGAACGCCTCTTCTTCGGAAATTTCACGAACGCCGTTTTTCTCACCAATCAACCAACGCCCAGTTGTGCTGTCAAAGCCGATCATTCCACTCGTTCCGTGAATGCCAGCACCGCCGACGGCTAATTATATACAACGGTCACCCATGTCGCCGCCAAAATTTAACTCGTAACGATCAACAACTATAAAAATTCTATTTGGTATATTTTTCATGACAACCACCCCTCCTTAATTCCGGTAATACTGCTGTCGATCATGTCGGCCATCTGAAGGAAATTTTTATACACGTTCATAAAATCCTCTGCGACATAACGCTCTGATACCTCTATTTCTGCCTCGTCCAGCGGATAGGTCCATTTGTCCGTTGATCTATCATAGGTGTAGAATCTGCTGCTGGTAGAGCGTCCTGAATTTGTGTAGGTTTCAAGCCATACAAGTGTTTTTGTTTTATCTATACCAACGTGTTTTACCACAGCGGATAATGTTGTTGTTATATTTTTCATAGTGGAAAACCTCCTATTCTAAATCTTCAAAAATTAAAATTTTGCCGGGGAGTACTAAGTCAATAAGCACTACAAGCTCTTTATTTTTTAAGTACAAATAGTTCTAAGTGGTAACCGTACCCTATAATATATATAAGAGTACGGTTTACACCAGTTTTTACAAATATTTATTGCTTTTAAGTATTGTTTTTATATAAATTGCACAAAGTCTAAGAACTTGTAAAACTACCAGCTTAAACAGTAATCAGCCAGTGTCTGGTGTCCAGAGCCAAAACATTAATAACCATTAGTTAATTTATCGGCAGTTACATCTACCAAAAATCACCTACGAGTCGGCGACAGTATTAATAGTTGATAGAAGCATCAACAGTTTTACGATCAAAATGAACGCTTTGCGTTGACTACAAGTGTCTGAGTTTGTAATTTTACAGGCTATTAATAGCAACTAATAACCTGTAAAATATTCTCAACTCAGAGCTCCCCGCCAGAATTACATCATCTTGGCAAAATCCAGTGTTTCCTGAATATACTCAGGTTCTTTTTCTTTTGCTGGCTTTTTGTAGATATAACAGGTTCCAGATTTCCGGACATTGCAATTATCCTCCCCCTGCAGCAGATGCAGAAAATGAGTGTTCTGCTCTTTCCTGAGCGTCGCGTTTAAAACTCTTTTGTTAACTCCTACTCCCGCCGCCATATCCGACAGCGTGAATTCTTTTCCGTCCGGAAGTGCTTCCCACCAGTCAGATATTTTGCACATCAACGTTCCGGTTTTTTCCGTAGATTTTCTTCTTGGATGCAATTTACTTGGAATATAACGGTAATCATTTTTGTCAGCAGGATTACTACCAAAATATTCCATAACCCGACGCATCAATTTTTCGTAAAAATCTTCATCAGCTAAATCATATTCGCCCTGTTTCCGACCTCTTAACGCCCATATTACGGTAATATCGTATCTACCAGCATCTGCCGGATTATCGCACCAATTTCTGATTCTTAACCTGTTGATCTCCTGAATGACATCCGCCATTGCAGTCCTCAACGTAACGTCCTCAATGATATCCGCAAAATCTGACCTGTCTGCTCCAAACGCGAATATCAGCTGCAGCTGACGTGCGCGATAGCTCTCATCCATGCTCTTCAGATTTTCCAAAAATTGACGATCGCGGCAGCAAATCTGACCGATAACCGTTGTTTGTTTGAGCCGCAAGACTGAGATCTTGCATAACAGGGAGCAATCCTTATAGAGATTAGATCCTGTGCAGTAACTGCTTCCATATGTAGCATACGGATATTGAGATATTGGCCCGTACATTCCAGTCTGATGATTATGTAATATCGGATATCTCTCATGCCCCTCCGGAACATATCCATCCGGCCATGCTAATCCGTATTCTGCTGCATTTTTTCCGGCGGCTTTGAATCCAGAAATCATAATTTTTCGAGGATCCAGATTCCGAGGACAATATGTTTCCAAAAGAAAATTCGAAACCCTCTCATACAACCGGTCAATATTGCGTCCATCCTGTAAAAATGTTTTGCTCATTTTTTCGTCCAGCTGAACAAATCCTACATGAGTCTGAGGCTTGCTATACTGGCGGACCTCAAAAATATCACGATTGTCATACATCGGGTTAATTCCGCCAGTTCCATCGAATAGATAACAAGGCATTTTGTCGAGGGGCAAATATTTTATGTTGTAACGGAAAACGTGTATTTTAATCTGCCCCGTCAAATCTCCTTCCTTGTCATCGCCGTAGTTGCTGGCCTGGATGAACACCACATTATCAGAACGGAAAATGTCTAAAAACTGCTCTGCCGTAATTGATCGACCACGAACATGTTCACTGTTGCTATACATATTATCTCTGTTGTTCCGAATAATTTTTTCGAGTTCCGGCAATGCAAAATAGTTCTCAGCATTATCCAGGCAAGTTCTTGCCATCTCTCTCAATCCAGCTCTAACGCCGCCAATCGGCAGCAATTCAGTTAATTTCAGCAGCTCTTCCAGTGTGGAGAGGATCGTTTCAGGTCTCGTTTTTTCGCTCATATTTTCCATGCTCTTCTGGATTTTCTGGAGTCCGGAAAACAGTCTATTTTCGGAGACGGAGCGGAGATCTTTTTTGACAGCCTTGATATCATCTCTGATATCAGTAACGATCGGCAGGATTTCCAACCATTTTTCTCTCCATATTTTTTCCGATTTTTCCACTCTCTCCTCTCTGCCGAGGTAGAGGTCAATGTGCATTTGTCCTTCCGGCGCCGGTCCATTTTTAGGAGCCGGTAATTTAATTTTGTTAATTCTGTCAATCTCTAATAACAGGTCGGAAATCAATTTATCTGCATATTTTTCCGCTCTTTTGGCAGTCTCTCCAATGTTATCCTCCCATTCTCTGTCGGGACGAATGCTCTCGCGGAGAATTCCGGAGAACTGCTTGACATCGCTGTAATAACACATATGTTCATCGACATCCTGGAATGCCTCGTCACAGATCAACACGTCCTTGAGAGTCTGCTGGCCCATGATGTACGTTGTACAGGCATTTTTGCGGACATCATCATTAACCATCAGATAGCGCTGTGTAGAGAGAGCCACGAGAGAGGAGAGCATTACGCTCCTCCACTCTCCTGCCGTTACCGTATCGCCATCCGACAGCCAGGCTATATTACGCTCTACCTGCGCCCATTCAATCCCCCCGATGGATTTGATCGCATCCTCAATATCATCATGCAATCTCTGGTTGTTATCTGTCATCATCACCAGAGACAGCATCCTCTCGGCCGCCATTACCGCGAGACCTTTGAGGAGGGAGGATTTGCCACCTCCACAGGGTACGCCTGCAACAATAATTTTTCCGAGGTCGGCATCCCTTTTCTCGGTGATCGCCTCGTACAATTTCTTGACAGCCTGGAGTCTCTCAGGACTCCACAGCTGCATATAATTAGGTAATATACCGGTTTTCAGTGCCATCTCAAATGTTGGTGCTGTTTTTCTTTTCTGTTTTTTTTCATTTTTCTTCATTTTTGTCCACCTGTTTCTGCAAATCAATTAAATGGTATTTCGTCATCCATTCCGCTAGGGACCTGCATAAAATCAGGTGCCTGAGGCTGTCCGTATCCATTGTTATTCTGGCTGTAACCAGTATTACGAGGAGCATATCCATTATTATTCTGTGCATATCCGCCGCCGTTCGCCTGCTGCCTCTGACCGTTGCCATAACCGCCTGTCGGCTGACCATAGCCGCCCTGAGGCTGCTGCTGTCCATTTTGATTCTGTGGATTTTCCGTATTCGGATTGCGGCTCAAAAATTTTACAGAATTGACCATTACATTTACGCCAGTCTGTCTCTGTCCATTTTTGTCCTGATAATTCACAATCTGAACAGATCCTACGGCGATAATGCTCATCCCGGTAGCTCCATATTTGGCTACATAATCAGCAACCTGACCAAAACTCAGACAGTGAAAATAATCCACGTGCTCTTTGTCGTATTGGCGATCACAGGCGATATTATAGGTTGTCATCATTTTTCCGTTCTGTGTCTGTTTCTGCTCTGGATCCTGGGCCAGACGCCCTTCGATTACAATATTATTCATTTTTAAAATCTCCTTTTTTCTGTCAAAATAAAATTCACGAGTTATTTTTGAGGAATCGAATAAATGTTCCCTATTATAAGATGTTATTTTTTTTCAAAAACAGCAATTTTTGTTTTTGGCGTTTGCGGTTTTTTCAAATAGATGGAATTTTTTTGAGAGAATTCTCAAAATATAGAAAGTTCGTTAGAATAAAATAAAAAAACGGACAGTATCAGAATCAAAATCTCAATTTTTCCAGAGTCATCCTGTTTTTGCAATTTCCGGAGAATTACAGAGTTATTCTGTACCATTCCTAATTTGGAAAATGCCCGGAGTTATTCCGTATTCTCCAAAATTGGAAATTGCTTGGAATAAATGGATTTGTTCAGGATCCAGTATTCCTTCTGACTCAAGATTAAGATTTTTCCTGCCTAACATAGACTCTTGATATCTATGCTAGGACTGATTCTGATACCATCCGTTAAATAGATTTTAATAGATGATATATATAAAGTTCCTAAAATATAATAATAAAATTGATGAACATTTTATTCGATTTTCAATGTGCGATCTGATTTTTTTTAGAATCAGATATCAATAATTTCTACGGGAACGTCATAGAGTTCCGCATATTTTTTAATCTGCTCCATTTTAGGAGAGATTTTGCCTGTCTCGTGAGCGTTCAGCGTCGCTGGAGACATTTTTAAAATTCTGGCAGCTTCTTTCTGAGTTAATTTTGCATTTACTCTGCAAGCTGCTAGACTCCATTTTCTTTCGGTCATTTCTATTTTCCTCCTCAAAAATGGGCTACTGAGTTAACTGGTTACAAATAAGTTTCCGTCTAAGATAATAATAATAATTTTTTATAAACCTTTGAGGTTTCGTCCTCTCTTGTTTATGTATTAATAATAACACATCTATTTCTGTCTGTCAATACTATTTTTACAATTTCTTGTATTTTTTTTACAATTCTACTTTATGAAACCCGGCTTCTGGAATTTCCATCGTGTACGGTTCTATAATCCGGAGCGGTTCCAAGTATTCCGCATCCACGTTTTTTCCGTAATTCATTACGCGGATCGCCTGCAAACAAAATTTGTTTCCATTTTTGGTGGACGTGCCTCTACCGTAGCACATCAGAAAATCTTCCGGTTTGACTGAGTGAGTGACCTCCTCGGCCAGGCTGCCAGTGGTAAAAATCTTATACGATCCCTTTTCTCCAGGAACCAAGATCGAAATTTCAGCGATTTTCAGTCCTTCTTTGTACGACTTACAAATGGGCTTCATCTCAACGTATCCGGCTAAAAAACTCATATTGAATGCTGGTAATGTCATTGTTGTCATAATTCATTCGTTCTCCTCTCGTATCCGGCGTAATCGCTCCCTTCGTGTAATATGCACTCCCGGGAGAACGTTCTTCCGGGAGCACTTAATCAGGCCGGCAAAAATTTAACATACTTCATAAATTGTGCCATCGTCGGAGATATACAGCGTGACTTCCGGCGCGTCTGCAGTATTAACGTACAGTACTACAACGTGCGTTTCTTCGTTAAAGCCAATCTGTTTATATTCTGCGTCTCCACTCTCTATGTAGCTTGTCCCATGAAGTTCTAAATTGTACCAGGTACAGACCTCATTCCAATCTATTACCTCATCGTCATCCCCAAGCTCACTGTAATCTGTGTAATCGTCGTATTTCTTTCCAATCACCATTGTCTGCAGTTCTTCCAGCGCCTCCGTTGGAGTGTAGATTTTGTGCACATTAGTAATAATGTTATCCCTCGTGTGGATTTTAAACCGCCAGTCCTCGCCATCTTCATTTTCCAGATAGGCGTACTGCTCGTCATTCCTTTCTCCGACTGTTACAACAGCAATGTCTTCCGGATTGTCCGGATTAACACCTGTATAACGGATCTCATCCCATTTCTCATCCCATTTCTCATCCTCTGTCGCGCCCGCGTAGGTATAACCCAGCTCCTCCAGAATTTTAACCGGCTGGAATACCATGCCCTCCAGTGTTTTTACAGAATCCATAGTTGCTAATATTACGTTTGTTTTGGTCATAATTTTGTTCTCCTTTTCTTTTTCAATTAATGTTTTTTGGGGAAGAAAAAGAAAAATCCATATGCGAGCAGAACGCAAAAAACAGAACCTATGAAAAAATGAACACAGTAGCAGTGTTGTGTAGACCCGTTTATAGGTTACTACTCATTGTCGCCCATCGAGTGGGACGTTCCCCTGCTCGCGACTTCGGCGATGTAGTTCGCCGCTCACTCCACTTTGTGTTCAGTTTTCCACAAATCCTGTTTTTGTTATCTCGCATATGGATTTATAGAAAAATGAGGGATCAGGTTGGCGCCTGACCTTGAAAATGTTAGATAATAAAATAATTTAACTTGTTGTGCTAGATAAAATAAAATATAAAGAAACTTCAACAAAATGTGCT